>NZ_RBXX01000002.1:1805718-2106671 GCF_003635025.1 Saccharopolyspora antimicrobica | reverse complement strand
CCGCGGGTGAGCTCGCCGAGGTCGAGCTTGCGGAAGCTGGTGATGATCACGTTCACCGCGGGCCAGCCGAGCAGCGCGACCAGGGCCAGCACCGCGGGCGCCATCAGCAGGTAGGGCAGCGACACCGATATTCGGGGGCGGCGCCGAGCGCCGGGCACCGCGGGCTGACCCGCAGTGCCCGGCGCCGGGCGGGTGTGCGTGGCGGTCATGATCAGTTCTTCGCCGCCAGCAGCTTGTCGATCTTGTCGTTGGCCTCCACCGTGGCCTCCACGATGGTCTTCTGGCCGGTCAGCACCGCCGTCATCATGTCCTTCAGCGGGTTCTGCCCGGACTCGACGGCGGCCCACTGCGGAACGGCGGGCGGCACCTTGCCCGCCTTGGACGCGATCGCCATCGCGGCGCTGACCGGGTTGGACTCCAGCGCGCTGGTGTCCTGCGAAGCACCCGGCACCACACCGCTCTGGGCGATCTTGGTCTGGTACTTCTGGCTGGTCAGCAGCTTCAGGTACTCCTTGGCGGCCTCGGCGTCGGCGCTGCCCGCCGGGATCGCCAGGTTCGAGCCGCCGAGGAACACCGGTGCGGTCTTGCCCGGGAACTTCGACGGGATGGGGAAGGCGCCGGAGATCTCGGCGATCCGCGGGTTCTGCTCGGCGGCGGTCTGCACCTCCCAGGGCAGCGCGATCATCATCGCGGTCTTGCCCTTGGCGTAGATCTCGGCCTGCTGCGGCTCTGCCTCGTCGGTGTCGGCCGGAGCCTTGGTGGCCGATTCCTTGACCAGCTGCTGGTAGAACGCGATGCCCTCGCGGGCCTGCTCGGTGTCCAGCGCGCCCTGGTAGTTCGGGCCCTCCTGCACCGCGAGCTCACCGCCGGAGTCCCAGACGAACGACAGCAGCGCGTACCAGGACTGGCCGGGCAGGTAGAGCGACTGGAACTCGGGGTCCGAGCCGTGGGTCTGCTGCAGCTTGGCGAGGACGCCCAGCAGCTGCTCGCGGTTGGTGGGCATCTCGGTGATGCCCGCCTTGTCGAACAGCTCCTTGTTGTAGACCACCACGCGGTTGGCGGCGTAGAACGGCACGCCGTACTGCTTGCCCTCCCAGGCGCCGGACTCGCCCAGCGCCGGGACCCACTGCGACTTGTTCAGCGCTTCGGCGTCGGCGGTCAGGTCGAGCAGCGTGCCTTCGGCGGAGAACTGCGGGTTCTGGCTGTTCCCGAGCTCGATCACGTCCGGCGGGTCGTCGCTGGCCAGCGCGGTGGTCAGGCGGTCCTGGATGCCGTTCCACTGCTGGATCTGGTAGTCCACCTTCATGCCCGGGTGGGTCTGCTCGAACTCGGCGTTGAGCTCGTCGATCAACGCGTCGGACGCGGAGCCGTCCATCAGCCAGACCGTCAGGGTGTTGTCGCTGGCGCCGGGTCCCCCACCGCATCCGGCTAACGTCAACGACAGCGCGGCCGTGGCCGCGAGCGCTTTCCAGGCCTTCAATGTTCGCCCCTTCCTCCGCCGCAGTGCGGAGTTGCAAGCTTTTGGTGTAGACCAATGCGATGAGGATTGTGGTGCCGCACACCCGATGTCAAGGGTTCGCGGGGTTACTGTTCACCCACGCATAAGGCTGGCTTGAGCTTCAGGAGTCGATCGCCGTCTGGCCCGGATGGGGCGACGGTGCTCGCCGCGCCGTTCGGTTCGGGCATGCTGAAGAGGTCTGGACGACTTCGGCGAGGCGACGACCACGGCGCTTCTGGGGTGGCAAGGTTGTGGCGGTAGGAGGAACGATGCTCGAAACGTCCGTGTCCGGCGGGGCGGACTCATCGGGTCGCGCGCAACGCGAACCGAAGTACTGGGGGCTCAAGCAACATCTGCTGGACATGCTCCGCTCGCTGCCGCCGGGATCGCCGATCCCCACCGAGCGGTCGCTGGCCGCCGAGTTCGACGTCTCCCGCACCACCGTGCGCCAGGCGCTGGCCGAGCTGACGGTGGAGGGCAGGCTGCTGCGGGTGCAGGGCAAGGGCACCTTCGCGGCCAAGCCGAAGGTCGCCCAGCGGCTGCAGCTGAGCAGCTACACCGAGGACATGCGGGCGCACGGCAGGCAGCCCACCTCGCGCCTGCTGGAGGTCGTCGAGGAGCCGGCCGACCCCGAGCTGGCCACGCTGCTGGACACCCGGCCCAGCGCCACCGTGCTGCGGCTGCGCCGGTTGCGGCTGGCCGACGGCGAGCCGATGGCCATCGAGACCACCCACCTGCCGCTGAGCCGGTTCCGCGGCCTGACCGGCCGGCTGGAGTCCGGCGGCTCGCTGTACCAGGTGCTGCGCGAGAACTTCGATGTCGAGCTCGGGCACGCCGAGGAGACGATAGAGACCGCGCTGGCCAGCCCGGAGGAAGCCGAGCTGCTGGGCTCGGAGGTGGGCCTGCCGATGCTCCTGCTGTCCCGGCACTCCTTCGACACCGAGGGCCGCCCGGTGGAGTGGGTGCGCTCGATCTACCGCGGCGACCGGTACAAGTTCGTCGCCCGCCTCAACCCACCGAGCTGATCCACCGCGTTGGAACCTGCAGGTGGTTGTTTGCTGGGGTGGTCGCTCGGCGGAACCTGAGTGCTTCCCTGGACTGCGGGTGCCCCTCCTGATGCATGAACGAATACACGGCGGAGGCGCCGTCCTCGCCCAGAGAGCCACCCAGTGGCGGGCCACCGTACCCGCGGGTGGTCACTTTGCGTGCGTGCTCGAAGCGGCTGCCGCCGCTTGCACAAGCGCGGACGGCTTCGCCGACAGGCCGTTACGCGGAGTGGGGGTACTCACGAAACGCGCTGATCAGGAGAAAAGCCGCGCCATCGACCGTTTTCCGTTCTGGAGAGAGTGCGTTCGAAGTGCGTGGGAGCCATGGTCAGGCAGAAAGAGGATCCGCAGGACGAGCCGGACGAGAAGGATTCGGACGAGGAGAAGTCCAAGAAGATCGAGATCAAGCCGGCGCAGGTCGCGGGGGCGGCCACCGCGTCGGTGACAGCGGCGTTCCTGGGTTCCAAGCTCGGGGTGGCGGGCACCGTCATCGGTGCCGCCATGACGAGCGTGATCATCACCGTCGGCGGCGCGCTGTACCAGCGCTCGTTCGAGAGCGCCAGGGAAAAGGCGCTGCACGCTGCGGTGAAGGCCAAGCGCGCCACGCGCGCCCATGCCCGCCAGCTGGCGGCGGAGGCCCGTGGCGCGGCGAAGGTGCAGGACGAGTCGACGCGCCTGCTGTCGTCCGAGGCGACCCGCCGGATTCGCGTCGAGTCCGGCATGCACTGGCCCGGCGGTGAGCAGGTCGTCGATTCCGAGGGCACCAGGAAGATCGACGAATCGACCATGCTGCTGGCCGCGGAGAAGGCCGAAGCCCCGGTGTCACCGCCGGTCGACCGGCGCAAGCGGAGGATGCGCTGGGCGATGGCGGCGGCCACCTGCGCGGTCGCGTTCGTGCTGAGCATGCTGGTCGTCACCGGGTTCGAGGGGATCACCGGACGTCCGCTGTCCGGCGGCGAGAGCGGCACCACGCTCGGCAAGGTGCTCGACCGCGAGCCCCGGAAGGAAGTGGCGCCCCCCGCCGACGAGGTCGAGAAGCCGGTGCAGACCCGGACCCGCGAACCCGTGCCGACCACCGAGGTCCGGCCGACGCAGGAGCCGACCCGGCAGCCGACGCCGGAGAGCCCGCAACCGAGCCAGCAGCCGACCCAGTCGCCGTCGACGGAGCAGACGCCGACCCAGCAGCCGACTCGGACGCAGGAGCCGAACCGGCCGACGCCGCCGACGGAGCAGTTCCAGGAGCAGCTCCGGCCGGAGTGATCCACCGGCTGTGCACAGTGCCGGTTCTGCCCGCGACCACCGCGCTTCCGAGTCCGGAATGCCCGGTTGGTCTTGGGCGGGACCGGCACTTCACTTTTTGTGAGCGTTCTTCATATTTCCCGCTTCCCGTCCACCGTCGAAAGTGGCACTCCGGGCTGGTCGGCGGACCAATCCGCGGGTGGTGCGAACGGCCGCCGGGCTACCTCGATCAGGCCGTTTTTGCGCATGCTGAGGCAAAAGGTGGATGTGGGACCGCAGTCGCCCTCTGATACTGGCAGCGCGACGGGGGCTGAAGAGATCCAGCTCACAAAGAGGGAGACAACAGATGAAGCGCAGACTCGCGGCTCGGTTGGCCGGGTCCGTGATGCTGGCAGCCGGAACGGTAGCCGCCCTCACGATGCCGGCGACCGCTACCGGATCCGCTCCGCCGGAGACCCCGGCGGCGACGACCCAGCTCGACGCGATGCAGCGTGACCTCGGCCTGACCCGGGACCAGGCACTGCAGCGTTTCGACCAGGAAGCCGAGGCCGCTCGGGTCGAGCAGACCCTGAGCCAGTCCTTGGGCAGCACGTACGGCGGCTCGTACTTCGACGCCCAGCAGGGCAAGCTCGTCGTGCTGGTCACCGACCAGGCGCGCTTCGACGAGGTGCGCGCGGCGGGCGCGGTGCCGCGGCTGGCCAACTTCAGCGCTGAGCAGCTCAACGGCGTCATCGCGGGCCTCAACGCGCGCAGCGCCGACGCCCCGGAGGCGGTCTCGGGCTGGTACCACAAGGCCAGCGAGAACTCGGTCATCCTCACCACCCGGCCCGGCTCGGCGGCTCTGGCGGCCCAGTTCGTCCAGACCACCGGTGTCCTCAGCGAGGCCGTGCGCGTCGTCGAATCCCTGGAGAACCCGCAGACCTACGCCGTGATCGGCGGCAACGCCTACTACATCGGCAGCGGCAGCCGTTGCTCGGTCGGCTTCTCCGTGCAGGGCGGCTTCGTGACCGCCGGGCACTGCGGCCAGACCGGTGCGACGACCTCCCAGCCCACCGGGCGCTTCGAGGGCTCGACCTTCCCGGGCAACGACTACGCCTGGGTGAGCGTCAGCTCCGACACCCCGGAGCCGCTGGTGAACAAGTACGACGGCACCACCATCGGCGTCGCGGGCTCGACCGAGGCGTCCGAGGGCTCCTCGATCTGCCGCTCGGGTTCGACCACGGGCTGGCAGTGCGGCACGCTGGAGGCCAAGAACCAGTCCGTGCAGTACCCGCAGGGCACGGTGACCGGGCTGACCCGCACCAGCGCCTGCGCCGAGCCGGGTGACTCCGGCGGCTCGTTCATCACCAACGACCAGGCCCAGGGCGTGACCTCGGGCGGCTCGGGCAACTGCAGCTCCGGCGGCACGACCTACTACCAGCCGGTGAACCCGATCCTGCAGGCCTACGGCCTGACACTGCTCACCCAGTAAGACCCGTCTCCCCGCGCGGCCCCCGGTCCTCGACCGGGGGCCGCGTCGCGCGGGGGGACGGTCGAAATCGACGCCGATCTGGTCAGGGGAGGCGGTCGCGGAGTTCGCGGGCTGCTGCTCGGGGGTCTTCGGCCTCGGTGATCGCCCGGACCACCACGACGCGCTCGGCGCCTGCCTTGAGCGCGTCGTCGAGGTTCTCCGGGCCGATGCCGCCGATGGCGAACCACGGCCGGCCGTGGCCGCGGTGCTCCGCCGCGTGCTGGACCAGGTCGAGCCCGGCCGCCGCGCGGCCCGGCTTGGTCGGCGTCGTCCACACCGGGCCGGTGCAGAAGTAGTCCACGCCCGGCTCGGCCGCCGCGGCGTCGGCCTGCACCACGTCGTGCGTGGAGCGGCCGATCGCGATCTGGTCGCCGACGATGCGCCGCGCGATGTCCACCGGCAGGTCGTCCTGGCCCAGGTGCAGGATGTCCGCCTCGGCGGCGAGCGCGACGTCGGCGCGGTCGTTGACCGCGAGCAGGGCTCCGTGCCGGACGCACGCCTCGGCCAGCACCTCCAGCGCCGCCAGCTCGTGGCGCGCTTCCAGCGGTGCACCGCCGGGCTGCTTGTCCCGCAGCTGCACGATGTCGACACCGCCGGCGAGCGCGGCGTCCACGAACTCCGCGAGATCGCCACGCTCGGTGCGAGCGTCGGTGCACAGGTAGAGCCGGGCCTCGTTGAGGCGGGCGCGAATGCCGAAGCCGTCCATTCCAGGCATGTCCCACAGCGTAACTCCAGTCGATTGCCCCTTACTCGTCTTGCTTCGCGCTCGCGGCGGGGAAGGGAATCCGCTGCCCGGACGAAAGGGGGCTCGGAGTCGGCGATGTCGGCAGGTACGGTGTAAGGCGGTGAGCACGGGAGCCCGGTCGCCGGGCTGAGAGGGGGCGTTGGCCCCGACCGTCGAACCTGATCCGGGTCATGCCGGCGCAGGGAGCGTGGAGTGTCTGAATTGCGTACCGCACACGTCGTCGTGGTCGGCGGCGGAGTGATCGGGATGTCCGTCGCCTGGCGCGCAGCAGCTGCCGGGCACCGCGTGCAGCTGGTCGATCCGGAACCGGCTTCGGGCGCGTCCTTCGTGGCCGGCGGCATGCTGGCGCCGATCGCCGAGGCCTGGCCCGGCGAGGAGGAGCTGCTGGAGCTGGGCAGCACGTCGCTGGAGCGGTGGCCCGGTTTCGCCGACGAGCTCAGCCGCGCGTCCGGCCTGCCGTCCGGGCTGCGCCGCGAGGGCACGCTGGTGGTGGGCGTGGACAGCGCCGATCGCGCCGAGCTGGACGAGCTGGCCGGCTACCTGTCCCGCCAAGGCCGCACCGTGACCAGGCTTTCCGGTCGCGAGGTGCGACGGCTCGAACCGTCGTTGGGGCCCGCGGTGCGCGGCGGGCTCGAAGTTCCGGGAGATCTCGCGGTCGACAACCGCTCGGCGCTGGCCGCGTTGCGCGCGGCGGCGACGGCGGCCGGAGTGGAATTCGTCGCCGCGACGGCGAGAACCGTCCGCGCGGGCGCGGTGGAGCTCGAAGATTCCACTGTGGAGTGCGATGTGGCGGTGATCGCCGCGGGCGCGCACTCCGGCGCGCTGCACCCGTCGCTGCGCGGCCGGATCCGGCCGGTCAAGGGCGAGATCCTGCGGCTGCGCGCGCGGGCCACCGCGCTGCCACCGCCGAGCCGAACCGTCCGCGGACCGGTGCACGGCCGGCCGGTCTACCTGGTGCCTCGCGACGACGGGGGACTGGTGCTCGGCGCCACCCAGTACGAGGTCGGCTTCGACACCGAGGTCACCTTGGGCGGCGTGCGCGACCTGATCGCCGACGCCGAGCAGGTGATGCCGGGCATCGCGGAGTACCAGCTGGTCGAGGCCAGGGCCGGGCTGCGCCCGAGCACCGACGACAACCTGCCGGTGCTCGGCTGGCTGGAGCCGGGCGTGCTGGCCGCCACCGCGCACCACCGCGGCGGGTTCCTGCTCGCGCCGGTCACCGCGGACGCGGTGCTCGCGCTGCTGCGCGGCGACGAACCGGACGCGCTGATCAAGGCCACCGATCCGAACCGATGGGGAGGACAGCAGTGCACGTCGTGATCAACGGGCAGTCGAAGCAGGTCGCCGACGGCGCCGGGCTCGCCGCGGTGCTCGCCGAGTTCGGGGTTCCCGAACGGGGCGTGGCGGTGGCCGTGGACGGAGCGGTGGTGCCCCGCAGCAGCTGGCCCGGGACCGACCTGCGGCCCGGTGCCGCTATCGAGGTCCTCACCGCAGTGCAAGGAGGATGACGTGGACGACCCGTTGCTGATCGCCGGTCGCGAGTTCGGCTCGCGGCTGATCACCGGGACCGGAGGGGCGACGAACCTCGCGGTCCTGGAGCGCGCGCTGATCGCGTCCGGAACCGAGCTGACCACCGTGGCCATGCGCCGCTCGGACGCCGGTGGCGGCACCGGCGTGCTCGACCTGCTGCGCAAGCTCGGCATCGAAGCGCTGCCGAACACGGCGGGCTGCCGGACGGCGGCCGAGGCGGTGCTGACCGCGCAGCTGGCGCGCGAGGCGCTGGAGACGAACTGGGTCAAGCTGGAGGTCGTCGCCGACGACGACACCCTGCTGCCCGACCCGGTGGAACTGCTGGACGCCGCGGAGCAGCTGGTCGACCAGGGCTTCGTGGTGCTGGCCTACACCAACGACGACCCGGTCCTGGCGCTGAAGCTGGAGGAGACCGGCTGCGCCGCGGTGATGCCGCTGGGCTCGCCGATCGGCACGGGCCTGGGCATCCGGAACCCGCACAACATCGAGATGATCGTCTCCCGGGCCTCGGTGCCGATCGTGCTCGACGCGGGCATCGGCACGGCCTCGGACGCGGCGCTGGCGATGGAGCTGGGCTGCTCGGCGGTCCTCCTGGCCACGGCGGTGACCAGGGCCCAGGACCCGGAACGCATGGCGTCGGCGATGCGCGCAGCGGTCGAAGCGGGGCGCCTGGCGTCCCAGGCGGGCCGGATCCCCAAGCGCTTCTGGGCGGAAGCCTCCAGCCCGGGCCGCCCGATGGGCTGACCCGGCGCCCGTCGGCCCCGCCGCCAGCATCGACTTCCGCCGCCGACCGGGGACCTCCGCAATTTCAATGGAAATCAGGTCTTCGATTTCAATGGAAGTTGCGCACCCCGTCGGCGTGTCGGGACCCGACACGCCGACGGAGCGTCGGGATCCATGCGATTTCAATGGAAATCGGACGTTTGATTTCAATGGAAGTTGCGTGCCCCTCCGGCGTGTCGGGTATCCGACACGCCGGAGGATGCGGACGCCGCACCGTCGTTCCGACAGGAGCTGACCGCTCGACCAGGGGTGACCGGTCGCCTCGACCAAGGGGTGACCGGTCGTCGACGGCTCAGCGGATGTGGAGGCGCTCCGGGCGCACGAAGGAGATCGTGTAGCTCTTCCACGGGTTGTCGTAACCGAAGGTGCGGTCGATCGCCTGGCGGGCGTGCAGGGCGTTCTCCAGCAGCGAGCTGGCCAGCAGCTCCGTCGCCGGGGCGCTGCTCTCCGGGACGTCCGGGATCTTCGCCGTCGCCTTGCCGCCCAGCAGGTCGTCCACCGCGCGCAGCGCCGGGACCGCCACCGCCTGCTCGGCCTCCGGCCGGAACGCCAGCGTCGCGACGTCCTGGCGCAGGGCGTCGAGCGCGACCGCCGCGTCCCGCGTCGCGCGGTCGTCGTCGGTCTCCTCGCCCGTGCCGTCCAGCAGCGCGGGCATGCCCAGCAGGTCCTGAGTGCGCCGCAGCGCCAGCACGTTCGCCGCCTGCAGCGCCGCGGGCAGGTCGACGCCCTGGCCGGCCGCCCGGACGCTGCGCAGCAGCTCGGACACCGACCACACCGTCGAGCGCACCGCGCCCCGGACGTCCGGCAGGATGCTGCTGGGCAGCACCAGGTACGCGACGTAGCCGACGATCAGCGCGATGGCCGCGCCGACCGCGGTGTTCGCGGCGAAGCTGATCCCGACGTTCACCAGCGGCCGGTCCAGCCGCATCGCCTGATCCACGACGGTGATCACGATCAGGCAGCCCAGCAGCGTCTGGTACTCGCTGCGCAGCCGCGGCATGCTCAGCAGCATTCCGCCGATCACCAGCGGCACCAGCAGGAAAGCACCGGGCAGCAGGGTGATCAGGATGGCCAGCGCGGTCACGCCCAGCACCGCGCCGCCGGTGCGCTCCAGCGCGCCGGTCATGCTGTCGCGCGCCGCGGGCTGCAGCACCACGTACAGCGCGAGCAGCAGGCTGGACGCCGAAGGATCGCGCAGCAGCAGCACGATCACCATGCCGAAGGCGACCGCGAGCGTGCAGCGGATCGAGTGCCGGAACAGCGACGACCGGAACGACAGGTGCGCGCGCACCGCGCCGATCAGCCGTTCCCGGCGCGCTCCGGGCGCCTGCGGCGGTAGCGGGGTCTCGACGCGGCGGACCACGGTGGCCCGGATCCGGTCGAGGCCCTGGTTGATGCCGCGCACGGCCTCCGGCAGGTCCTGCCGCCCACCGCGGGCCAGCACCGCTTCCGACGGGTCGCGCCGCGCCGCGTAGGGCAGGCCTGTGCAGGCGCGGGAGCGAACCGCCCTGGCCAGCTCCGCGGCGACCTGATCGGCTTCCGCCACGATCCGCTGCAGCCGGTCGGCCTCGATGCGATCGCTCTGCTGGGCCTGCGCGAGCAGCGTCTCGCGGGCGGCGCGGAAGCGCGCGGCACCGGCCAGCACCTCGCCGAGCCAGGTGCTGGAGCCGTCCGCCCGCCAGGCGGCCGCGGCCGACTCCACCACGCCGGGGCCGGGTTCGAGCAGCGTCCGGGCGACGGCCACGCGGGTGGCGCGGCCGGGATCGCTCAACCCGATGATCACCCGCAGCAGCAGGGCGAACGCCGCGCCGGAGGCGGAGGCGGCCAGCAGCATCCACACCGGCTGGTCGCTGCCGATGCCGGTCGTGGTGGACACCAGGGTCGCCGCGGCGAAGGTCTGCCCGCCGATCCGGTAGTGCTCGCCCAGCGCGGGCAGCATGCCGGAGCCGAAGACGACGAGCGCCACCACCAGGCCGGCCAGCACCGGGATGTTCGCCAGCAGCGGCCCGACCGTCATCACCAGCACCAGTGCCGGGGTGAACCAGACGAACCGGCGCAGGTCCGAGCGCAGCGACTGGCCGCCGGTGGCGACCAGCGCGAGCACCGCGGTCAGCCCGGCCAGCAGCGCGGGGGTCTGCAGGTCGAACAGCCAGCCCACCGCGGTCCCCGCGACCACTGCGACGAGCACCAGCACGGCGTACTGGCGCTGCCTCGGGTCCGGCGCGCCCGCCTCGGTGGCGAGCAGCTGCCGGGCTCGGGCGGCCAACGCCGACTTAGCAGTCCTGACCGATTTACCCACGCTGTCGAAAACCCCTGTCATCGTCGTTTCGCGCAGCGCGCAAGGGACCGCGCGCTGCAGAGGCGTGCGGTCCTGGGAATTACGCGCATCTCGACCGGTTTGTCGATGAGGCACACCATTCGGGTTACAGATCCGGGATGGAAATCACTCTATTAGGGGCTCGGGGGTCAGAACGAGCGCGGGCTGACGCGCCAGAAGGTCGACACCGGTCCGACCCCGGCCCCGAGCGGGTAGGCGTGCGAGACGCTGCGCGTGACGAACCGCTTGCCGCTGCGCACCGCGTCCGGCATCGACGCGCCCTTGGCGAGCGCCGCCGTGATCGCGGAGGCGAAGACGTCGCCCGCGCCGTGCGTGTGCACCGTGGCGTAGCGCGGCCCGGCCAGCGGGATGGCCTCGGAGCCGTCGAAGAGCAGGTCGATGCACTCGGGGTCGTCGGGCAGGTGACCGCTCTTGATCAGCACCCACTCCGGGCCGAAGTCGTAGATCGCCTTGGCCGCGTCCAGCAGGTCGGCGCGGGTGCGCGCGTCGATGCCGGTCAGCAGCCGCACCTCGTCGAGGTTCGGCGTCACCAGGGAAGCGCGCGGGAAGGCCTCGTTGCGCAGCGCGTCGAGGGCGTCCTTCCGGAGCAGCGGTTCACCGCTGCGGGAGGCGGCGACCGGGTCCACCACGAACGGCGTGCGCCCGCCGCGGCCGATGCCGTGGGCGTCGCAGACCTCCAGCACCGCCTCGATGGTCGCCGCGGAGGCGAGCACCCCGGTCTTGGCGGCGTCCACGCCGATGTCGGAGGCCACCGCGTCGACCTGCGCGGCCACGGTCTCCGGCGGGATCTCCACCAGCCCGGTGACGCCGACGGTGTTCTGCACGGTGACCGCGGTGACCGCCGTCATCCCGTGCACCCCGCAGGCGAAGAAGGCGCGCAGGTCGGCGTGCATCCCCGCGCTGCCGCCGGAGTCCGAACCGGCGATGGTCAGCGCGGTCGGTGGGGCGGTGTCGTGCGCGGGCCGTGCTTCGTGCTCCGCCGAGATCTCGTGCATCCACTCCATGCTACGGCCCCGCTCCTGCCGGTCCTCCCGGGTGCGAGCCGCCTCCGGTCCGCGATTTCAATGGAAATCAGACGTCCGATTTCCATTGAAATCGCGGACCCCTCCGGTGTGTCGTGGCGCGACACACCGGAGGGGGCGCGGCTCGGCGTTGAAACGCGGATCGTCAGTCGGCCAGCGGCAGGTAGACCTTGCCGCCGGTGCCCGCGAACTCCTCGGACTTCTCGCGCATGCCGGCCTCGATCGCCTCGACGCTGGTCAGGCCGCGTTCCTCGGCGAACCTGCGGACGTCCTGGGTGATCTTCATCGAGCAGAACTTCGGCCCGCACATCGAGCAGAAGTGCGCCGTCTTGGCCGGTTCCGCGGGCAGCGTCTCGTCGTGGAACGCCCGCGCGGTGTCCGGGTCCAGGGACAGGTTGAACTGGTCAGTCCAGCGGAACTCGAAGCGCGCCTTGGACAGCGCGTCGTCCCGCTCCTGCGCCCGCGGGTAGCCCTTGGCCAGGTCGGCGGCGTGCGCGGCGATCTTGTAGGTGATCACGCCGGTCTTGACGTCGTCCCGGTTGGGCAGGCCCAGGTGCTCCTTGGGCGTGACGTAGCAGAGCATCGCGGTGCCCGCCTGGGCGATCATCGCCGCGCCGATCCCGGAGGTGATGTGGTCGTAGGCCGGTGCGATGTCGGTGGTCAGCGGCCCGAGGGTGTAGAACGGCGCCTCACCGCACAGCTCCTCCTCCAGCCGCACGTTCTCGGCGATCTTGTGCATCGGCACGTGACCGGGGCCCTCGATCATCACCTGCACGTCGAGCGCGCGGGCGATGTGCGTGAGCTCGCCGAGGGTCTCCAGCTCGGCGAACTGCGCGCGGTCGTTGGCGTCGGCGATGGAGCCGGGCCGCAGGCCGTCGCCGAGCGAGAACGTGACGTCGTACTCGCGCAGGATCTCGCACAGCTCGCTGAAGTGCGTGTACAGGAAGCTCTCCCGGTGGTGCGCCAGGCACCAGGCGGCCATGATCGAGCCGCCGCGGGAGACGATGCCGGTGACGCGCTGGGCGGTCAGCGGCACGTAGCGCAGCAGCACGCCGGCGTGCACGGTCATGTAGTCCACGCCCTGCTCGCACTGCTCGATCACGGTGTCCCGGTAGATCTCCCAGGTCAGCGCGGCCGGATCCCCGTTGACCTTCTCCAGCGCCTGGTAGATCGGCACGGTGCCGATCGGCACCGGCGAGTTGCGCAGGATCCGCTCGCGGGTCTCGTGGATGCGCTTGCCGGTGGACAGGTCCATGACGGTGTCGGCGCCCCAGCGGGTGGCCCACACCATCTTCTCCACCTCCTCCTCGACCGAGGAGGTCACCGCGGAGTTGCCGATGTTGGCGTTGACCTTCACCAGGAAGTTCTTCCCGATGATCATCGGTTCGCTCTCCGGGTGGCACCGGTTGGCCGGGATCACCGCCCGGCCGCTGGCCACCTCGTCCCGGACGAACTCGGGGGAGACGCCCTCCCGCGCGGCGATGTACTCCATCTCCCGCGTGATGGCGCCGGACTTCGCCCAGCCCAGCTGGGTCCGGTGCTCCCGCCCGTCGGTCCAGCCCGCTCGCATCCGGTGGAGTCCGCTGTGGACGTCCACGGTGGCGTTCTCGTCGGTGTACGGCCCGGAGGTGTCGTACACGTCGAGGTGCTCGCCGTTGGTGAGCTCGATGCGGCGGAATGGCACTTGCAGGCCGGATTCGGTGCTGCGGAACACCTTTCGCGAGCCGCTGATGGCCCCGGTGGTGATCTCGCTGCCGTTCTCGGACGCGTTCGGACGCACGTCGGCCACTGCCAATCCACTCCCTACGCCGGCATTACCCGGTCAGGTTCATGCGGTCGGCGGCCCCGGAATTCTCCAGCCGCCCTCTCAGCCCGCTCTTGGTGCGAGCTCCCGCGGTGTTCGTTTGTCGCTGCCCGAGGCTAGCCGCACCCCTGCGGACTGCCAACCCCCGTTCACCCCGATGCCCCAGCGCAGCCCGCTGAACAGGGAAAATGCGGGCCACCGGAACTGATGGTCACTTTGCGTGCGCGTAGTGACCGCGAACGGTGAAGTAGCGGTGGGGCGTGCGCGACCACAACCCGATCGGGACACCTGACGAGGGGCGGTGAACCTCACGCGATTTCGATTGAAATTGCCTGACTGCGCACTGCAGGTTTCCTCGGGACGTCGGCAATTTCGATTGAAATCGCTGCACGCCTCAAGGTGACCACGTGCCGCTTTGAGCCCGACGCAAACCCCGTACGCCGCCGCACTGCGTCTCGCAGGGTTCGACCGGTATCACCGCCGGAGGCTCGGTGGTGATACCGGGGAGACCTCGTCATCGATGGATGTCGTCGGGTCCGGGGCCGGGTTGGGTTCACAGCGGTAGGTGGTCGCTTTGCGTGGTGCAGCGATTTCAATCGAAATTGGCGACGTTCTCGACGAACCCTGCGGTTGGGGACGCAGCCAATTTCAATTGAAATCGCGTGAGGTTCGGCGCCGTTCCCTTGGACACCGAGGTCTTCTGTTCGGTGCCGTTCCCTTGGACACCGAGGTCTTCTGTTCGGCGCCACTCCCTTGGGCGCCAAGGACTTCTGATCAGTCCTCGTCGTCGGCGAAGGGGTCTCCGTGCTCGGCCGGGTCCCAGGTCAGGCCCGGCACGCCCCAGCCGTTGCGCTTGATCATCTTCTTCGAGGCGCGCTTGTGCCTGCCCACCAGCCGGTCCAGGTAGACGTAGCCGTCCAGGTGGTCGGTCTCGTGCTGCAGGCAGCGCGCGAAGAACCCGGTGCCCTCGACCTCGACCGGCTTTCCGTCCACATCGGACCCGGTGACCTTCGCCCAGCTCGCCCGGCCGGTCGGGTAGGACTCGCCGGGCACCGACAGGCAGCCCTCCCAGTCCTCGTCCGGGTCCGGCATCCCCTCCGGGATCTCCGAAGTGGTCAGCTCCGGGTTCACCACCACACCGCGGTGCTGGACGCCCTCGTCGTCGGGGCAGTCGTAGACGAACAGCCGCAGGTCCACCCCGATCTGGTTGGCCGCCAGCCCGACGCCGTTCGCCGCGGCCATCGTCTCGAACATGTCCTCGACGAGGGTGCGCAGATCGTCGTCGAAGTGCTCCACCGGGCGCGTGGGGTTGTGCAGCACCGGGTCGCCGAAGACGCAGATCGGGTGAACAGCCATGACCGCGACTTTATCGGCAACGCCGTCCGCCGCTGCCGGGGTGCTCTTTTCCGGTAGCCCAGCGGTGTGATCCGCGCACCCGTGATTGGTGGGCATGGTGTAATCAAGGGGGGAATCACAGCCGTGTGATTCCGCGAACGCGCCGAAGGCCCGGATCGCGAGGCGAGGAGTCGGATGGACGCCGCCCAAATGCTGACCGCCCAGGAGATCGCTCGCCAGTGCGAGCAGCTGGCGCGCGGGCAGGAGCAGCGTGGAACGCCGGAGGGGCGGCGGTTGCGGGCTGTCGAGCCGGTGGCCGAGCCGGTGGCGGCTCCGGCGCCCGCACCGGAGCCGGAGCCGGAGCCGTCCGGCGAGCTCACGAACCGGGAACGCGGTGTGCTGGCGTTCGAGTCGCAGTGGTGGAAGCGCTCGGGTGCGAAGGAGCAGGCGATCCGGGAGCTGTTCGACATGTCGCCGTCGCGCTACTACCAGGTGCTGAACGCGCTGCTGGACAGTCCTGCAGCTTTTCGGGCTGACCCTATGCTGATCAAACGGCTGCGCAAGGCACGGGCGGCGCGGCAGCGCGAACGGGCCGCTCAACGACTGGGAATCGAGTTGCACTGATGACTTCAGGGGAATCCGCCGGACCCGCCAAGGCCAAGCTCATCGGCTTCGGGCTGATCGGGGCCGGTGTGATCGCGGGCGCCATCGGCATCGCCACGCTGGTCTCCGGCGGCGACGCGCCGAACTCCGCCCAACCGCTGCCCCCCGAACCGGGGAACTACCCGGCCAAGTCGTCGCTGGTGCAGCAGCCCCCGCCGCCGGCCGCCACCGAGCCGGTCCAGCAGCCCGAGAACCCGCCTGCACCGCTGCCCTCACCGGAGGAGCAGAGCAGCCAGCAGGTGCCTCCGCCGCAGCAGCAGCGACCCGACTCGCCGGGCGGTTCCGGCCAGCAGGCCGAGGTGGTCGTGGTGCGGGTCTACAACAACAGCACTATCAGCGGGCTGGCGCACCGCGCCGCGGAGGACTTCCGCCGCACCGGCTACGACGTGCCGGAGGTGGGCAACTACTCGGCGGGCCTCATCCCGACGACGACGGTCTACTTCCGCCCGGGCACCCCGGAGGAGGCCCAGGCCAAGCAGCTCGCGGCCCGCTTCGGCGCCCGCGTTGAGCCCCGCTTCGACGGCATCCAGGACGCGACCCCGGGCCTGATCGCCATCATCACCAACGACTACAAGGGCCCGATCGACGCCAAGTAACCCGATCGGGCAGCCCACCGCGCCTCCCGCGTGGCGGTCAGGTGCGGTGGGAGTGGGCGTAGGACTCCAGGGATGCGAGTTGGGCCGGGTCCAGGGAGGGGCGGACCGCTTGGCGGGCCGTGGTGAGGTGGGTTGCCGAGACCTCGGCCGCGGCGAGGGATTCGCGCATCGCCGTGAGGGCCGCCTCCCGGATCAGGGCAGCGCAGTCGGCCGCTGAGTAGCCGTCCAGGTCGGCCGCCAGGGCCGGGATGTCCACATCGGACGCCAGCGGCGTGTTCCTCGCCGCGGCTCGCAGGATCGCCTCGCGCGCTTCCGCGTCCGGCGGCGGCACGTAGACGAGGCGCTCCAGTCGGCCGGGGCGCAGCAGGGCCGGGTCGACCAGCTCCGGGCGGTTCGTCGCGCCGAGCACCACCACGTCGCGCATCGGCTCCACGCCGTCGAGCTCGGTCAGCAGCGCGGCCACCACGCGGTCGGCCACGCCGGAGTCCGAGGACTGGCCGCGGCGGGGCGCCAGCGCGTCCACCTCGTCAAGGAACACCAGCGCCGGAGCGGCGTTGGCGGCGCGCAGGAACAGCTCGCGGACGGCGCGTTCGGACTCGCCGACCCACTTGTCCATCAGCTCCGCGCCCTTGACGGCCAGCACGTTCAGCCGTCCGCTGCCCGCCAGCGCGCGGACCAGGAACGTCTTGCCGCAGCCCGGCGGCCCGTACAGCAGCACGCCGCGCGGCGGCGCCACGCCGAGCCGGGTGAACGAGTCCGGGTACTGCAGCGGCCAGAGCACCGTCTCGGTGAGCGACTGCTTCACCTCGGTCATGTCGCCGACGTCGTCCAGCGTCAGCCCACCGGTCTGCAGGTTGTCCGATGTGGACATCGAGATCGGCCGCACCGAGGCCAGCGCGTCGACCAGGTCCTGCTGGCGGATGCGCGGGTCGGCGGTGTCGTCCCGGTGCCGCAGGGCGGCTCCGACGGCGGCTTCGCGGCACAGCGCGACGAGGTCGGCGACGACGAACCCCGGGGCGCGCTCGGCGATCTCGGCCAGCTGCACGTCGTCGGCCAGCGGCGCGTTGCGCAGCAGCACCCGCAGCAGGTCGGTGCGGGTGGCGTCGTCCGGGAGGCCGAGCGTGAGCTCCCGGTCGACCAGGCCCGGTTCGCGCAGCCGAGGGTCGATGGACTGCGGCTGGGAGCTGGTGACGACCACGGCGAGCCGGTCGGAGCCGATCGCGGCGCGGATCGCGTCCAGCGCCACGGTGGCCAGCGGCGGCGGTTCGGTGCCCGGCAGCAGACTCTCCACGTCGGTCAGCAGCAGCACGCGGTTGCCCTGGGCGCTGGTGGCGCGGTTGATCGCGTCCTGCAGGCGCTTCGCGGCGGCGCCCGGTTCGAGCGCTGCGACGCTCGGCGCGGACAGCTCGACCAGCTCGGCGCCGATGTCGGCGGTGACCGCGCGGGCCAGCGTCGCCTTGCCGACCCCGGAGGGCCCGCTGAGCAGCACGCCCAGGTGCGGTTCGGCGCCGAGGCGGCGCAGCAGGTCGGGCTGGTCGAAGGCCAGGCGCAGCCACTCGCCGAGCCGCTTGGCGGTGTCGCGGGAGCCGACCAGATCGGCGACCGGGACCACCGGTTCGCTCGGTTGCTCCACCGGTGCGGGCGGTGCCGCGACCGGTGCGGCGGCGGGCTCCGGACTGCCGCCGTCCCGCCATTCGACCACTGTGGACGGACGTACGGCGACCGCGCCCGCCGGTTCGGTGGCGGCGATGGTGATCAGCTCGTTGGTCCAGGTCATGCCGATGGCGGTGGACAGCTTGCGGCGCACCTCGACGGCGTTGCCGGTGGTCGTGGGCGCCACGTCCTGCGGCAGCAGCGAGACCGAGTCGCCGGTGCCGAAGACCTTGCCGGTCAGCGCCAGCCGCAGCGTCTCGGGAGCGACGGTGGCCCGTGCGATCCGCGAACCGGCGATGACCACCCGCTGGGCCGCGCTGACCTGCACCGGAGCGACGCCGACCTCGGCTCCTTCGGCCAGCCCGAGGTTCATGAGCGCGACGTCGTCGAGCAGCACCACACCGGTCGGGCTGCCGACCGCGGCAGCGGCGGCGAGCGCCACGGTCACCCGCGCCCCGGTGAGCTGCACGGCGTTCCACGGCCGCAGCCCCAGCGCATCGAGCACTTCGGGGTGCAACCGCACCACCCCGCGCCGAGCGTCTTTGGCGGAGGGCGAAACCCGAGCGGTCAGCGTTATCGACGACACGCCGCGAGCTTAACCGCGCTCCACCGCCCCATCAGCGTTCCGCGATTTCAATTGAAGTCGTGTGTCCAACTTCAATTGAAATCGCGTCATCCAGGGCGACGGGAGGTCGGCTCAGCGGTTGGTGTCGTTGCGGTCGCGGCGAAGCTCCAGGCGCCGCCAGCTGCGGCGGGGGCCGTTCGGGTGGCTGTAGCGGCGTCGCACGCGCCGCGCCGCACCCGCCACGCTGCGGCGCAGGGGCGGGCGGAGTCCGGTGCGACGGCGGATCGCCCGCCGCTCGCGCGGCGGTGCCTCCCAGGCCTCCGGGTGGTTGGCCAGCCAGTGGTGCCGGTAGACCGCGTAGGGCACGTGCACCAGGTAGACCACCATGGCGATGGCCAGCGAGATCAGCGGGAACATGATGATCGCGGCGGCCAGCAGCGCCACCAGCACCAGCAGCGGCGCGACCAGTCGCGGCGGCACCTTGACGGTCTTCAGCGACAGCGTGGGGACCCGGCTGACGGCGAGCGCGGCGATCAGCACCATCCAGATCATCACCACGGTCTGGTCCGCCCACCAGCCCGGGTGGCCGAAGTGCGCGGTGATGATGAGCGGCAGCAGCGCGAGCAGCCCGGCCGCCGGGGCGGGCACCCCGACGAAGAACTCCTTGGCGTACGGCGGCTGGTCGGCGTCCTCCAGCAGCGTGTTGAACCGCGCGAGGCGCAGCACCATGCACGCCACGAAGATCAGCGAGGCCACCCAGCCGAGCCGGTTGTCCTGCAGCTGCCAGGCGTAGAGCGTCAGCGCCGGTGCGACGCCGAAGGACATCGCGTCGGACAGCGAGTCCAGCTCGGCGCCCATCTTGGAGGTGGCGTCGAGCAGGCGGGCGATCCGCCCGTCGAGGCCGTCGAGCACCGCGGCGACCGCGATGGACCCGATGGCGCCGGGCAGGTTGCCGGTGAGCGCGAACTGGACCGCGGACAGCCCGGCGCACATCGCCAACACGGTGATCGCGTTGGGCAGCAGCCGGACGCCGGGAGTGGTCCGCATGCTCATGAGTTGCCCTGGGGCAGCTCGGCGAGCGGCGTCTCGCCGCCGATGGTGCGCTGGCCGGGCTCGACCAGGATCCGGCTGCCCGCGGGCACGTAGAGGTCCACGCGGGAGCCGAAGCGGATCAGCCCGTAGGTGCGGCCCGCGGGCAGCTCGTCGCCCTCGGCGACCGAGCAGACGATGCGCCGGGCCACCAGGCCCGCGATCTGCACCACGGCCACCCGGGTGCCGTCCGCGCCGCGGATGACCATCGAGTTGCGCTCGTTGTCCTCGCTGGCCTTGTCCAGGTCGGCGGAGAGGAACTTGCCCGGCCGGTAGGCGATGGTCTCGATCCGCCCGGCCAGCGGGATGCGCTGGACGTGCACGTCGAAGATGGTCAGGAACGCGCTGATCCGGATCATCTGCTCGTCGCCGAGGCCGAGTTCGGCGGGCGGCACCGCGGGCTCGATGTGCGAGACCGTGCCGTCGGCCGGGGCCACCGCGAGGCCTTCGCGGCTGGGCGTGGTGCGCGCCGGTTCGCGGAAGAACCACGCGCACCAGGCGGTCAGCACGCCGCCGAGCACGCCGGCGGGGCGCCAGATGCGGCGCAGCAGGAAGGTCGCGGCGGCGGCGCCGAGCACGAACGGACGGCCGGCCGGGTGCATCGGCGGGATGGTGTCGCGGGCCAGGCCGGCGAGGTGGGCCAGCGGGCTCTTCTTCGGTTCTTTCGCGGTGCTCATCGAGGTGCTTCGCCCCTGCGTCGGCGGGTCCTTGGTGCGGCCGCGCGGTCACCGGTCCCGCAGGTGTTCGGGTCCGGTGGCCGGTGCCGTGGTCGGTACAGCATCTCGGACGCCTCGGGCCAACTGACGCCAGGGGGCGTAGTTGATCAAGAACAGCCAAGCTGACCTGCGCATATGGCGCGGTGGAATGGTACCGCTGGGTTGATCCCGAAGTCACCCGACAGGGTGAGAAGAAGAAACAGGGACCGTTCGGCGGCTCCCCGTAGTCGCCGAACGGCCCCTGCTCGCGCGGGTCCGTGCGCCCCCCGACGGCGCACGGCCCTCGAAATGTCCGCCGTCACCGGGCAAGCAGTGGTGTTCAGCGGACGTCTAGTAGATGCGTCTGCGCGACTGTTCGTTACGCGGGTTTCAGTGTAATTGACGTCACACAAACTCCGTAGCCGCTTTCGGAGGATACTCGCGGCCCGTTACATGACTGGGAGTGATCAACTTGCTGCTCGGGCTCACTCGATAGCCGCAATCGGTTCTTCGACGTTCATTCGCGCGCCCATCAGCTCGCCGAGCCCCCGGTACGGGTCGCCGTGCTCCACTCCGTCGGCGCTGCTGCGCAGCACCAGCTCGGACGCGCCGTCCTCGTCGCCGCGCACCAGACCGTCGTCCAGGTCGGACACCGCGTACTCGTCGAGGTACAGCTCCAGCGACAGCGACCAGCCCGCGCGGTCCTGGTCGAGCCGGGCGCTGGCCACGTCGCGGCTGTCCACCCACTGCGCGCCGGAGCGCTCGCGGAGCTCGCCGACCGGCGTCGCGGCCAGCTCGCCGAGCTGCTCCAGCTCCGCCTCGCGGAACCGGGCCAGGGTGCCGGCCAGCAGCCGCTTGGTGGTGCTCGCCGAGCTGGGCAGCAGCACCAGCCCGCGGTCGGTGACCAGCAGGTCGTAGCTGCTGCCCGCGCACTGCACCGGGCTGACGATGCCGGCCAGCTCCGGCTCCGGCTCGGCCGCCGGGCGGCGCGCGTGGTTCAGCGGCACGCCCAGGTTGACCAGCGCGCGGTGCAGGCCGGGGATCAGCCGGGGGTCGACGACCGCGGGCCGCACCAGCCGGTCGGCGTCCAGCGGTTGGCCGTTGGCCAGCCGGACCGGCGGCGGGCCGCCCCAGTCCAGCTCGTGGTGCGCGCGGCGCGCGCAGACCAGCGCGTCCACCACGACGCAGCCGAGCAGGTCGACGAGGGTGTCCTCGGCGGCCTGGTCGATGAGCTCCGGGCTCAGCCCGGGGTTGAGCACCGGGTTGATCAGATCGCGGCCCTGGCCGCGGTGGATGGCCGCCAGCACCCCGGCGATGGACGGCTCGATCGGCAGCCCGCTCTGCTCCACCGCGGAGCTGAGCAGCGCGGCCTGCTCGGCGACGTGCGCGGCACCGGCCCGCTGCGCCAGCTCTGGCCACGGCAGCCGCTGGTCGAGGCCGTCGACCAGCAGCCGCTCCTCCAGTGCGGGCACGCTCTTGCGCGGGTTCTTCAGCACGGCGAACGCGGGCCGCTCGTCGACCTCGCGGTCGCCGGTCTTGATCCGCTTCATCGCCTCGATGCGCCTGCGGGTGCGCGGCTCCTCGGCGATGGTCTGCTTGGCCCGTTCGGCCAGCCGCGGCTTGCGCGCCGGGTGGGCCATGAAGTTGCGGAAGCCCACCAGCACGTCCGGGGCGTGGCCGATCGCGGTGGCCATGCTCAGGTACTCCTCGGCGTACTCGCGCCAGCCGATCTCGACGGCCACCACCTTGCGCAGCGCGAGCACCGCGGTGCGGGTCCCGGCCTCCCGGACGGCGACCGCGTCGGCGGCCAGCTCCAGGTCTTGCGCGGTGGTGGCGGCGACCGCGGTGAACGCCCGCGCGTACCCGTTGAACAGCCACTTGGTCGGCCCGCCGGTGAGCCCGGCCGCGGTGCGCTCGACGCTGGCCGACGTGCGGTAGGCGAGCACGGTGAGCCGGTTGCGCCCGGTCAGGCGGCCGATCTCGCGGGCCATCGCGGCCCGCAGCTCGCTGACGTTGAGCGCCGCCAGCAGCGGCAGCCCGAGCTCCAGGTACCGGGTGCGGGTGCGCAGGCCGAGCAGCGCGGTGTCCTCGCGGACCACCACCACCGGCTCGGAGGTGATCCGGATCTCGTCGGGCTCGGGGGCTTCGGCCGAGGCGGCGATGGAGTTCGCCATCCGCCACAGCTGGGGTTGCTCCGAGCGGTCCAGCAGCACACCGCGGGCTCGCACCCGCGAGCGCAGCACGGCGCGCAGGCCGACCGCGAACAGGGCGCCGACGACCAGCGCCGCCGCGGCGGCTTTGAGCCCGCTGGTCCGGTCGTAGCGGAAGGTGACGACAGCGATCGAGAGCAGGCCGAGGACCAGCGCGATCGGGGCGACGAAGAAGGCGATGTGCAGCGCCAGTGCTAGGGCGGCGCGCCAGGGGCCACGCACGTGCAGAACTCCGGAGGGTGGGCGGGACGGTGGTGCAGTCTTCGCGACGTTGCCGGATCCGTCAATCCAGCAGCATCACGTCCACTGTGGACTCCGCGGCGAGTTCGGTGACGCCCTCGGGGATTTCCAGCAGGCAGTTCGCCTGCGCGAGCCCGGCGAGCAGGTGCGAACCGGGCGCGCCCTGCAGGCCGACGGTGCCGGTGGCCGGATCGAACCGGCCGCGCCGGTACTGCCGCCGGTCGGTGGGCGCGGTGAGCGGTTCGGTCAGCACCGCCCGGCGCACCGGCCGCCGCGTGGTCCGGTGCCCGGCGGCGGCGAGCAGCGCGGGGCGCACGAAGACCTCGAACGACACCATCGAGCTGACCGGGTTGCCCGGCAGCGTCACCACGGCCATCCCGCCGCGGTAGCGCCCGCAGCCCTGCGGCATGCCCGGTTGCATCGCGACCTTGGTGAACTCGACGCCCTCGCCGGTCAGCGCGTCCTTGACCACCTCGTACGCACCCGCGCTCACCCCGCCGGAGGTGATCAGCAGGTCGGTGCTCGCCAGGTGCGGGGCGAGCGCCTGGTGGAAGGCGTCGACGTCGTCGGGCACGAACCGCAGCAGCGTCGCCTCGCCGCCGGCCTCGCGCACCGCGGCGGCGAGCATCAGGCCGTTGGACTCGTAGATCTGCCCGGGCTGCAACGCCGTGCCGGGCTCCACCAGCTCCGAGCCGGTGGACAGCACGAGCACCCGCACCGGGCGGTGCACGGGCAGCTCCGCGGCGCCGATCGCCGCGGCGACGCCGAGCTGAGCGGCTGCGAGAGTGGTGCCTGCGGTGAGCACCGTCGCGCCAGCGGTGACGTCCTCGCCCGCCCGGCGCACGTGCGCTCCCGGCTGCACCGAGGCGAACGCCCGCACGTGCTCGGTGCCGCGGTCGGTGCGTTCCACCGGGATCACCGCGTCCGCGCCCGGCGGCATCTGCGCGCCGGTCATGATCCGGTGCGCGGTGCCGGGCTGCAGCGGCGGCACGTCGATCCGGCCGGCCGGGATGTCCTCCTGGACCGGGAGCTCCACCGGCCGCTCCGGGCTCGCGTCGACCAGGTCCACCGAGCGGACCGCGTAACCGTCCATCGCGGAGTTGTCGAACGGCGGCAGCGAGATCGGCGCGACCAGGTCCTCGGCCAGCGCGTGCCCCAGGCAGTCCGCCAGCGGCTTGACCAGCACCGGGGTCGGCTGCAGCAGCGCCGCGACTTTCGCCTGGTGGTCGGCGACCGCGGTCAGATCGGGTGTTCCGGTTCCGTTCGGCACGCCCCGATCATCGGCCATCACCACCCCCGCTGTCGCCACTGGCGTGTGAATCGACACCGGATCCTGCCGTGGCAGACTCGTTCGAGCGCGTTCGGACCGGTCCGGTCATCGCGGTGCGCGTGTTCGGGGAACCGCAGGCCGGTGGCTCGTGCGCGGCGCCGGTCGAGCCGAGCGCCGTCGAACACGGGGAGGTATTCGTGCAGGTTCGGACCCGCCACACGCCGTCCTTCGGGGTGGCCAGGTTGATGCTGGCGCCGGGCGAACCGGTGCAGGTCGAGAGCGGCGCGATGCTCGCGACCAGCTACGGGATCACCGTCGACGCCCGTGCTCAGGGCGGCTTCCTGAAGTCGCTGGCCCGCGCTGCGCTGGGTGGCGAGTCGTTCTTCGTGTCCACCTTCACCGCGCCGCAGCAGGGCGGCTGGGTGGACGTGGCGCCGAACCTGCCCGGCGACCTCAACGTGCTCGAACTCGACGGGCGGGTCGGCTGGTGCATCACCAAGGGCTGCTGGCTGGCCTCGGCGAGCACCGTGCAGCTGGACACGCAGTGGGGCGGGTTCAAGAACCTCTTCGGCGGCGAGGGCGGGTTCATGACGCACGCCGCGGGCCAGGGCCCGATGGTGGTCTCCTGCTACGGCGCGCTCGACGTGGTGACCCTGCAGCCCGGTGAGTACGTCACGATCGATACCGGTCACGTGGTGGCTTATGCCGATACGGTGCAGAGCCGTTTGCGGCAGATGAGCCAGGGCGCGATGCAGTCGCTCAAGAGCGGTGAGGGCCTGGTCTTCGATTTCGCCGGGCCGGGGCAGATCCTGACTCAAACTCGCAATCCGCGGGGACTCGTCAGCTGGCTCCAGGCAAATGGTCTCGGAGCCCGCTCCTGACCGGACCGGGCGCTCGGCGCAATCGGCTGTTCGGGTGATGGCGAAAGTCGGAACCTAAAACCGAATGGGGTGCCTGCTCCGTTCGGGAAAGACCGGGTCGGCGCCATTCCGCCAACCGGTGCAGTGCGCGGGCCACGACCTGCGCGGACGGCCCGGTATCGGCGGAACGCCGAGGTCGACGGCCCGTCCGCCGCTCCGCTCCGGCGAGTGCTTTCGCTCTGGGCGGAATGGATTGGTGCCGTTGGGGGAACATTGCGGCGGGATAACGGACGGTGTCCGGTTGCGGCACCCGTTCGGCCCAGCCGTTAACGGAAAAGTTGCATTGCCGAACCCGCGACGAGACCCGAATTCGGGGGTAGTGTGGCCGTTGCTCCAGCGGCGTTCGCGCCGTGCATCACTTTTCATGAGGAGGACGCCGTGGCGGTCGGCACGGTCAAATGGTTCAACTCGGAGAAGGGCTACGGATTCATCGCAACGGACGGTGGATCTGATGTGTTCGTCCATTACTCCGCCATCGACATGTCGGGTTTCCGCACCCTTTCCGAAGGAGATCGGGTGCAATTCGAGGTGAAGGCGGGGCGTGACGGCCGCACCCAGGCTGACGGGGTCCGCAAGGTCTGATCGAGCACGACTCGCGGCCCGGTTCCCGGTTTCGGGGCCGGGCCGCTGTGCTGGGCCGCACCGGGGTCGATCGCGCCCGGCTGCGCCAACCGTGAGACGAGCGTGATCTGGGCCCGTTACGCTGCTGCTCGTGTCGGAAGACCTCACCGGGAAGCGCCTCGGCCACTACAAGATCGACGGAGTGCTCGGTCGCGGTGGCATGAGCGTGATGTACCGCGCCACCGATGTCCGACTCGGCCGCAAGGTCGCCCTCAAAGTCATGGGCGAGCACATCACCGGTGATGCCGAGTTCCGCGAGCGCTTCGTCGACGAGGCGCGCAACACCTCGGCGATCGACCACGCCAACATCGTGCCGCTGTACGACTTCGGTGAGGTCGACGGCATGCTCTTCATCGCGATGCGGCTGGTCGACGGCTCCGACCTGGCGAGCCTGATCAAGGACGGGCCGATCTCGCCGAAGCGCACCCTGGAGCTGCTCTCGCAGATCTCCGAGGCGCTGGACATGCTGCACGAGCGCGGTCTGGTGCACCTCGACCTGAAGCCGGCCAACGTGCTGGTGACCTCGCGCGAGTCCGTCCACGAGCACGTCTACCTGGCCGACTTCGGGCTGACCCGGCGCGGCGCGACCGGCCACCGCACCTCCAGCGGTGACTTCCTCGGCTCGCCCACCTACGCGGCGCCGGAGCACCTGCGCGGCGAGCCGGTGGACGGCCGCACCGACCAGTACGCGCTGGCCTGCATGCTCTTCGCCTGCCTGACCGGCCGCCCGCCGTTCCAGGGGCAGGTGCAGGAGGTCATCCAGGGCCACCTGGCCGCCGAACCGCCGCCGGCCACCTCGCTGGTGGTGCTGCCCGCAGGCATCGACGAGGTGCTGCGCCGCGGCATGGCCAAGAAGGCCGACCAGCGCTTCAGCAACTGCCAGGACCTGGTCTCGGCCGCGCGCGCCGCGCTCGGGCAGGCCGCGGGCGACGCCCCGCCGCAGCCGCGCCCGGTCGTCCCGATGCCCGGCCCGCAGCCGGTGCAGTACCCGCCGAGCCAGCCGATCCCGGCGCAGGGCTACCGGCCGCCGTACCCGCAGCAGCCGCCGCGCCCGCTGCCGCCGCCGAGCAACGACCCGGTGCGGCTGCGCCCGCCGATGCCCGCGGGCTCCTCGTCGTTCGCGACCACGTCGTCGAGCAGTTCGACGAAGTGGATCGTGCTGACGCTGGTCGGCGTCGCGCTGGTGCTGATCGTGGTGGTCTTCATCGTGATGGCCAGCTCGATCGGCGGTTCCGGCAGCACCGACACCTCGACGACCTCGGAGACCTCGTCGTACAACAGCAACGACCTGCCCACCACGGTCCCCACGGGCGACTGACCCGACACCCCGTCGCTTGCACTCGACAGGGGAGAGTGCTAAACACGGTATTGGCACTCAGCAAGGTTGAGTGCCAGGTCGGGACGGTGAGGCCGTCTCCGGCGGTACCACCAGACGGTACCGCCGCCGGTCGTCCGTCGCGGGCACCGAGCCTGGCCGAGCACGAGTCTTGCCGTGGGGTGCGTAACCCACCTCCGCGGCGTCCATACAGGTGGAGGACCACACCGCAATGGCCAAGATGATCGCGTTCGACGAGGACGCCCGCCGCGGTCTTGAGCGCGGCATGAACACCCTCGCCGACGCCGTCAAGGTGACGCTCGGCCCGAAGGGCCGCAACGTTGTGCTCGAGAAGAAGTGGGGCGCCCCCACGATCACCAACGACGGCGTCTCCATCGCCAAGGAGATCGAGCTCGAGGACCCGTGGGAGAAGATCGGGGCCGAGCTGGTCAAGGAGGTGGCGAAGAAGACCGATGACGTCGCGGGCGACGGCACCACCACCGCCACCGTGCTGGCCCAGGCCCTGGTTCGCGAGGGCCTGCGCAACGTCGCGGCCGGCGCCAACCCGATCGCTCTGAAGCGGGGCATCGAGAAGGCCACCGAGGCGATCGCCGAGCAGCTGCTCAAGAACGCCAAGGAGATCGAGACCAAGGACCAGATCGCCGCCACCGCCGCGATCTCGGCCGGCGACCGCCAGATCGGCGAGCTCATCGCCGAGGCCATGGACAAGGTCGGCAAGGAAGGCGTCATCACCGTCGAGGAGAGCAACACCTTCGGGCTCGAGCTCGAGCTCACCGAGGGCATGCGCTTCGACAAGGGCTACATCTCGCCGTACTTCGTGACCGACTCGGAGCGCATGGAGGCGGTCCTGGAGGACCCGTACCTCCTGCTGCTGAGCTCCAAGGTCTCCAACGTCAAGGACCTGCTCCCGCTGCTGGAGAAGGTCATGCAGGCCAACAAGCCGCTGCTGATCATCTCCGAGGACGTCGAGGGCGAGGCGCTGGCCACCCTGGTCGTCAACAAGATCCGCGGCACCTTCAAGTCCGTCGCCGTCAAGGCCCCGGGCTTCGGCGACCGCCGCAAGGCGATGCTGCAGGACATGGCCATCCTGACCGGCGGCCAGGTCATCAGCGAAGAGGTCGGCCTCAAGCTGGAGAACGCCGACCTGAACCTGCTGGGCCGCGCCCGCAAGGTCGTCGTCACCAAGGACGAGACGACCATCGTCGAGGGTGCCGGTGACGACGAGCAGATCGCCGGGCGGGTCAACGAGATCCGCGCCGAGATCGAGCGCTCGGACTCCGACTACGACCGCGAGAAGCTGCAGGAGCGGCTGGCCAAGCTGGCCGGCGGCGTGGCCGTCATCAAGGCCGGTGCGGCGACCGAGGTCGAGCTCAAGGAGCGCAAGCACCGCATCGAGGACGCGGTCCGCAACGCCAAGGCCGCCGTCGAGGAGGGCATCGTCGCCGGTGGTGGCGTCGCGCTGCTGCAGGCCGCGCAGGCCGCCTTCGACGGGCT
The DNA here is from genome assembly GCF_003635025.1 of Saccharopolyspora antimicrobica. Lineage (GTDB taxonomy): Bacteria > Actinomycetota > Actinomycetes > Mycobacteriales > Pseudonocardiaceae > Saccharopolyspora > Saccharopolyspora antimicrobica. Next base: position 2,078,469 of record NZ_RBXX01000002.1, on the reverse strand, counting down.
GAAGCTGGAGGGTGACGAGGCGACCGGCGCGAACAGCGTCAAGATCGCCGTCGAGGCCCCGCTGAAGCAGATCGCCATCAACGCCGGCCTCGAGGGCGGCGTCGTCGCGGAGAAGGTCAAGAACCTGACCTCGGGCCACGGCCTGAACGCCGCGACCGGCGAGTACGAGGACCTGGTCCAGGCCGGCGTCCTCGACCCGGCGAAGGTCACCCGTTCGGCGCTGCAGAACGCCGCCTCCATCGCCGCGCTGTTCCTGACCACCGAAGCCGTGGTCGCGGACAAGCCGGAGAAGGAGTCCGCGGGCGCAGCGGCCGGTGCCGACCCGATGGGCGGCATGGGCGGCATGATGTGATTCCTGCCCCAGGCAGCTGAAGAGGGCCGTCCCCGTTCCGGGGGCGGCCCTTCTTCGTTGATTCCGAACTCGTTTTGCGCGGCGGTGCGGGTGGCGGAACCTCAGAGGCCGCCTGGACTGCGGGATCCCGTTTTCATGTATGTCCAGGCCGGACCGTTGAGCCGGTTCGCGGTGGGTGCGGCTACCGTTCCGATGTGAGCGGGTTGCTGGAAGTCATCGCGTTCGACGCCGCCGACGCCGAGGCCGCGCAGGCGGGCGGGGCGGACCGAGTCGAGCTGTGCCGGGACCTGGCCGCCGACGGCCTGACGCCCGAGCTGCCGGTGGTTCGCAGCGTGCTCGCCGCCACGGACCTCCCGGTGCGCGTGATGGTGCGCGAGCAGACCGGGTTCGGCGCCGATGTCGACCTGCTGCGGCGACGGGTCGGCGAGCTGCTCGACGCCGGGGCTCGGGAGTTCGTGCTCGGGTTCCTGGACGAGCACGGCCAGGTCGACCTCGACGCCACCCGCGCGGTGGTCGCCGAGCTGGCCGGTCGCCCGTGGACTTTCCACCGCGCTGTGGACCACGCCGCCCAGTACCGGACGGCGTGGGCGCGGGCGGTGTCGCTCGGCCCGGACACCGTGCTGACCGCCGGTGGTCCTTCCGGTGTCGCGGAGGGCCTTTCCCACCTGCGGGAACTCGCCGCCGTGCAGGACGCCGACGGCGTGGAGCTGCTCGTCGGCGGCGGCCTCCGGCAGGAGCACGTCCCGGTCCTGCGAGAAGCCGGTGTGCGCGCCTTCCACATCGGCAGCGGCGCCCGCTCGTCCGGCCCGGTGCTCGCCGAACTGGTCCGGTCCTGGCGGGAACTCCTCGACTCCTGACCGGCATGGCGGTGTCGCGCCGCTCGCGGCTGGAAGATGATCGTCGCGGGAGGGCAGGATGGGACACGAGTTCGACGAGATCACCGTCGATGAGCTGCGCGCCCGCGGCAGCCTGAAGTGGACGCTGCACGAGCCGGGCACGATCGGCGCCTTCGTGGCGGAGATGGACTTCCCCACCGCGCCACCGGTCATGCGCGCGGTGCGCGCAGCGGTGGAGGCGATGAACTTCGGCTACCTGCCGCCGCGACTGGCCGGCGAGATGGCGCTGGCCTGCGCCGACTGGCAGGCGCGGCGGTACGGCTGGGACGTGGATCCCGGGTGGATCACCGCGATCCCCGACGTGCACTGGGCGCTGGCGATCGCGATCGAGCGCTTCTCCCGGCCGGGCAGCGCGGTGATCATGCCGACGCCCGGGTACATGCCGTTCCTGGTCGAGCCCGGTGAGCTCGGCCGCGAGGTCATCACGGTGCCGATGGCCCGCGACGGGGACAGATTCGTCCACGACCTCGACGCGCTGGACGCGGCGTTCCGGGCCGGTGGGAACCTGCTGGTGCTGTGCAACCCGCACAACCCGCTCGGCCGGGTGTTCACCGCGGCGGAGCTGACGGCGGTCTGCGAGGTGGTCGACCGCCACGGCGGCCGGGTGTTCGCCGACGAGATCCACGGGCCGCTGGTCTACCCCGGTCGGCAGCACGTGCCCTACGCGTCGCTGTCGGAGACGGCCGCCGGGCACGCGGTCACCGCCACTTCGGCGACCAAGGCGTGGAACATGCCCGGTCTGAAGTGCGCGCAGTTCATCGTCAGCAACGACGCCGACGCCGCGACGCTGGCCGCCGGGGGCCGTCTCGCGGTGCTCGACGCGAGCACGCACGGCGTGCTGGCCACGACCGCCGCCTACACCGAGGGCGAGCCGTGGCTGACCGAGGTGCTCGACTACCTGGACGGCAACCGGCGCGCGGTGGCGGAGCTGCTGGCCGAACACCTGCCCGAGGTCGGCTACCGCCCTCCAGAGGGCACCTACCTCGCGTGGCTGGACTTCCGCGCGCTCGGCCTCGGCGATCACCCCGCCGACTTCTTCCTGGAGAAGGCGCGGGTCGCGCTCACCGACGGAGCGGCCTGCGGTGCGGAGGGCCGTGGTCACGCGCGGCTGACCTTCGCCACTCCACGACCGGTGCTGGAGCGGATCATCAGCGGGCTGGCCGGGGCGGTGCGCGCCGGCTGAACCGGGCCGCACGACACACCGGGGCGTGTTGGATCTGGCGGAAACGGCCGGGTCAGGGGGTGGGCTTCAGGCGCTCGGGTGGGGCTGGACACTGCCTGCCAGCGATCGAGACCGGGGTGTGATCTCCTTGAACGCGTTGGGAAATCCAGGCGAGGTGGGGTCATGTTCGGTCGAAGTGCCCGGCGGCGGTCCGCAGCGGTCGCGACGCTGATGTGCGCCGTGCTGGCGGGATGCACCAACACCCCGCAGCCGGCCGAGCCCACCGCACCGCCGCCCGCGCCCGCGCTGCCCGCGACCGGGCTGCCGCAGGTGACTCCGCAGCCGAAGGAGATGCGGCGGCTCGGCGACGACATCGCGGTGCGGGGCAAGGCCGAGGTGGTCGTGGACCAGCTGGTCGACCAGCCCACCCGCGCGCTGGTCGAGCAGGTGCTGCGGATGGCCGGGGCGAGCGACGTCGTGGTGCGCGAGGAGGGGCAGCCGCCCGCCGAGGACGCCGAGCTGCGCATCGAGATCGGCGCTCGTGGCTCGCAGGCCGTCGCGCAGGGGCTGGGCGGGTTCGACCTCGCCGCACCGGCGAAGCTGCCGCCCGAGGGGTACGCGCTGGCCGGGCGCGGCGGAACGGACCCGGCGGTGGTCATCGGTGCTTCCGACGCGGCGGGCGCCTACTACGGCGTGCAGACGCTCCGCCAGCTCGCTTCGCCGGGGCGGATCGCCGGAGTCGGCATCATCGACCACCCGGACATGCCGCTGCGCGGCAGCGTCGAGGGCTTCTACGGTCCACCGTGGACGCACCAGCAGCGGATGGACCAGCTCGCCTTCTACGGCGACGTCAAGCTCAACACCTACATCTACGCGCCCAAGGACGACCCGTACCACCGGGAGAAGTGGCGCGAGCCGTACCCGCAGGCCGAGTTCGCCGCGGTGCGACAGCTGATCGGGCAGGCCGCCGCGCACCACGTGAAGTTCACCTTCGCGCTCTCGCCCGGCACCTCGATCTGCTACAGCGACGAAGCGGACTTCCGCGCCCTGCTGGCCAAGCTGCAGGCGGTCTACGACTCGGGCGTGCGCGACTTCTCGGTGCCGCTGGACGACATCTCCTACACCCGCTGGAACTGCTCGGGCGACCAGGCGAAGTACGGCAGCCCGTCGCAGGACGCGGCCGGCCGGGCGCAGGCGGAGCTGCTGAACCGGGTGCAGCGCGAGTTCGTCGACACCCACCCCGGGGTGGCGCCGCTGCAGTTCGTGCCGACCGAGTACTCCGACGTGGAGGACTCGCCGTACAAGTCGCAGATCCGGTCCACATTGGACGATCGGGTGCTGGTGATGTGGACCGGGGACGGGGTGATCCCGCGCCGGATCACGGTGTCGGACGCGCAGCAGGCCGAGCAGGTGTGGGGCCGCAAGCTCTTCCTGTGGGACAACTACCCGGTCAACGACTTCGACGGCTCGGTCGGCCGGGTGCTGCTCGGCCCGTACGAGAAGCGCGAGCCGGGGCTGACCGAGCAGCTCACCGGTGGCGTGGTGAACCCGATGAACCTGGCCACGGCCAGCGAGGTGGTCGAGCTCGGCGCTGCCGACTTCTTCTGGAACAACGAGGGTTTCGACGCGCAGCGGGCCTGGCGCGCTGCGGCCGACTACCTGGCGGGCAAGCGCCTCGCCGGTGGTGAGCCGGGGCTGGTCGCCGATCCGGCGACGGCCGGTGCGCTGCTGGCGTTCTTCGACCTGGAGCACATGGGCCCGCTGCCCAGCGGGCGACCGTGGTTGCCGCAGGCACCGGAGCTGTCCCGGCGGATCGAGCAGTTCCGCGCCGGTTGGCAGGGCGGCGACCGCGCGACCGCGGTGCGGGAGCTGCGCGAGTACGCGCAGACGATCGCGGAGGCGCCGGAGCGGATCGGCGCGGGAGCGCCCGCGGAGTTCGTCCAGGACGTCAAGCCGTGGCTGACCGCCACCGAGCTGTGGGGCCAGGCGCTGGTGGCCACGATGGACGGGCTGCAGGCGCGGGCCGACGGCGACGAGGGCAGCACGTTCGGGCACTTCAGCGAGGCCAAGCAGCTCGCGACTCGGGCCGCGCAGATCCGGACGGAGCCGGGCAAGGTCCGCCCGCAGGGGCCGGTCTACGTGGGTGACGGTGTGCTGGACACCTTCATCGAGCAGGCTCCCGGCATGCGCTGATCGCGGCTCACTCCTCCGGGACCACCAGCCAGCAGGCCAGGTACAGCAGGATGCCGGAGCCGAAGCCGAACAGCGTCACGGCGATCAGCGCGACCCGGGCGATGGTGGGGTCCACGCCCAGCGACTTGGCGGCTCCGCCGCACAGTCCGGCGATCATCCGCTCGTCGCGGCTGCGGCGGAACTTCCGGTTGGTCGAGTTCTCGGTGGTGGCGGCGGTCGAGGTGGGGATCTCTGCGCTCATACCTGAATCCTCCGCTCCGGGAGCTCCAGGCGCGTCCGGGAACAACCCCGACCCATCCCTGATCCGGCCCTGACCTTCCTCGGGCCCGGATCAGGAAGCGGTGCAGGGGCGGTGGATGTCGAGGAGGTCGGCGCCGGTCTGCTCCCAGCGGTCGTAGAGCGCGTCGCGGCCGTAGCGGGCGACCAGCTGCGCTTCGCCGCGGGTGATCGGGACGAGCGTGATGAGCTGCAGGACCGGTTGGCCGTCGGCGTCGAGCAGGACGTCGAACTCGTCGCCGAGGTAGGGGTGCGGAGCGGCCAGGGCGCCGGCGATCTCGGAGTCCGGCAGCAGGACGCGGTCGTTCATGATCAGCGCGCCGTAGCCGACGCGGCTGTTGGACTCGGTGAGCAGCTCGGCGATCACGCCGGTCAGGTGCCGGGCGTGCAGCTCCTGCTCGGCCCGCAGCGTGCACACCAGCTCCTGGGGCAGCGGCGCGCCCGCGGTGCGCTCGCGCAGGCCGCTGGTCAGCACCGTGACGTGCGCGCCGTCGGAGTGGTCGCAGTAGACCAGGTGGTAGGCGCGCTCACGGCCACCGGCGGTCCGGCTGTCGGCGCCGCGAACCCGGCCGACGTGCTTCTCGATGTGCGCGGGGAACCCGCTGAACCGACTCATGCGCCTCCTCCCGAAGCCGTCGCGATCCTATCGGCGACCCCGCGCCACCAGTGCGCGCAGCAGGCGAACCCACCAGGACCAGCGGGCCGGTGCGCGCACCGCGCCGGTGGTGGCCTCTTCGGCGCGGTCGAGGCTGTCCTCCAGCAGCGCGTCGTGCAGCGGTCGCCAGAGCAGCGGCCAGGTGATCCGGGCTGGCCCGCGGGCGTGGATGGACAGCAGGTGATGCAGCGAGGTGCGCCCGTCTTCGCGCTGCACGGCGAACTCGTGGAAGCCGTCGAAGCCGCGCGGAGCGGTGAAGCGGAACCGGATCCAGCGCCCGGGGGCGTAGCCGGCGATCCGGTAGCGCACCGGGCCGTGGCCGCCCGCGGCGCCCACGCCCAGCGGGCGGTCGAACTCCATCGGCGGCCATTCCCGGCTCGGCCACAGCCGGTCGTGCGGGCCGGCGAGCGAGTCGATCAGCGCTCCGGCGGTGTCCTCGTCCACCGGCAGGTGCCGGACGTGCACGTTCCGAACGGCCATCGAACCCTCCCGTTTTTAGATGGTTCTCTCTAAAACCGTATTAGAGCATATCCTCCAATACATGGGCAGGCCTCCTCGGCACGACGCCGACCGACTCCTGGACGCCGCTGTCTCGTTGGCCGCGGAAGCAGGACCGCGCGGCGTGACCATGGCGGCGGTCGCGCGAGCCGCGGGCGCCCCGAGCGGCTCGGTGTACCACCGCTTCCCGGACCGGACCGCGCTGCTGTCCGCGTTGTGGCTGCGCACCGTCACCCGGTTCCAGGACGGCTTCTTCGCCGCCGTCGAAGCGCCGCCGCTGGAAGCCGCCGTCGCCGCCGCGCGCCACGTGGTCGAGTGGTGCCGCGAGAATCCGGCCGAGGCGAACGTGCTGCTGGCCGGTCCCGCCGCCTACGGCATGGCGGACTGGCCGGATGCGGCCCGTGAGCACCTGGCGAAGGCGAATGCGCAGGTGGACGAGGCCCTGACCGGCTTGGCGGAGCGGCTCGGCCGATCCGGCGCGGCCGGTCGGTCCCGGGTGTTCCTGGCCGTGGTCGACCTGCCCTACGCCGTGGTCCGGCGGTACCTGGGGAGGGGCGAACCGGTCCCGGCTTTGGAGGTTGGCACAGTCACCGACGCGGTCCGGGACCTGCTCGCCGGATGATCTGATGATCGCCCTGGCCGTGGTCGTTCGCCTACGCTCGCGGTATGGCGGTGGATGACGCGTTCGACCTGAACTCCCCGGCCGAGGTCGCCAAGGCGCTGGACGACACCGGTTACCTGCCCGACGACGGCATCGCCACGGCGGCCTTCCTGGCGATGCGGATGCGGCGCCCGCTGCTGTGCGAGGGCGAGCCGGGCACCGGCAAGACCGCGTTGGCGCAGGCCCTGGCCACCGCGCTCGGGGTGGACCTGATCCGGTTGCAGTGCCACGAGGGCATCGACGCGGCGCAGGCGCTCTACGACTGGGACTTCCCGCGGCAGCTGCTGCACCTGCGCACCCTGGAAGCCGCCGCCGGGGGAGAGCTGGACGCCGAGTCCGCCGAATCCTCGCTCTACACCCGCAGGTTCCTGCTCGCGCGGCCGCTGTTGCGGGCGTTGCAGGAGTCGCCGTGCGTGCTGCTGGTCGACGAGATCGACCGCGCCGACGACGAGTTCGAGGCCTTCCTGCTGGAGGTGCTGTCGGAGTACGCGGTGACGATCCCGGAGTTCGGTGTGGTGTCGGCGGCCCAGCCGCCGATCGTCGTCCTCACCTCCAACCGGACCCGCGAGGTGCACGACGCCTTGAAGCGGCGCTGCCTGTACCACTGGCTGGAGCACCCGGACCTGGAGCGCGAGGTGGCGATTCTGCGGCGCCGGTTGCCGGGGCTGGACGAGCGGCTGGCCGAGCAGGTGGCCGCGACTGTGCAGCGGATGCGGCAGATGGATCTGCTCAAGCCGCCAGGAGTGGCCGAGGCGCTCGACTGGGCGCAGGCCTTGCAGGCTCTCGGGCAGGACGAGCTGGACACCGAGACAGCTGCGACGACGCTGGGCGCGGTGCTCAAGTACCGCGAGGACGCGGAGCGCGTCCGCGCGGCGGGCGTGCTGACCGCTGAGCGCTGAGGAAGCCGGGAAGGGGGCGGGATGCACACCGTGACCGGGCTGGTCGGGTTCGCGCGTGCGCTGCGGCATTCCGGCATGGCCTGCGGCCCGACGCGCGTGCAGGCCTTCCTCGCCGCCGTCGAGCAGGTCGGGTTCGACCGCGACGCCGTCTACTGGGCGGGCCGCTTGACGCTGTGCTCCGACCCGGACGACCTGCCGCGCTACGACGCGGCCTTCGAATCCTGGTTCGGCAATGCCGAGTCGTCCGGCGAACCGGTGGGCCGACCGCTCCCGCGTCCCGCGCAGATCGCTGCGCTGACCGGTGCCGACGGTGGTCCTGACGAGGGCGAGGCGGATAGGCCGCTGGCCGCCGCGGCCAGCGACGCCGAGGTGCTGCGCCGCCGCGATCTCTCCGAACTCGGCGTGCCGGAGCGCGAACACCTGCGGCGGATGCTCGCGGTGCTGCGCCCGGAGCCGCCGTCGCGCCCAGCTCTCCGGCGTCGCGGGAGCAAGCGTGGTGCGCTGAGCTCGCGCGCGACCCTGCGCGAGATGCTGCGATCCGGTGGCGAGCCGGTGCGGCTGCGTCGGCAGCGCCGCTCCCGCCGACCGCGACGGGTCGTACTGCTGGTCGACGTCTCGGGCTCGATGAGCGCCTACGCGGATGCGCTGCTGCGGTTCGCCCACGTCGTGGTGCGGAGAGCGCCCGTCAGCACCGAGGTTTTCACGCTCGGCACGCGGATGACGCGGGTGAGCAGGCAGCTGCGGCAGCGTGATCCGGAGGCCGCGCTGCTGGCGGCTTCCCGCGCGGTGCCGGACTTCTCCGGCGGCACCAGGCTCGGCGAGACGCTCCGGGTCTTCCTGGACCGGTGGGGGCAGCGAGGCGTGGCGCGCGGAGCGGTGGTCGTGCTGTTCTCCGACGGCTGGGAACGCGGCGACGCCACCGAGCTCGCCGACCAGATGCGGCGGCTGCGGCGGTTGGCGCGCGCGGTGATCTGGGCGAACCCGCACGCCGGGCACGACGGCTACCAACCGGTGCAATCCGGGATTGTCGCGGCCATGCCGCACGTTGACCGGATGGTGGCCGGGCACAGCCTGCGTTCGCTGGAGGACGTCTGGTCCTGGGTCCGCAGGCTGTCCCAACCTGGTGCTGGAGGGGCGAAGTGCGAGATTTAGCGGCACGTTTCAGGTCCGACGCAACTTCAATTGAAATCAGGTACGCGATTTCAATGGAAATTGGACGTCTGATTTCAATTGAAATCGTGGATCCGAGTGGTGCGGGGAGAGCGGAGGTGCGCTGTGCGTGACGTGTTGGACGAGTTGACCAAGCGGTGGGAGTCGGGCGAGTCCATCGGACTGGGCACCGTCGTCGCGACGTTCCGCTCGGCCCCGCGGCCGCCGGGCGCGTCGATGCTGGTGACCAGCGAGGGCGAGGCCTTCGGCAGCGTTTCGGGCGGTTGCGTCGAAGGTGCGGTCTACGAGGAGGCGACCACGACGCTGACCGGGTCCGAGCCGGTGCTGCGCCGCTACGGCGTCAGCGATGACGACGCGTTCGCCGTCGGCCTGACCTGCGGCGGGATCCTGGACGTCTTCGTGGAGCGGGTCGATCGCGAGACCTTCCCCGGACTGGACGAGGTCGCCGCATCGGTGCGCACCGAAGAACCCGTCGCGGTCGTGACCGTCGTGGAGCACCCGGACTCGGCGAAGGTCGGCGCGCACCTGCTGGTCTGGCGCGACCGCAGCAGCGGTGGCCTGGGCTCGGCGCGGATCGACGACGCAGTGCTCGACGACGCGCGCGGCATGCTGGCCAGCGGCCGCAGCGGCGTCATCGAGTACGGGCCGGAAGGCCAGCGCCGCGGTGAGGGGCTGCGGGTGTTCGTGAACTCCTTCGAGCCGCCGCCGCGGATGCTGGTGTTCGGCGCGATCGACTTCGCCGCCGCGATGGCCCGGATGGGTGCTTTCCTCGGCTACCGCGTGACGGTCTGCGACGCGCGCCCGGTGTTCGCCACGCACAGCAGGTTCCCCGGCGTCGACGACGTGGTCGTGGACTGGCCGCACCGCTACCTCGCGGCCGAGGCGGCGGCCGGCCGGGTCGACGAGCGCACCGCGGTCATGGTGCTCACCCACGACCCGAAGTTCGACGTCCCGGTGCTGGAGGAGGCGCTGAGCCTGAACCTCGGCTACGTCGGCGCGATGGGTTCCCGCCGCACCCACGACGACCGCCTCCGCAGGCTCCGCGAGCAGGGCGTCACCGAGGAGGCGCTGAGCAAGCTGTCCTCCCCGATCGGCCTCGACCTGGGCGCCCGGACCCCGGAGGAAACGGCGGTGTCCATCGCGGCGGAGCTGATCGCGCTCCGCTGGGGAGGCCGCGGAGTCCGCCTGGCCGACCTGGACGGCCCCATCCACCACCACTCCTGACCAGCCGGGTGACGGTCGATTTCGCGTGAATTCGACCAGCATCCGGGTGAACGCGTCAGGTGAGGTCGACGAGGGCGTCCAGGCCCGAGGGTGACTGGCAGTGCACGCGGTCGCCCGGGTTGAGCCTCGGGTCGGTGGCGTAGCGGTGGGTCAGTTCGCGTTCGGCGGCCTCGTCGCCGTTGTCGGCGGCGAGCAGCAGGGCGGCGATCTCGTCGACGAGGTCCAGGTCGAGGCCGTCGTCGGTGGTCGTCATCGCGCCCCAGAAGTCCCAGAGCAGGAGTTCGTCGCGGCGGCGGTGCGCCAGTTCGCGCAGCACGTAGTTGCCCGCGAACCAGGCGCCGCGCATCGGGTGGTCGGGGCCGACACCGCAGCGGTCCACGTCGATCCGCCCGCTCCGGTGGGCGGTCCAGATCTGCGCCGCCGTGACGAACGGCGCCGGGTCCGAGCGGGGCATGTCGCAGGTGTCGAACGGCCAGTCCGCCTGGTCGAGCTGGGGATCGGCGAACACCCAGCGCTGCCCGTTCCAGTACTCGGCGATCACGTGGTCGGCGTGGAAGCCCTCGTGGAAGTAGGCGGCGAAGCCGACGCGGCTGCGCGCCGGGATCCGGTGGTGGCGCAGCGCCGCGACGGTCAGCAGGGCGGCGTCCCGGCAGCACCCGACCAGCCGCTGCTCCAGCGGGCGCGGCGCGTCCAGGACCGGCGGGAACCTGCGCTGATCGGTGGCGAGCAGCCGCTCGGTCCAGCGCGAGTCGACCTCGGCCAGCCGATCACCGGTGAACGGGATGCCCTCGCCCCGGTAGTGCACGACGAGGCCGCGCACCACCGCCGCGACCTGCCGGACGTCCGCCGGCAACTGGTCGAGCAGCGGCGCGTAGCGGCCCGGGTCGGTGTAGCGGGAATGGTGCGCGTACTCCTGCGGTGTCGTCATCGACTGTCCTCCCGGAGCGGACGATAGGGCGGATTTCCCGGGATTTTCAACGGCTTTTCCGGGTGCGCTCGCGGTGCGGGAGACGCCGGATCCGAAGAGGACTCGCTGCGGTCGTCCTGATGGCTACTCGGTGCGACTGAACGGCCATTCTTTTGCGCGCTTGCTCGGGTCCGTGTGGCGTAGCAGGCTCTATCGTTGTGACGCCCGTCACCCAGGCGGAGTAGTCCGAGTTCCCGACCGTCCGCGCACCGCGGGCCAGTCCCTCCGAGGAGGCCGCCCAAATGCCGCGCATCACCGTCAACGTAGACGGCACCCACTACACCGATGAGGTCGAGCCGCGCATGCTGCTCGTCCAGTACCTCCGCGAACGAGCAGGCAAGGTGGGCACCGTCATCGGTTGCGACACCAGCAACTGCGGCGCGTGCACCGTCCACCTCGACGGCCGCAGCGTGAAGTCGTGCTCGGTCCTCGCCGTGCAGGCCGACGGGCACGACGTGACCACCGTCGAAGGACTCGCCCAGGACGGCAGGCTGCACCCGCTGCAGCAGGCCTTCCACGACAACCACGCCCTGCAGTGCGGGTTCTGCACCCCCGGGATGATCATGCAGGCGCTCGACCTGCTCGCCGAGGTGCGCGAACCCGACGACCAGCAGATCCGGGAGGGCATGGAGGGCAACCTCTGCCGCTGCACCGGGTACCAGAACATCGTCCGCGCGGTCTCCGACGCCGCGCAGCGCATGCAGCCGGGCGCCGGCCCGGAGATGGAGCACACCGAGGACACCCCGGCGCCGCGAACACCTGCCGACGAGCAGGCTCAGCCGAAGGTGAGGCGCTCATGACCTCGGTGCTGGAACCCGAACTGGGACGCGCCCGCAAGCGCAAGGAGGACGCGCGGCTGATCACCGGCCGCACCCGCTGGACCGACAACCTCAACCCCGCGGGGACCCTGCACCTGGCGGTCCTGCGCAGTCCCGTCGCGCACGCCCGCATCAGGTCGATCGACACCGCGCCCGCGCGCCGGATGTCCGGTGTGGTCGCGGTGTTCACCGGTCGCGACCTCGCCGACGAGCAGGGCAGCCTGCCGTGCGCGTGGCCGATCACCGAGGACATGAATGCCCCGGTGGCGCCGCCGATCGCGGTCGACGAGGTGCGCTTCGCCGGGGAGGCGGTCGCGGTAGTCGCGGCCCGCAGCGCGGCCGAGGCGCGCGATGCGCTGGACGTCATCGACGTCGACTACGACGACCTGCCCGTGGTGCTGGACATGGAATCCGCGCTGCGGGCGGATTCCCCGCTGGTGCACGAGGACCTGGGCACCAACCGCAACGCCACCTGGACGTTCGACTCGGCGGAGGCGGGCACCGGCGGTTCCGTCGACGAGGCGCTGCGCGGCGCGGAGGTGCGCGTCGAGCGGACCTTCCGGCAGCAGCGGCTGATCCCCGCGTTCATGGAGCCGCGCTCGGTGGTCGTCGACCCGACCGGCGAGCAGATCACCATGTGGTCGGCCACCCAGGTGCCGCACATCCTGCGGCTGATGCTGGCCATGTCGCTGGGCGTGCCGGAGCAGAAGATCCGGGTCATCGCCCCGGACGTGGGCGGCGGTTTCGGCGGCAAGCTGCAGGTGACGCCGGAGGAGTTCATCGCCTTCGTGCTGGCCCGCAAGCTCGGCAAGCCGGTGAAGTGGACCGAATCCCGCTCCGAGACGATGGTTTCCGCGCACCACGGCCGCGACCAGGTGCAGAAGCTGTCGATGGCGGCCGACCGGGACGGCCGGATCACCGGGCTGAAGGTCGAGCTGCTCGCCGACATGGGCGCCTACCTGCGGCTGGTCACGCCGGGAATCCCGATCCTCGGCGCGTTCATGTTCAACTCGATCTACAAGATCCCCGCCTACCACTTCAGCTGCACCAACGTGTTCACCAACAAGACGCCCACCGACGCCTACCGCGGCGCGGGACGGCCGGAGGCGACCTTCGCCATCGAGCGGATGATGGACGAGCTGGCCGCCGAGCTCGGCGTGGACCCGATGGAGGTGCGGCGCAAGAACTGGATCGCGCACGAGGAGTTCCCGTACGACACGGTCGCCGGGCTGACCTACGACTCCGGCAACTACGAGGCCGCCACCGACAAGGCGATGGAGCTGTTCGGCTACCAGGCGCTGCGCGCGGAGCAGGAGGAGCGGCGGCGCAGCGGTGATCCGGTGCAGCTGGGCATCGGCATCTCGACGTTCACCGAGATGTGCGGGCTGGCCCCGTCGCGGGTGCTCGGTTCGCTGTCCTACGGCGCCGGTGGGTGGGAGCACGCCTCGATCCGCGTGCTGCCGACGGGCAAGGTGGAGGTCGTCACCGGGACCTCGCCGCACGGGCAGGGGCACGAGACGGCGTGGAGCCAGATCGTGGCCGACCGGCTGGGCGTGCCGTTCGAGGACGTCGAGGTGCTGCACGGTGACACCCAGGTCTCGCCGAAGGGCCTGGACACCTACGGTTCGCGGTCGCTGGCGGTCGGCGGCATGGCGGTGGTTCAGGCCGCCGACAAGGTCGTGGAGAAGGCCAAGAAGATCGCCGCGCACCTGCTGGAGTGCGGCGAGGACGACGTGGAGTTCACCGCGGGACGGTTCGGCGTGCGCGGCACCGACCGGGGCACCGCGCTCGGCGAGGTCGCGCTGGCCGCGTTCGCCGCGCACGACCTGCCCGACGGGGTGGAGCCGAACCTCGACGCCGACGCCACCTTCGACCCGGAGAACTTCTCCTTCCCGCACGGCACGCACCTGTGCGCGACCGAAGTGGACACCGAGACCGGCATGGTGAAGATCCGCAAGTACGTCTGCGTGGACGACATCGGCGCCGTGATCAACCCGCTGATCGTGGAAGGCCAGGTGCACGGCGGGCTGGCGCAGGGCATCGCGCAGGCGCTGTTCGAGGAGGCCGTGTACGACGAGACCGGCACCCTGACCACCGCCACGCTGGCCGACTACCTGGTGCCCTCGGCGGCCGACCTGCCGGAGTTCGTCACCGACCGCACCGAAACCCGCGCGACGTCGAACGTCCTGGGCGTCAAGGGAGTCGGCGAGGCGGGCACCATCGCCTCGACGCCCGCGGTGGTGAACGCGGTGGTCGACGCGCTGCGGCCGATGGGCGTCAACGACGTGGAGATGCCGTGCTCGCCGCAGCGGGTGTGGCGCGCCGTGACGGGCGCGCGTGAAAGCGGTGCCACCGCACCGGAAGCCGGTGGCGGTCTCGGTTCGGTGAACCCCCAGGGAGGTGCCCGGTGATCCCCGCCCAGTTCGAGTACGTCGCTCCCTCCACAGTGGAGGAAGCGGTGGCCGCGCTCGCCGAGTTCGGCGACGAGGCCAAGGTGCTGGCCGGCGGGCAGAGCCTGCTGCCGGTGCTGCGGATGCGGCTGGCCGACCCGCAACTGCTGGTCGACCTCGGCCGCGTCGAGGACATGCGCGGAGTCCGCGAGGACGGCGACGCGCTGGTGATCGGTGCGATGACGACCCACCACGACGTGCTGCGGGACCCGCTGGTGCGGCAGCACGCCGAGCTGATCGCACTGGCCACCCGCACGGTCGCCGACCCGCAGGTGCGCCACCGCGGCACCTTCGGCGGCTCGCTCGCGCACGCCGACCCGGCCGGTGACCTGCCCGCCCCGGCGCTGGCGCTGGACGCGGAGATGGTGCTGGTCGGGCCGTCCGGCCAGCGCACCGTGCCCGCTGCGGAGTTCTTCACCGACTACTTCACCACCGCGCTGGAACCGGCCGAACTGCTGGTCGAGGTGCGGATGCCGAAGTGGACCGGGTGGCGCGCGCACTACGAGAAGTTCAACCGCGTCGCGCAGGCGTGGTCGATCGTCGGCGTGGCGGCCGCGGTGCGCGTCGCCGACGGGCAGATCGCCGAGGCCCGCATCGGCCTGACCAACATGGGCCCGACACCGGTCCGCGCGACCGGCGTCGAGCGGGCCCTCGTCGGTCAACCGGCCACACCGGAGGCGATCCGCGCGGCGGCCCGCCACGCCACGGAAGGCACCAGCCCGACGGCCGACGCCAGCGCCGACGTCGACTACCGCTCGCACCTCGCGGAGGTCCTCACCGGCAGAGCGGTCCTGACCGCGGCCACCGGCTGACCAGCGCAACCTTGACGGTCAGGCCCCGGGCTTGGCCGTCAAGGCGCCTGGCTACCCGGCTTGGCCGTCAAGACCGGCTACCTGGCACGCCGATGGGCGTGGACGTCTCACCAGCTCCGGAGGCGACGACTCGTGCAATTTCAATGGAAATCGAAGACCTGATTTCAATGGAAGTTGCGCATCGTCGGCGTGTCGTCCCCCGACACGCCGACGTGGCACGCGATTTCAATGGAAATCGGACGTCTGATTTCCATTGAAATTGCGCAGGATGCGGTGACGGAGCGCGACTCGACGATGTGCGTCGGAGCCTGTGGAGGGTGTGCGTTGTGCGACTGGGGTCGCCCGGTCGGGTGGGGTTGGTGTCGTGAGGACGGTGGAATGCGCGGCCGATCCGGGTCGTGGTGGTGATCATGGATGCCGCTCGATGATCCGAATGGGGTAGAGGTCGGCAGCCGAGGCTGGGAAGCTGGAAGCTGATGCCTCAGCAGAGAGGACGGCCCGTCCCGCCGGGCCGAGTTCGTTCGAACCAGGAGGACTCCCCGTGCAGATGCAGCACCAGTTCAGCGTTCCGGTGCCGGTCGAGGTGGCCTGGCAGGCGCTGCTCGACCCGGAGCGGGTCGCACCGTGCATGCCCGGCGCCACCCTCACCAAGGCCGAGGGCAACGAGTTCTCCGGCTCGGTGAAGGTCAAGCTCGGCCCGGTGACGCTGCTCTACAAGGGAACCGGCACCTTCAAGGAGATCGACGAGGCCGCCCGCCGCGTGGTGATCGACGCCAGCGGCAAGGACTCGCGCGGCAGCGGCACCGCCGCGGCGACGGTGGCCGCGGTGCTCACGTCCGAAGGCGACACCACCGCGGTCACGGTGGACACCGACCTGAAGGTCACCGGCAAGCCGGCGCAGCTGGGCCGCGGCCTGATCTCCGAGGTCGGCGGCAAGATCCTGAACCAGTTCGCGGCCAACCTCGCCAAGCAGCTCACCGAGGAGGGCGCCCCCGCCGAGGCGAAGCCGGCGGCCGGATCGGCGCAGCCGGCCGGCGCAGCCGGGGAATCGGCCGGCGGAGCCGAGGCGAAGCCCGAGGAAGCCGAAGCCGTAGCGGCGAAGCCCGCGGAGGCGAAGGAGGAGAAGGCTTCGAGCGCCGCAGGCGCGGCGAAGCCGAGCTGGCGGGTCACGCCGGCAGGCGGTCAGGGCGAGCCCGCGAGCCCGGCGAAGGCGGAGCCTTCGCGGCGGGAGGCCGCGGCCGCCGGAGGCGGCGCGGCGTCGGACGACGCGATCGACCTGCTCGGCACGGCCGGGGCTCCGGTCCTCAAGCGCCTCGCACCGCTCGCAGTCGCAGTCGTCGTCCTCGGCATCGTCTTCCGCCTCATCCGCCGTCGTCGGCGTCGTCGCGCCTGATCCCGGCGGCCGAGGTGCCGCGCGAGACCATCATCGGTTCCGTTTCCGCTGGTCAGGCCCCGTGAGTACTTTGAGAGACTATAGCAGCACAAAGTGCTCACGGGCTGTTACCAGCGGAAACGGAACCGAACTTGGCGACGTTGCACGGGGTGCCGCGGCTTCCCGGCGCGTCAGGCGCGGCGGAGGGTGTTGACGCGGGTGAGGCGTTCGAGCCAGTAGTGCTGGACTTCCGCCGTGGGTGTTGCCGCCGCTACCAGGGCCGGGTCCGGTTCCGGGGGGTGGCGGAGCACCGGGAGGTGGCCGTTCACCGGGAGCAGGGAGTTCGCGACGACGTCGCCGTCCAGGAGCGCCATCGTGCCCAGGCCGCAGGCGAACGGGAGTTCCGGCAGGGCTCCGGCCAGGGCGAGTTGCGCGGCGAGGCCGATGCTCGTCTCCACCGCCGAGGACACCACGCACGGCAGCCCGCACGCCTCGGCCACCTGCAGCGCGCGCCGCACGCCGCCCAGCGGCGTCGCCTTGATGATCGCCACGTCCGCGGCTCCGGCCACCGCGACGCGCAGGGGGTCTTCGGCGCGGCGGATGCTCTCGTCCGCCGCGATTCGCACGTCCACCTGGCGGCGGACCGCGGCGAGCTCGTCCACCGTCGGGCAGGGCTGCTCGGCGTACTCCAGGCCACCGGCCGCCCGGTCCAGTTCGCGGATCCTGGCGACGGCCGTGTCGACGTCCCACGCGGCGTTGGCGTCGATGCGGATCGCGCCGTCCGGACCCAGCGCGTCGCGCACGGCGGCGACGCGCTCGACGTCGTCACCCGCTGCCTGCCCCGGCTCGGCGACCTTGACCTTCGCCGTACGGCAACCCGATGCCGCGACGATCGCGTGCGCCTTGTCCGCCGACACCGCCGGGACCGTGCAGTTCACCGGGATGCTGGTGCGCACCGGCTCCGGCCAGGGATCGGTGCAGGCCTCCAGCGCGGCCGTCAGCCACGGCACCGACTGGGCGTCGTCGTAGTCCTCGAACGGGCAGAACTCGCCCCAGCCGGCCGGGCCGCTGAGCAGCACTCCGCGCCGGACCGTCACCCCGCGGAACCTGTTGCGCATCGGCAGCGCGTAGACCCGAACCGCATCCAGTTCCGCCAGGTCGATCGTCATGCCCCGATCCTGTCACCCCACGACCGCCCCGGCGTGCCAGGGGACGTTCACCCCTGTCCGGTGGTCGGCCGTCCTCGCCAGCTGGGAGGGGCGATTCCGCGCGGAATCGCCCGCCGCCGTGCGGAACGCGAGTTGCCTGAGCCGCCGGAACACCGGTTCTGCTGATCGCCGAAGGGAAGGAGGTCCAGCGGCGGTACCTCGTCGTCGGGTCCGGGTCAGCCGTCCGGCTCGTCGAGGTACCACGTCGAGCTGGGCGGGCCTGCTTCAAGCGACGCTGGGGCGTCCGAGGTCGAAGACGTCGACTTCGAAGCGGGCCCACTGCTGGCGCAGCGCCGTCACTCCGTTGTCGAGGATGTAGTTCAGCTCGCCGAGCGTCACCGGGAGCAGGGTGAACACCTGGAGCTGCTCGACGCCGTCCGGGTCGGTGAACCTGGTGAACTCCGGCGCGAACATCGGGTGGCCGCTGGCCAGCACGCCGTGGAACTCGGTGCCCGGCAGCAGCGGCTCCTCGTTCGGCACGATCTGGTCGGGCACCAGGAAGGTGCGCTGCTGCACCAGCACCTCGGCGGTGAGGTCGACCAGGTGCCGCGCGGCCTCGGCCTGCTCCTTGTAGACCGTGCAGGCCAGTTCCTGGGCCGGTTCGGCGCCCAGCGGCTGGAAGCGCAGGCCGCTGCTGATCACCGTGGTCAGGTGGTACTTCTCCAGGTTGAAGAAGACGAGCCCGTAGCCGCGGTTGGTGCCGCGCGCGTTCGGGGGTTCGGCCGCGGTCGGCGTGCCGGCGTGGCGTTCGAGGTTCTCCGCGAGCCCGACGAACCGGTGCGCGCCGCCGAGGGCGGTGCGTTCGTGCTCGGTGGTCATCCGATCTCCATGGTCCCTGCCTGCGGTGCGCGCCCGCACCCGTCTTCCTCCAGGCGTTCCGTCAGCCGCGTATCACCGGTCGTCGCTGCGCTCCGCGGTTCGGCGCATCTGGACCGACGTGCCTGGTCAGCTCGCGTGCGTCCACCGCAACGGTAGCGGCTGCCGGGCCCAGCGTGGACACATTTGGGTGACAGCTGATCGGGTAAGTCCCGGAATTGTCGTCACCCGACGTCCGGGATCGGGGGACCGAGCAGGTCGTCGGCGTCCACGATCCGATACGCGTAGCCCTGCTCGGCGAGGAACCGCTGCCGGTGCGCCGCGTAATCGGTGTCCAGCGTGTCCCGCGAGACCACCGAGTAGAAGTGCGCCTGCTTGCCGTCGGCCTTCGGCCGCAGCAGCCTGCCGAGCCGCTGCGCCTCCTCCTGCCGCGACCCGAAGGTGCCCGACACCTGCACCGCCACCGAGGCCTCCGGCAGGTCGATGGAGAAGTTCGCGACCTTCGAGACGACCAGCCGGTTGATCTCCCCGTTGCGGAAGGCGTCGAACAGCGCCTCGCGCTCCTTGTTCTTCGTCGAGCCCTCCACGATCGGCGCGTCCAGCGCCGCGCCGAGGTCGTGCAGCTGGTCCAGGTAGGCGCCGATGACCAGCGACGGCTCGCCCGGGTGCCGGTCCAGGATCGCCTTGACCACCGGGGCCTTGGTGCGCGCCGTGGAGCACAGCTTGTAGCGCTCCTCGGCCTCGGCGGTGGCGTACTCCAGGCGCTCGTTGTCGGTCAGCGTCACCCGCACCTCGACGCAGTCGGCCGGGGCGATCCAGCCCTGCGCCTCGATGTCCTTCCACGGCGCGTCGTAGCGCTTCGGGCCGATCAGCGAGAACACGTCGCCTTCGCGGCCGTCCTCGCGGACCAGCGTGGCGGTCAGCCCGAGGCGCCGCCGGGACTGCAGGTCGGCGGTCATCCGGAAGACCGGCGCGGGCAGCAGGTGCACCTCGTCGTAGACCACCAGGCCCCAGTCGCGGGAGTCGAACAGCTCCAGGTGCTTGTACTCGCCCTTGGAGCGGCGGGTGATCACCTGGTAGGTGGCGATGGTGACCGGCCGGATCTCCTTCTTCTCGCCGGAGTACTCGCCGATCTCCTCCTCGGTCAGCGAGGTCCGCTCGATCAGTTCCCGCTTCCACTGCCTGCCCGCGACCGTGTTGGTCACCAGGATCAGCGTGGTCGCCTGCGCCTCGGCCATGGCCGCCGCGCCGACCAGCGTCTTGCCTGCACCGCAGGGCAGCACCACGACGCCCGAGCCGCCCGCCCAGAACGACTGCACCGCCTGCGCCTGGTAGTCGCGCAGCACCCAACCGTCCTGCTCCAGCTTGATCGGGTGCGCCTCGCCGTCGACGTACCCGGCCAGGTCCTCGGCGGGCCAGCTGACCTTGAGCAGCATCTGCTTGAGCCGCCCGCGCTCGCTGGGGTGCACCACGACGGTGTCGTCGTCGATGCGCTGGCCCAGCATCGGGGTGATCTTCTTGTTCCGCAGGATCTCCTCGAGCACGGCCCGGTCGAAGGACTTCAGCACCAGCCCGTGCGCCGGGTCGTTGACCAGCTGCAACCGCCCGAAGCGGCCCATCGTCTCGACGATGTCGACCAGCAGCGGCTGCGGCACCGGGTAGCGCGAGAAGCGCACCAGCCCGTCGACCACCTGCTCCGCGTCGTGCCCGGCGGCGCGCGCGTTCCACAGCGCCAGCGGCGTGATGCGGTAGGTGTGCACGTGCTCCGGGGCGCGCTCCAGCTCCGCGAACGGGGCGATGGCGGTGCGCGCCTCGTCGGCCAGGTCGTGGTCGACTTCGAGCAGCAGCGTCTTGTCGGACTGGACGATCAGGGGTCCGTCGGTCACGGGTGCGAGCTCCCTCGGGTCCGCAGGCGATCAGTGACCTCGCCGACACGCCCGCGCGGGGCGTGTGCGCTGGTCACACGACACCTACGAGGGTACTTGCCCCGTCGGCGGCGTGGAGCCGGAGAGCCGAGCACGCGGTGCGCCGGATCCCGGTGCGGCCTTCTGCTCAGCGGTGGCCAGGTGGCCCCGGCGCGTTCGGCGCCGCGAGCCGGTGACCCGGTCGCGTAGCCGCTGCCGCGCGCTTCGACTGGATCGTCCAATGTGGACGTTCAGTTGTCACGTCCGGCGGGATCGGCCCAACGTCGCCGAGAAGCTCGGCGGCGGGCCGGTACCCCGGGCTTCCCGGAGGCGGAATGGCAGGTCATGCTGTTGATCGGGAAGGCTCCTGACCGGTGTGGCGCACGCTTCCATATCAGCCGATCGCGCACCGAAGTCCGGGCGGGCGGTTAGCCTTCCCGGGGTGAACGAATATACGGAGGAGCAGTGAGCTACCCACAGCAGCCGGATCCTTACGGATCGCAGTCGGGGCCGTACTCGAACCAGTACCCCAGTGGTCAGTACCCGACCGGCGGCTATCCGACCGGTGGTTACCCGCCGCCCAACGAATCCGACGACTTCTGGCGCCACGTCGCCGGGAGCCAGCCGCCGCAGCCGCCGCAGCCGCCGAAGAAGAAGTCCACCGGGCTCATCATCGGCCTGATCGGCGCCGGCGTCGCGGTGATCGGCGTAGTCACGCTGGTGGTCGTGATGATCATCAACGTCAACAGCCGTCCGCAGGCGAACCCGAAGCCGCCCGTCAGCGGTGACCCCACCCAGAGCCGGACCACCGAGAGCGAGGTCGACTCGGGCCCGATCACGGTGGGCGACTGCATCGACCTGGCCGACGAGAGCGGCGGCGAGATGACCACGGCCAGCTGCGGTTCGATCGACTCGGACTACGAGGTCGTGAAGGTCTCCAACAGCACCGACCGCTCGGTGTGCGGTGACGACTACAGCAACATCACCGGCGGCAAGACCTACTGCATCGTCCTCGACGTCGAGGCGGGCGACTGCATCACGCCCTACAACGAGGCGAGCAACCAGATCCCGCTGAAGCTCGACTGCTCCGAGGCGAAGGACCAGATCACCAAGGTCGCCCCGCGCGGCGAACCGGCGCAGGTCTGCGGCGAGGGCGACGGTTACTACAACTTCGCGGAGAAGACCTTCTGCTTCAACGACGTCAAGGGCGCGTGACCCCCACGACGTGAGCTGCGTTGCAATGTGGTCGAGCTGATCACGCGGGAACGGCGGATTCGCTAGGTTTTCGCCGTTTTCAGCTCATCCACTGGGGGATTTCCGTGACTCAGCCACCGCAGTTCGGCCAGCATCCGCAGCAGCAACCGCAGTGGGGCCAACCGCCTCAGCAGCAGTGGGGCCAGCCGCAGCAACCGGTTCCACCGCAGGGGTATTCGCAGCAGCCGCCCATGCCGCCGCACGGATATCCGCAGCAGCAACCGATTCCGCCGCAGGGCTACCCGGGCGGCCCGCCACCGCAGGGCTACCCGGGTGGCCCCGCGCCGCAGAAGAGCGGTGCCGGGAAGAAGATCCTCGGCGTGGTAGGCACGTTGGGCCTCGGCATCGTCGGCGTCGTGGTTTTGGCGTTGCTGCGCAGCGTCGACGGCGGTGGGATCGCCGTGGGCGAGTGCGTCGACATCACCAGCCCGAGCATGGCCCGCGCGGACTGGGAAACGGCGGCCTGCGGGACGTCGAAGTCCGACTTCAAGGTCGCCAAGCAACTCGACGGGCGCGCCAGCTGCGGCGATGACTACGACTCGGCGGAAAAGCCCGGCGACTACGTGCTGTGCCTCGTGCCGGACGTCGCGGTCGGGGACTGCCGGACCGATTCGCCGACCGAGCTCCAGGTCAAGGTGCCCTGCACGGATCCGGACGCCAAGCACCGGATCACCGCCGTGGCCGACAACGCCAGCGGTCCTCCCGAGTGCGCCGAGGGCGACCCCGACCAGTACTACATGGTCTGGAACGAGCCTGCCCTGACCATCTGCTGGAAGACCGCCTGAGAAGTCCCACCCGGTGGTCCCGCGCGGGGCCACCGGGTGGTCTCGGACACCTCGTGCGGGAAGAGCCCAGCTCGGCCCTCTGCGAATCCGCCCAGTGACCAACGCGATCTGGTTCAGACCTGCCTGATGTGTTCTCGTTGCAGGGACAACCTCGCAGGTGAGCGGGGTTGTTCGCATGATGAGGGAGGCTTCGATGCGCAGCGAGGACCGCACGGTCCGTAACATCACCCGGACCCTGATGCGGGAACTCGGGTTGACCACCGTGTTCGGGAACCCGGGCACGACCGAGGTGCCGTTCCTGACCGGCTGGCCGGACGACTTCCGGTACGTGCTCGGCCTGCAGGAGTCCGCGGTGGTCGCGATGGCCGACGGTTACGCGCAGGCGCGCCGCGAGCCGGTGCTGGTCAACCTGCACTCCGCGGGCGGGGTGGGGCACGCGCTCGGCGCGATCTTCACCGCCTACCGCAACCGCACGCCGATGATCATTACCGCGGGCCAGCAGACCCGCAGCCTGATGTTCGGCGAACCGTTCCTCGGCGCCACCGACGCGCCGAACTTCCCGCAGCCGTACGTGAAGTGGAGCTACGAGCCCGCGCGCGCCGAGGACGTGCCCGCCGCGCTGGTGCGCGCCTACCAGCTGGCCACCACGCCGCCGTACGGCCCGGTGTTCCTGTCCATCCCGGCCGACGACTGGGACCAGCCCGGCGTCCCGGTGCCCGCCCGGCCGCGCACTCCCGGCTTCGCGCCGGATCCGGCCGCGGTGTCCGAGCTGGTCGAGGCGCTGCGCGGCTGCGAGCGCCCGGCGTTCGTGGTCGGCCCGGCGGTGGACGGCGACCAGGCGGTCGACGAGATGGTGCAGCTGGCCGAGAAGTCGAAGGCGGCGGTGCTGGTGGCGCCGATGTCGCCGCGCTGCTCCTTCCCGGAGGACCACCCGCAGTTCGCCGGGTTCCTGCAGCCCGAGCAGCGCGCGCTCACCGCGGAGCTGGCCGAGTACGACCTGGTCGTGGTGTGGGGCGCGCCCGCGTTCACCTACCACGTGTACCGCGGCGAGAGCGAGGTCGAGCTCCCGGAGATGTTCCTGGTGCACGACGACCCGGAGGTGCTGGCCCGGGCCCGCCAGGGGCGCGGCGTGCTGAGCACGTTGGCGCACGCGGTGCAGCAGGTGAACGCGCAGGTCGAGGACGTGCAGCGGCCCGCGCCGCAGACCTACGCCCGGCCGGAGAAGCCGGTCGCGGCCACGCCGCTGAGCGCGGCCTACGTGTTCGACGCGATCTCCGAGGCGCTGCCCGCGGACGCGGCGGTGGTGGAGGAGACGCCCAGCCACCGCAACGACCTGCACGAGCACTTCCCGATCCGGTCGACCGACGGCGGGTTCTTCACCGGCTTCTCCGGTGCGCTCGGCTACGGCATCTGCGCGGCGGTCGGCGTGGCGATGGCCGACCCGAAGCGGCGCACGGTGGCGCTGCTGGGCGACGGCTCCAGCATGTACGGCATCCAGTCGGTGTGGACGGCGGTGCGCGAGCAGGCGCCGGTCACCTTCGTGATCATGGACAACTCGCGCTACGCGGCGGTGGCGGTCCTGGGCGAGGCGGCGGGCGGCGCCAAGCTGCCCGGCGTGGAGCTCGGCGGCATCGACTTCACGGCCCTGGCGACCAGCCTCGGCTGCCCGTCGAAGCTGATCGAAACCCCGGAGGAGCTGGCCGAAGCCCTCACCGAGGAGTTCGCCACCGACAAGCAGGGCCCGACCCTCCTCCACGTCAAGGTCGACCCGAACCAGCGCTACCTGTACTGATCACCGGTTCCGCCTGCACAGGGCCCGTGAGTGTTTTGTGCTGCCATAGCGACACAAAACACTCACGGGCTTTTCGCGTCGGATGCCGTTCACCGGGTGGATTCTGAACGGGGGTGGCCGGTCGGCGATCTAGCATTGCCCGCTGTGCTTACAAGTGAACAGGTAGTCGGGCAAGCTCTGGATCGGATCGAGGCGGGGTACGTCTTTCCCGAGAAGGTCGTGGACATCGACGGCGCGATCCGGCGCCGTCTCGCAGCCGGTGAGTACGCCGACTTGGACGGGCCCGCCCTGTGCGAGGCGGTGACCGCTCACCTTCAGGAGGCATGTCCGGACAAGCATCTGCGGCTGCTCTGGTCGGACGAGCCCCAGTCTCTGGAACCGGCGGACGAGGACGGGGGACAGGCCGCGTTCCTCGCACTGCTCAGGGCCGAGAACCAGGGGATCCGCCGCGTCGAGCACTTGGACGGGAACATCGGGCTCATCGACGTCCGGCGCATTGCTTCCGCTGAGGAGGGTGCCGCTGCGATCGGCGCGGCAATGCAACTGGTCGTCGGCAGCTCCGCGCTCATCCTGGATCTCCGCGCATGTCACGGCGGGGCACCGGAAGGCGCTGCGATGTGGTGCAGCTACTTCTTCCACGACGACCAAGTGCACCTCAACGACATCTACGAGCGGTCCACCGGCATCACGCGGCAGTACTGGACGATCGCGCACCTGCCTGCGCCGCGTTACACGGGCCGTCCGGTCTACGTGCTCACCAGCGCGATCACGTTCTCCGGAGGCGAGGACGTGGCGTACACCCTCCAGGCGCATGGCCGAGCTGAGCTCATCGGCGAGACGACACGAGGCGGCGCGCACCCGACGGCCCGCCACGCGGTCACCGAACACATCCTCGTGACCGTGCCGACCGCCCGGACCATCAACAGCGTCACCGGCACCAACTGGGAAGGCGTCGGAGTGGTCCCCGACGTACCCGTCCCAGCGGACCAGGCACTCGACACAGCACTCGAGGCCGCACGAACGCACCTCGGCGCATAGGCGCTGCGCGGCGGCGCCAACGCAGCGCCAGCGGCCGACATGCGGTTCCGCCTGCACAGGGCCCGTGAGTGTTTTGTGCTGCCATAGCGACACGAAATACTCACGGGCTTTTCGCGTTGGATGCCGTTCACCGGGTGGATTCTGAACGGGGGTGGCCGGTCGGCGCGTCGGGGAGGGGCGCTGCGCCGACCGGCCGGCAGAGCCCTGGCCGCGTGGTCGGGGGCATGCTGCGGCCGGGCTCTGGCTCGTGGGCGATTTCGCGGGAAATCGCGCGGTGCTACAGGTGGCGGAGCGCTTCGTGGGCGCGGTGGTGGAGTTCGAGTGGTGGGGGAGCGTCCGGAGTGGACGGTGGTGGTTGGGGGCCGGGTTCGCGGAGGCGGTGGCGGCCGGTTCGTTCGCGTTGGCGGCGTTCGGCTTCGACGTGGGCGATGAGCTGGTGCACCGTCAGGGCGCCTTCGCCGCTGCCGGAGTGCTGCGGGCGGTGGGTGTTCCAGTAGATCGCGAGCAGGTAGAACGCGACACCTGCGGTGATCATGATGATGCCGGGCAGTGCGGTGGCCATGTCAGATGCTCCGTCCGGTCGAGGTGGTGGGGAGTTCCCGGGCGATCCGGTGCGCTTCGGTGTTGCAGCTGTCGCAGGTGGGCCACAGCCAGCCGATCTCGGAGTTGTCGGCGATGACCTGCTCCCGGCACAACGTCGTCACGGAAGTCCCGCTGGGATACGCCAAAGCTCCCTCCGGCCGCCGATCGGTACTCGCATGCCGCTGCCCAGCAGCAGGGACCCAGTGGAACGGGTACATCGATTCACCTTTCGATCATCGTTTTGTGCATGCACAGAATGGATGTGCATGCACAGCGCTGGCAATTGCACGATCGCGTGATCGTGATCGAGGTGAGGGGCGTCGTTAGGATTCGGGCATGGCCAGCACCGCTGACACACCGCGAGCGAGACAGCTCGGAGCAGAGCTGCGTGCAGCGCGCAAAGCGGCCGGGATGTCGATGCAAGCGCTCGGCGCGAAGTTGGGGCGCTCGCACACTCACGTATCGCGCTGGGAGAACGGCAAGCTCACGCCGAGCGAGGCCGACGCCGGTGCCGTTCTGGGCATCCTCGGTGTGACTGGTGAAGTGCGCGAGCGACTGCTGCAACTCGCCAAGGACGCCGGTGATCCAAACTGGGTGGCTCCGGGTGTTGATCGTCAGCTAGCGGCATTGACCGAGTACGAGCGAACCGCACGAACGATCACCGATGTCCAACCGCTGCTCGTTCCTGGACTTCTGCAAACCGCGGACTACGCGCGGTCGATCATGATCGGCTCCGGAACCACACGTGGAGAGGCCGATCGGCGGGTGACCTTCCGGCTCGGCCGACGAGACGTGCTTACGCGTCGAAACCCGGTGGAGCTGGTCGCCTTCATCGGTGAGCACGCGCTGCGCTACCCGCCATGTGACCGTGGCGTGATGCTCGACCAGCTCCGCCACCTCGAGAAATGGGCTGGGCGGGACAACGTCAGCATTCATGCGATCCCGATCGACTGCCGGTACTCGCCAGCGCTGGAGGGGCCGTTCGTGTTGATCGAGTTCGACCGTGCGAAGCCGGTCGTGCACCTTGAGCACTACCGTTCGAGCACGACCATCACTGACGCAAACGACGTCCGGGACTACCAGGCTGCAGCGGATACTCTCCGCGGAGATGCCTTGAGCGTGGACCTCACCACTGCGCTGATCAGGCAAATCGCTGACGACATGGAGCGTGCGGAATGAACAAGGTCGGAAACTGGCGCAAGTCCAGCTACAGCGGAAACCAGACCAACTGCGTCGAGGTCGGTGCGTTAGCCGACGGCGCTGCGGTTCGCGATACCAAGGACCGCGCCGCTGGTTACTTCGTCGCTGATCGCGGGCAGTGGTCGGCGTTCATCGGCGCTGTGAAGGCCGACCGATTCGTTCGGTGAGGATGTTGCCGTGAGTACTTTGTGGTGCTATGACACCCCAAAGTACTCACGGCTTGTCACGTCACGGAGCTCGTCGTGCCAGCGAGGAGCCATTGAACTGGCGCAAGTCTCGCTACTCAAGCAACAACACCGCATGCGTCGAGGTCGGTGCGTTAGCCGATGGCGCTGCGGTGCGCGATACCAAGGACCGCGCCGCCGGGTTCTTCGTGGCTGATCGTGGGCAGTGGTCGGCGTTCATCGGCGCTGTGAAGGCCGGTCGGTTCGAGCGGTGATGTCGCCCCGGCTCCGTCGGGGAACGCGAAGGGCGCCTTCGATCCGGTTGTGCCGGTCGAAGGCGCCCTTCGGCTGTTTCGTCAGTTGCGCTTGGCGGTTTCGGCCGCTTCGGCCTGCTCCGCTTCCGCCCACTGCTTCGCCGTCGACTTCTCCGCGTCGTCCGCGGACTTCTCATCGGCGTCGGCCTTCTGCTCGTCCACATCGGACTCCGCCGCCGCGTCGGCTGCCGCCTCCGCAGGCTTCTCGTCGGCCTCCGACTCCGCCTCGGCCTCCGGCTCCGATGCCTCCGGCTCCTCCGCCGCCTCCGGCGCGGGCTTGGGGGCCGCGGCGGTGCGGACGTCGAGGAGGCGGGCCACCTCGCTGCGGAGGTGGACGAAGGTCTCCGACTCGCGGGTGGTGATCTGGTCGCGCTCGTCGCCGAGCGGGATCTCCAGGTCCGCCACCACGCTGGCCGGGGACTTCGACAGCACGAACACCCGGTCCGCCAGGTAGATGCTCTCGTCGATGTCGTGGGTGACCAGCAGGACCGTGCTGTCGAACTGCTTGCGCACCCGCAGCAGCAGGTCCTCCAGCTCGAAGCGGGTCTGGGCGTCCACCGAGGCGAACGGCTCGTCCATCAGCAGCAGCGCCGGGCGGCAGGCCAGCGCGCGGGCGATCGACACCCGCTGCTGCATGCCGCCGGAGAGCTGCCACGGGTACTTCTTCGCCGCCGCCGACAGGCCCACCCACTCGAGCACCTCGTCGGCGCGCTCGCGCCGCTCGGCCTTGCTCACGCCGCGGGAGCGCAGCGGGAACTCCACGTTGGAGCGCACCGACAGCCAGGGGAACAGCGAGCGGCTGTAGTCCTGGAACACCACGGCCAGGTCCTCGGGCACGCCGTTGACCGGGGAGCCGTTGAGCTCCACCTTGCCGCTGGTCGGCTTGATCAGCCCGGAGATGGAGCGCAGCATGGTCGACTTGCCGCAGCCGGACGGGCCGACGATGCAGGCCAGCTCACCGGTGCGCACCTGGAAGGTCAGGTCGGCGATGGCCTGGTGGCCGTTCGCGCCCCCGTAGCGGTGGCCGAGCCCGGAGACTTCCAGCATGGTCTTGGTTTCGGTCTTCACGATTCAGCCTCCGACTACGTTCGCCGACGGTTGCCAGCTCAGCGCGCGGCGCTCCACCGCGAGCAGCAGGGTGTTCAGCAGGTATCCGAGCACGCCCAGCAGGACGATGCCCGCCCACATGGCGGGCAGGTCGAACGCCCGCTGGTCGAAGATCAGCCGGTAGCCGATGCCGTTGGTGGAGCCGACCAGCTCCGAGACGACCATCAGCACCAGCGCCAGCGACAGGCTCACCCGCAGCCCGGCGAAGATCTTCGGGGTCGCGGCGGGCAGCACCACGCCGAACACCCAGTGCGAGCGCGGGATCCGGAACGACCGGGCGGTGTCCACCTTGACCTGGTCGACCGAGCGCACGCCGTCCACCGTGTTGAGCAGGATCGGCCACATCACGCCGAAGACGATCACGGTGATCTGCATCTCGGTGCCGATGCCCAGCAGCACCAGGAACACCGGGACCAGCACCGGCGGCGGGATGGCCCGCATGAACGCCATCAGCGGCCCGAAGTAGTCCATCCCGGTGCGGGAGCGGCCGAGCAGCGTGCCCAGCCCGACGCCGACGACCACCGCGATCAGCCAGCCGGCGAACACCCGGCCGAGGCTGGCGAGCAGGTCGCTGAAGACCTCGTCGGTCAGGAACAGCGAGGAAGCCGGGCCGCTGAACCACTTCTCACCGGCGGCTTCCAGGATCCGCGTCGGCGGCGGGAAGAACGGGTTCTGCGCGAAGCGCGTCGCCAGCTCCCACAACACGATCGCGATGATGAAGACCAGCCAGCGGCGCAGGAATCCCTGAAGCTTGCTCACGCTGCCTCCCGATCCACCGTGCTCCAGCGCAGGCCGCGCTTGTGCAGCAGTTCCAGCGCCTCGTTGATCAGGTAGCCGATGATGCCCGCGACCAGCGTGCCCGCCATGACCAGGTCCATCCGGCCCGCGCCGGAGCTGGCGTCGAGCACGAAGTTGCCCAGCCCGCTGCTGCCGCCCGCCAGGAACTCGGTGCTGACCACCAGGATCAGCGCCACCGCGGCGGACATCCGGATGCCGGTGAGCACGAACGGCGCCGCGTTGGGCAGCGCCACGGTGAACATCACGCGACCGCGGCCGAGGCCGAAGGAGCGGGCGGTGTCGACCATGACCGGGTCGATCTCGTCCAGCGCGTAGATGGTGTTGAACAGGATCGGCCACACCGCGGCGTAGACCGCGAGCGTGATCTTGGTCTCCGGCCCCGCGCCGACCAGCACGATCGCCAGCGGGATCAGCGCCACCGACGGGATCGGGCGGAGGAACTCGATGATCGAGCGGGTGGCCACCCGGATGCTTCGGATGCTGCCCAGCAGCAGTCCGGCCGGGACGGCGATCGCGATGGCGATGCCCAGTGAGATCGCCCAGGCCAGCACGCTGGCGATCACGTCGAGCAGGAAGTTCCGGTCGCCGAGCAGCTCGGCGAGCCTCATGAGCACTGTGGACGGTGGCGGAAAGTATTGCTGGGGAACGGTTCCGGACCAGCTGAAGGCTTCCCAGACGAGCAGGAAGCCCAGCAGCCCGAGCAGTCCCCGGAGTGTTTTCGTCATTTCCCGATATCAGCTCTGTGGTGGTGCGCCCGGCGGTTTTCGTCGGTGTGCGCGAATTGCAGCATTCGTGGTGGGAGGTGCGGCCCTCGGGGCGGACCTTGAACGGCGAATGGCAACGCGGTGCCAATTCCCGGGAAACCCCAGGAGAACCGGAGCGGGCGGGAGAGCGGAATCGCGCTCGGCGATTCCGCGCTCACCGCCGGTCGGTTCACGCCTTGGGGGTGACGATCATCTCTTCGACGTTGATGTCGGTGTTGATGAAGCCGAACTGCTTCATCAGGCGCGGCACGCGCTGCAGGCGGGTCGCGTCGGCGTGGGAGTTGAACTTCAGCAGCGTGATGATCGCCGCCGTCTCCTTGTCGATCTTCGCGAACTCCGGCAGCAGCGGCTCGATCTTGCTGCGGTCCTGCGCCTCGGCGACCGCGCGGTCCATCACCTTCTGGAACGCGGCGACGGTCTTGGGGTGCTCGTCGACGAACTTCGCGGTCGCGCCGTAGCCGGTCAGCGGCAGGTCCTCCAGCGGGCCGGTGGCGGTGTCGACCACCGGGATCGCACCGTTGCGGGCGGCCATGGTGAGGAAGGGCTCGGTGACGATCGCGGCGTCGACGCGGCCCTGGTCCAGCGCGGCGGGCATGTTCATGAACGGCACCGGGGTGAGCTCGGCCTTGCTGAAGTCCACGCCGTGGGCGTCCAGAGTGGCCTTGACCAGCAGCTCGGTGATGGTGCCCGGACCGCTGATGGCGATCTTCTTGTCCGTCAGGTCCTGCGGCTTGCGGATGCTGGTCTTCGGCGAGGTCATGATGACCGTGCTGTTCGGCGTGGCCGAGGCGCAGTCGGCGACGATCCGCAGCGGCGCGGTTCCGCTGGCCTGAGCGGTGAAGAACGGCACGTAGCTGCTGTAGGTGATGTCGTAGTCGCCGCCGATGGTGCTGGCCAGCGCGGCGCTACCGTCGTTGGCGTTGACGATCTCAACGTTGAGGCCGACTTCCTGGAAGTAGCCGTTCTTCACGGCCAGGTGCAGCGGCGCCAGGTCGTTGATCGGCAGCGCGCCGACCCGCAGGTTCTGCTTCTCGACCAGGTCGTTCCCACCACTGTCCCCTTGCGACCCGCCGAGGAGTCCGCAGCCGCTCGTACCCAGCAGCGCACCGGCGGTGACGGCTCCGCCTGCGAGTTTCAGCAGGCTCCTGCGGGGGAGGGCGCGGTGGACGGGGCTCATGTGTTCCTCCTCGGATACGGGGTGCGACATGGTGCGAAAACCGCGCCGGGTTGTCCGGTGCACGACAACCGAGCGCATGCATGCCCCTTGATGCGCTGTGTCCGGTTGGCGGCACCGATGATCACCGGCTGCTCAGATGCGGGTGAGGAGCAGTCGGCGCGCCCCCGGCGGTGCGGTGGCGGTGGCGGGGCACCCGAACTGTAGAACTTTCACTAAACGCCCACAACCAGCTGTAACTAGCTCGTTGTCACACTATTGGCCCAAATGTTGTTCATACCACTCGACCGTGTGATGAACGCCTGCGTTGGGGGCCTGACTTGTGACGCCCAGTTAAGTATAGTCTCGCCCGTCGAGGTGACTGGCCTCTTGCTTCGGGGGATGCACGTTGTGACCAGGGAGTGTGATGGCAAGCCCGGCTGACAGAGTCAGGGTCTGCGGCTGCTCGGCGCGAGCCGGGGAATCGTCGGCCCGCTCGTGGGTACCCGGCGTGGCGACGCCGGTTCGCGGGCGCACTCCCAGCACGATGATCAACACCGCCGCGGAGCGGAGAGGTAGCCGTCCGTGGCGGTGACGCACATGTCCGCCGCAGCGCAGGAAACAGGGATGCTCAACAACGACCCCGACACCGGAGCCGATGCGCCCCCGGGAGCCACCCGCACCAAGAACTGGTGGCTGCGCAACTGGCGCCTCCGGTACAAGATGGCCGCCGTCCTGCTCGTGCCGACGTTGGCCGCACTGGCGGTCGGTGGCATCCGCGTTTACGACGGCCTGACCACCCAGACCCGGCTGAGCACCATCGTCGAGCAGGTCGAACTCGCTCAGCAGGCCGCCGACCTCACCCACGAGCTCCAGCGCGAGCGCGACTTCGCGGTCGTGTTCACCACCGTCAAGGGCACCGCCGGCGGACAGAAGGCGGCCGACGACTACGCGGCGCAGAGCCGCAAGGTCGACGCGGCCGTCTCGACGCTGAGCGGTTTCGAGGACCGCGTTGGCGAATTCTCGCCAGAAGTTCGCGAGTCGTACGAGAGCGCGATGCACCGCGTCGGCAGCCTCGGCGCCCTGCGCGGCACCATCAACGCGAACTTCACCAGCCCGCAAACGCTGGTCGTCTACAACTCGGTCGTCGACAACCTGCTGCAGATCAACCGCACGGTCGCCACGGCCGCGGTGAACACGCAGGTCAGCCAGACCGCACGAGCCTCCGAGGCGCTGGGCCGGGCCAAGGAGCAGCTCGCCCAGCAGCGCTCGATCCTGCTCAGCGCCGCGCTGCGCGATCGGTTCCTCACCGGCCAGACCGAGGCGATGCGCGCCGCCGACGCCCGGTTCGAGGCCGCCTACAGCGAGTTCCTCAACTCCGCGAACTCCGAGCAGCAGGCCCTCTACGCGGCCCGCGTCGCCGGTGCCGCGGTCGACACCACCGAGCAGATCGAGCAGACCGCGCTGATCACCGCGGAACGCGACCAGTCCGCCTCGCTGGGCGTCCCCGCGCAGGCCTGGGGCGGCGCCGCCGGCGAGCGGACCGACCTGGTGCGCTCGGTCGAGGAGTCGGTGCTGACCGACTTCCACGAGGACGCCACCGAGCTGGCCGACTCCGCGTGGTGGGCGCTGATCCGCGACTCCGCCCTGCTGGCGCTGCTGCTGGTGGTCGCCTTCGGCGTGGCGGCGTTCATCGCCCGCTCGATGCTGCGCCCGCTGCGCACCCTGCGCTACAGCGCGCTGGAGATCGCCCAGCAGAGCCTGCCGGACGCGATCAGCCGGGTGAACGAGAACCCGAGCACGGCCAGCCAGGTCACCGTGCCGCCGGTCCCGGTGCACACCAACGAGGAGATCGGGCAGGTCGCCCGCACCTTCGACACGGTCAACCAGCAGGCGCTGCGACTGGCCTCCGAGCAGGCGCTGCTGCGGAACAACATCAACGACCTGTTCGTCAACCTCGCCCGCCGCAGCCAGACGCTGGTGCAGCGCCAGCTCTCGCTGATCGACCGGCTGGAGCAGGACGAGCAGGACCCGGACCAGCTGAGCAGCCTGTTCGAGCTGGACCACCTGGCCACCCGCATGCGGCGGAACAACGAGAACCTGCTGATCCTCGGCGGCACCGACCTCACCCGCCGGATGATGCGCCCGGTGCCGCTCAACGAGGTCCTCGGCGCCGCGGTGTCCGAGGTCGAGCAGTACGCCCGGATCGCCGTGGTGGACACGCTGGACCTGGCCATCCAGGGCCGCGTGGTCAACGACTTCGTGCACCTGGTCGCTGAGCTGCTGGAGAACGCCACGGTGTTCTCCAACCCGGACACCGAGGTCACCGTCCGCGCCGCCTACCGCAGGCAGGAACTCGTCATCGAGATCCGCGACCGCGGTGTGGGCATCGACGCCGAGGAGATCGACGACATCAACGAGCGGCTCACCCGGCCGCCGGAGATCGACGTCGCGGTGTCCCGCCGGATGGGTCTGTTCGTGGTCGGCCAGCTGTCCCGCCGCCACGACATCCGCGTTGAGCTGCAGAACAACGACGGCCTGGAGGGCGGCGCGACCGCCACGGTCCGGCTCTCCGGCGAGTTCGTGGTGCAGATCACCCCGGACGGCCCGATGCCGATGCCCGACATGCCGCGCGGCCGGGGCGACGAGCGCCGCGACTCGCTCGGCGAGACCGGCACGCACCTCGGGCTGGCCGCCGCGTTCGGCGGTCGCTCCGCCGAGCCGCCCACCGAGCGCGCCCCGCTGCCGCAGCTCAGCCTGGACCAGCCGACCGCGTTCACCCCGGAGCCGGAACCGGAGCCCGAACCGGAGGAATCCGGCACCGAGCTGTCGACCCAGTACTCGGTGACGCTGTCCTCCGGCGATTCGTTCGGCGCCACCGACGTCCCCCGGTGGGAGGATGAACAGGCGCCCGCGGCCGATGACGTCCGCGCCGAGGAGTGGCCGAGCGACGAGATCCCCAACGGGCAGTGCGGGGTCCCCGCGAGCCCGGCCGACCTCTTCCACAGCCCGTTCGAGGCGGAGAAGACCGCGAAGTTCACCC
This sequence comes from Saccharopolyspora antimicrobica, assembly GCF_003635025.1. GTDB lineage: Bacteria > Actinomycetota > Actinomycetes > Mycobacteriales > Pseudonocardiaceae > Saccharopolyspora > Saccharopolyspora antimicrobica. The sequence goes on along the minus strand of NZ_RBXX01000002.1, from coordinate 2,044,142 downwards.
CGACGGAGTTCCCGTCCGAGCTGGACGAACCGGCGCACAACGGCAGCGCGCTGAACGGGTCGACCCCCGAGCGCGCCGCCGACAACGGAACCCGGCAGGACGCGTTCCCGGACACCTTCGCCCATGAAGGGAGCCCGGTCCAGGGCACCCCTGGCCCGTCGTCGGCGTTCGCCGACGACGAGCCGAGAGGGGCTTCCTGGGAGATGGACGACGCGCCGACGCAACGCCTGCCGATCTACGAAGCAGTGCTCTCGCAGTGGTTCCGCGAGTCCGACGGGGACGATTCGCCGCTGGGCGCCGAGGCCAAGCCGACGCCGCCCGCACCGTCCCCGGCCGCCGAGCCGGAGCCGGTCGCCGAACCGGTGGCCGAGCCCGTCGCGGAGGTCCCGCGCACCACCGCGCCCGACCCCGGCTGGGGCGGCGCCGACGTCGGCTGGAAGGCGGCCGAAGCGCTGCTGCAGTCGCCGGAGGTCCAGGAGACCACCGCGGCCGGGCTGCCCAAGCGGGTGCCCAAGACGAACCTGCTGCCGGGCTCGGTCACCCCGCGCTCGTCGCAGGCTCCGCGCCGCAAGCCAGCCGCCCCGCGCTCGGCGGACGCCGTGCGCGGCCGGATGGCCAACTTCCAGCAGGGTGTCAAACGGGGTAGGCACTCCAAGGCCGAACCGGTTTCCACCGAACCCCGCTCGAATCCGAGCCGTCCCGAGGAGCAGGAGTGAACGGGTCCGTGCAGCAACCGATGAGCAGCAACAGCTTCAGTTGGCTGATCACCGACTTCGTGCGTCGGGTTCCCGGCGTGGCGCACTCGGTGGTCGTGTCCGCGGACGGCCTGCTGCTCGCCGGATCACAAGGTTTGCCGCGGGACCGCGCCGAGCAGCTTTCCGCGGTCGCGTCCGGTCTGGTCAGCCTCACGCAGGGCGCCGCGCGCTGCTTCGAAGCCGGCGAGGTCACCCAGACCGTGGTGGAGATGGAGCAGGGCTACCTGTTCCTGATGTCCATCAGCGACGGTTCCTGCCTGGCCGTGCTCGCCGCGCCCAACGCCGACATCGGCCTGGTCGCCTACGAGATGACCCTGCTCGTGGAGCGGGTCGGCCGGCAGCTCACGCCGGAACTGCGCGCGCAGCTGCAGGGCATGGGCCGCCGGTGACTCCGGCTGGAGAACGCTGAGGGGAGCTCGCCATGACCACCGGTTCCGAGCCCAGCTGGGACGGTGACCTGTTCCGCCTCTACAACAAGAGGTTGAGCGCGGAGTCCTGGCAGGACGACTTCGTGGACGACGCGTCCGGCCAGAACTCCGACTCGCTCGGCGGTTACGACCGGGCGCTGTTCGGCGGCCCCGGTGCCGACCTGTTCGGCTCCGGCTACGACTCGTCCGCGGAGGTGCCGGCCCGGCCGCGCCCGACCGACGGCGGCGGCCCGCCTTCGGTGTCCATGCCGTCGATCTCGCAGTCGATGTCCCCGATCTCCCAGTCGATGCCGTCGATCTCGCAGCCGATGGCACCGATCTCGCAGTCCATGCCGTCGATCTCGGGATCGATGCCGGCCATCCCGAGCATCGACGGGCCGGAGGACGACGGGCTCGACAGCGGTTCGCTCGTGCGGCCTTACGCCCGCACCCGGGGGCGGACCCGCACTGATTATGATCTTGCTATCGAAACGCTGGTCACCACCAGCGAACGCGGCCGCACCCAGGCGGCCCAGTCCAGGTCCGAGCACCGCTCGATCTCCGAGCTGTGCCTGGAAGCCCGTTCCGTCGCCGAGGTCGCCGCGCACCTGCGCCTGCCTCTGGGCGTGGTGCGCGTGCTGATCGGCGACATGGCCGACACCGGCCTGGTTCTGATTCACGACAGCGGCATGGTCGTCGGCGATCGGCCGTCCATGGAGTTCTTGGAGAGGGTGCTCAGTGGGCTTCGCAGGCTCTGATCCCCGCACGACGCCCGGCGGCCGGAAGACCTCGACGAAGATCGTGGTCGCCGGCGGGTTCGGCGTCGGGAAGACGACTTTCGTCGGCTCGGTCTCGGAAATCGTGCCGCTGACCACCGAAGCGGTGATGACCGAGGCCAGCGTCGGGGTCGACGACCTCAGCGCCACGCCGGGCAAGGTCACCACCACGGTGGCGATGGACTTCGGCCGCGTCTCGCTGGACTCGGAGCTGATCCTCTACCTGTTCGGCACCCCCGGCCAGCACCGGTTCTGGTTCATGTGGGACGACCTGGTGAAGGGCGCGATCGGCGCGGTGGTGCTGGTCGACACCCGCCGCCTGGCGGACGCCTTCGCCTCGATCGACTTCTTCGACGACCGCGGCCTGCCGTACATCGTCGCGGTGAACACCTTCGACGGCGTCATGCACCACCGCATGGAGGACGTCCGAGAGGCCCTGACCATCGACCCGTCGGTGCCGATGATCAGCGTCGACGCCCGAAACCGCGAGAGCACCAAGCAGGCGCTGATCGCCCTGGTCACCCACGCCATGCGCCAGCGCATGGCCACCACGGCCCAGTAGCGCCGTCGACCAGCCGGGCGCAGGCGGGTCCGCAATTTCAATTGAAATCAGACATCCGATTTCAATTGAACTTGCGGATCTACGGCGTGTCGGGACGCGACACGCCGGTGCCGGTGAGCGACGTCCGCGATTTCAATGGAAATTCGACGTCAAATTTCCATTGAAATTGCGTACCGACGGACCGCGCCGCCGGACCGCGCCGCCGGACGGCCCCGGTCCGGACGGACCTCACGACCGGACGGATCTCGTCGTGGTCGGATGGGTCTCGTGGCCGGGTGGAGCGCGTGACCGGGTGGCCGGACGGCCGGGTGGTCAGTCCTCGACGACGGCGACGGTCATGATGCGGTGGAGCGGGTAGTGGCCGAGCTCCTCGCTCGTGGTGTCCACTCCTTGGAGCACTCCGCCGCCGACGCTGACCGGGCGGACCACGCGCTCGCTCCGCACTCCGCGCGTGTCCACGAAGCCCAGCCACACGCTCCGGCGCTGCCGCGCCGCGTCGCGCAGCAGCTGCAGCGTCGCCTCCGCGCTCGGACGCCCGCGCTCGGGGCTCACGGCGCTCCCGCGCCGCGCCGCCCCTGCGCGGTCTCCCGCGCGCAGCTGCGCCACGAGCTCCGCGAGCTGCTCCGCGTTCGGGCGCGCGATCGCCGCCGGCGCTGCCGGGCGGCTCTTGCCGCGCACTCGGCGGCCGCTCTCCCGGAGGTCCAGGACGTTGCCGTCGGGGCCTTCGGCCACCGGCGTGAATCCCGCCGCTCGCAAGGTTTCCACCACGTCGGCCAGCGGTAGCGGGCTGACCAGGACGGTGGGCGCGATGCGGCGCAGTTCGAGCTCCTCGCTCGCCGGTTTGGCCATGATCTCGGCCAGCAGCAGCGGATCGTCGCAGCGCAGGAAGGCCGCTGCGGTGCCCGCGCGGAGGCGGCCGTGGCGGCGGGCGACGTCGTCGATCAGGTAGGTCAGGGCCTGCGGGATCGGGGTCCGCGAGCGGTTGCGGAACAGCGCGTGCAGGTCGTCGGCGGTGTGGCCGGCGTCGAGGGCGCGGCGGACGCTGGCGTCGCTGATCCGGTAAACCGTTGCGCTGCCCGCGGATTCGACGTCGGCGACGAGCTTCATCTCGATGGCCAGGTCCGGTTCGAGGCGTCCCGGCGCGACCACCGTCAGGTCGGCCTGCACCAGCACGTGGTCCAGCGGTTCGGGCAGCGCGTCGGCGAGCAGCCGAGCGGCTCCGGCGGCGCCGTCGGCGAGCAGCACGCGTCCGGCGCTGGTCAGCGCGTGCAGCGCGACGATGCCGAGCGCGGTCGCCTCGGCGAGGATCCAGCGCACCAGGTCGTCGCGCAGCCGGCCGCCGCGGCGCGGGGCCCGCCAGGCGAGCACGGCGGCGACGTCGTCGGGCCGGGCGCCGTGACCACCGGGCAGCTCGTCCAGGTAGTCGAGGACGCGGCGGCGGTCCTTCGGGGCGAGCGGGCGGCGGAGGTCTTCGGACAGCGGGCCGAGCAGGCGGTCCTTCTCGTCGCGGGCGCCGATCAGGCCGGGCAGCCGCGGCAGGTCGAGCCAGGCCTGCGCGAGCGCGGCCCAGCGCTGTTCGGGCGGGGAGGCCAGCCAGGTGTCGGACTGGTAGGTCGGCACCCACTGCGGTTCGGCGGCTTCGCTGTTGGCGATGAGGTTGGCCGCGACGGCGAGTTCCACCAGCAGCCCGAGCCGCGCCTCGTCGACCTCAATGGCCTTGGCGGTGCGGCGCAGCTCGCGCACTCCGACGCCGCCGGAGCGCAGCACGTCCGGCGGCTCCTCGCCCCAGGCGTTGAGCAGGTCCTCGACGTGCCGCAGCAGCTCCAGCACCTCGCCACCGCCGGTGCTGTCCACCGTCGACCGGTCGGAACCGGTCAGGTCCGGGATCGGCTCGTCCGGCTCGACCGCGCCCATCGGGTGCTCCCCGCGCACGGCGAGCGCGAGCTGCCGGGGCAGTTCGACGGTCTCGGCGTCGCGCCGCAGCAGCAGGCCCTTGGCCAGCAGGCGCTGCACCGGATTCGTCGCCTGCTCGAGCGTGACGTGCTTGGCGGCGTCCTTGGTCTGGCCGACCGGCGAGCCGGCGGCGAGCTTGCCGACCAGCCGCCGCTCCTCCTCGTCGAGATCGGCGAGCGCGGCCTTCGCGGCGTCCTCGGTCAGGTTCTCGGCCCGGCGGCCGAGCCCGGCCGGGAAGTTGGGCAGCACCTCGCGCGCCGCCGACGAGATGGCCAGCTCCTCGTCATCGCCCCACGTCAGCGCCAGGCGGCGCAGCCGCTCGACGGCCCGCCGAGCCTGCTGCGGAGTGATCTCGCCGCCCAGCATCCCGGCGACCGCCTCCAGCGGAACCGGCTTGAGATCGGCGTCGAGCAGCACCAGCGCTTCGAGCGTGGAGAGCGCGAAGGAGTCCAGGTCTTCGCAGGCCCGCGCCACCGACGAGCGCACCCCGACGCGCGTGGCCAGCACCGAGGTGTCGGCGGGCGGCGGCGTCGCGAGGTCCGGACGAGCGCGCAGCAGCGCCACGAGGGTCTCGTCGCCGCGTTCCCGCAGCCATTCCGCAAGCGAAGACATCCCCACCACGATACCCAGCACCTCGCCGGTTCCGAGCCCCAGAAGCTGCACTGACGAACTCGTTCTGCGTGGCGGCGCGGGTAGCGGAACCTCAGCGCCCGCCTGGACTCCGGGAGCCCGCTCTTGTGTATGCCCAACACACGGCGAGCGGGCTGTCCTCGCCAGGCGAACGCTGAGAACCCGCGGCGGTGCCGGTTGCGAGGGTGGGCTGAGCGGCTGCGCCGCTTCAAAAGCAGCTCTCGGCGGGGTCGTGGAGGTCCGCCGGACTATGGGCATGCACACCCTTGGATGAGGTTGACCACCACATCCGGCAAACTGGACCTGCACCGTTAGCCGGAATGCACAGGAGGACGACGTGGCCGGCAAGACCAACAAGGACCGCATCGACCCGACGTGGCCGCAGGTCACCGACGGGGAGCACGCGGTGAGCGAGTTCTGGGCCGACAAGCAGGGTGCGGAGTCGCCGTTCGGCAGCACCACCTTCCCGCTCGACCAGGACGTCGTGCCCTACGTTCACCCGGTCACGCGCATCAACAAGTAATCCGGGTTGTCAAGGGCAACTCAGAAGTAACCGGCCGGACGTCGCTCACACTCGGGAAAGTTTTAGGATTTTTCGTGCTGGGTGAAGTTCTGGTCGTTCAGCAGGCCCGGTGGGCTTGCATCCCGGATGAGCGATCCACTCCGGCGGTCGGCGGGCCGCCGGAGAACGGCGCCCGACAAAGTCCATAGCCGTACCGCTCGACAGGGGTGTGCCATGCCGGTTCCAGGTCCGGGTTATTCGATCACCGTGCGCGTCGAGGCTCCGCCGTCGACGACCGCAGCGGGCGATCTGACCAGCGCGATCGGTCGCGCGGGCGGAGTCATCACGGCGTTCGACGTTGTCGAGTCGCACGCCGATCGCATCGTCGTCGACATCACCTGCAACGCGCGGTCCGCCGACCACGCCAACGACCTCGCCGAGGTCCTCGACGCGCTGCCCGGCGTCCGGATCCGCAAGATCTCGGACCGCACCTTCCTGATCCACCTCGGCGGCAAGATCGAGGTCAACTCCCGCGTCGCGCTGAACAACCGCGACGACCTGTCCCGCGCGTACACGCCGGGCGTCGCGCGGGTGTGCACCGCCATCGCGGAGAACCCGGAGGACGCCCGCCGCCTGACCGTGAAGCGCAACGCGGTCGCGGTGGTCACCGACGGTTCGGCCGTGCTCGGCCTGGGCAACATCGGGCCGGAGGCCGCGCTGCCGGTGATGGAGGGCAAGGCGGCGCTGTTCAAGAAGTTCGCCGGCGTCAACGCCTGGCCGGTGTGCCTGGACACCCAGGACACCGAGGAGATCATCCGCGCGGTCGAGCTGATCGCCCCGGTCTACGGCGGCATCAACCTCGAGGACATCGCGGCCCCGCGCTGCTTCGAGATCGAGGCGCGGCTGCGCGAGAAGCTGAACATCCCGGTCTTCCACGACGACCAGCACGGCACCGCGATCGTCGTGCTCGCCGCGCTGCGCAACGCCCTGCGCGTGGTGGACAAGGACATCGCCGACTGCCGCATCGTGGTGTGCGGCGTGGGCGCGGCCGGTTCGGCGATCATCCGCCTGCTGCAGCACAAGAAGCCCGCCGACATCATCGCGGTGGACATCGACGGCATCGTGCACACCGGGCGCGGCGACTCCGACCCGAACCTGCAGTCCATCGCCGCGGGCACCAACAAGGACGGCCGCACCGGCACGCTCTCCGACGCGGTGCGCGGCGCGGACGTGTTCATCGGCGTCTCGGCGCCGAACCTGCTGAGCGCCGACGACGTGTCGACGATGAACACCGACTCGATCGTCTTCGCGCTGGCCAACCCGGACCCGGAGATCGACCCGCTCGAGGCGCAGAAGCACGCCAAGATCGTGGCGACCGGCCGCAGCGACTACCCGAACCAGATCAACAACGTGCTGGCGTTCCCGGGCGTCTTCCGCGGTCTGCTCGACGCGCACGCGCACCAGATCACCGACGACATGATGATCGCGGCGTCCAACGCGATCGCCGACGTGGTCGACGGCGAGCGCCTCAACGCCTCGTTCATCGTCCCGAGCGTCTTCGACTCGGCGGTCTCCCCGGCGGTCGCCGAGGCGGTCAAGAAGGCCGCGCTGGCAGCCAAATCCGGCGAACCGTCCGCCGAGGGCGGCTCCTCCCTCCCGTGGAGCATGGCCGAGGACATCGACTTCTGACCGGTTCTCGTCGAAGGTCCCCTTCCGTCATCGGCGGTGGGGGACCTTCGCTTCGCCGGGCGGGTTTTCGGGTGCTCTAGGCTCGGGGCATGGCGCAGGAAGAGCTCACGCACGTCGACGAGACCGGTGCTGCCCGGATGGTCGACGTGTCCGCGAAGGAGGCCACCGCCCGCCGGGCCGTCGCCACCGGGGTGGTGCGGACGACGGCCGAGGTGATCGCCCTGCTGCGCCGGGACGACCTGCCCAAGGGCGATGCGATCGCCACCGCCCGCATCGCGGGCATCATGGCGGCGAAGCGGACGCCGGACCTGATCCCGCTGTGCCACCCGATCGCCATCTCCGGAGCGAAGGTCGAGCTGGAACCGGGCGAGGCGGAGGTCCGGATCACCGCGACGGTCAAGACCACCGACCGCACCGGGGTGGAGATGGAGGCCCTGACCGCGGTCGCGGTCGCGGGCCTCGCCCTGCACGACATGATCAAGGCGGTCGACCCGGCGGCGACGCTCGACGAGATCCGGGTGGAGCGCAAAGAGGGCGGCAAGACCGGCACCTGGACCCGCGAGTCCTGACCGCTCGCCGCCGCACACAGGAGGTCTCCATGACGAGGACAGCACGGGTGATCGCCGCGTCCAACCGCGCCGCTGCCGGTGTGTACCCGGACCGCACCGGACCGGTGATCGTCGAGTGGCTGCGCGGCCGCGGGTACGAGGTGCCCGAGCCCGTCGTGGTGCCCGACGGCGACCCGGTGGGCGAGGAGCTGCGCCGCGCGGTCGCCGACGGCGCGGACGTCGTGATCACCACCGGCGGCACCGGGATCAACCCGAGCGACCGCACGCCTGAGGTCACCGCGGCGGTGCTGGACTACCCGATCCCCGGGCTGGCCGAGGCGATCCGCTCCGCCGGGCTGCCGCAGGTGCCGACCGCGGTGCTCTCCCGCGGCCTGGCCGGCGTCGCCGGGCGGACGCTGATCGTGAACCTGCCGGGCTCGCGCGGCGGCGTCAAGGACGGCCTCGGTGTGCTGGACGGAGTGCTGGAGCACGCCATCGATCAGCTGCACGGCGGCGACCACGCGCCACCGGCCCGAGCGGCGGCGGAGGTCCTGCGGGCCGACGTGACCGAACAGGTGATCGACGTCGACGAACTGGCCCGCTCGGTCGAGCACCGCGCGGCGGGTGCGGTGGTGACCTTCGGCGGCGTGGTGCGCGACCACGACGGCGGCCGCGGCGTGCAGGAACTGGAGTACACCGGGCATCCCAGCGCCTCCGAGGTGATCGCGGAGGTCGCCCAGGACATCGCGGCCCGCTTCGACGGCGTGCGTTCGCTCGCCGTCTCGCACCGCATCGGCCTGCTCAAGATCGGTGACGTCGCGCTGGGCTGCGCGGTGGCGGCCGAGCACCGCAAGCAGGCCTTCGCGGCCTGCTCGGAGCTGGTGGACGAGGTCAAGCGGCGGCTGCCGATCTGGAAGCGCCAGGTCTTCGACGACGGCGCCGAAGAGTGGGTCAACTGCCCCTGAAGGCGCGGAGGGTGGCGTCGACCAGGGCGTCGGCGAAGGCCTCGTCGAGCGCGCCGGAACGCGTCAGCCAGCGCTGGGTCAGCGGCGAGTAGAGGAAGTCGAGGACCAGGTCCAGGTCGGCGTTCGGGTCGAGCTGGCCTGAGTCCTGCGCGCTGCGCAACCGCCGCTTCTTCGCCTCCCGCATCGGCGCTTCCATCTTCTCGCGGTAGGCCGCGGCGAGCTCCGGATCGCTGATGATCTCGGTGTGCAGCGCCCGGATCGGCGCTTCGAACCCGGCGTCGGCGAACTCGGCCACCGTCGCGCGCAGCACGGTCTTGAGGTCGGCTTCGAGGTCGCCGGTGTCGGGCAGCGCGATCTCGCCGTCGTCCGCGCCCTCGCTCAGCGACAGGATCGAGTCGAACACCACCGCGCCCTTCGACGGCCACCAGCGGTAGATCGTCTGCTTGCCGACGCCCGCGCGGGCGGCGATCGCCTCGATCGTCAGCTTGGCGTAGCCGACTTCGCTGACGAGTTCGCGCGCTGCGGTCAGGATCGCCGTCCGGGACCGCTCGCTGCGCCGGGTGGTGCTGGGGCGCTTCTCCTGGGCCATGGGCACACCCTAACCCAAAACGAGACGTTCCGTCTTGACACGGTGCCGACCGCGGTGCATGCTCCTTCCATCAACGAGACGAACCGTATCGTCTCAGACAGGAGAAGATCATGCGCACCAGTTCATCCCGAACCTGGTTCATCACCGGCGCCGCTCGCGGCCTGGGCCGGGCCTTCACCGAAGCGGCGCTGGACGCGGGCGACCGCGTCGTCGGCGTCGCCAGGGACGTCACGCCGCTGGACGAGCTGGCTGCGGCCAGCGACGGCCGGCTGGTCGCGTTCTCGCTGGACGTCTCGGACCGCGCGGCGGTCTTCGCGGGCGTCGAGCGGGCGGTGGCCGCGTTCGGCGGGCTCGACGTGGTGGTCAACAACGCCGGGGGAGCGATCCTCGGCATGCTCGAAGAGCTCACCGAGGAGCAGATCCGGACGCACCTGGACACCAACTTCTTCGGAGCGCTCTGGGTGAGCCAGGCCGTCGTGCCGCACCTGCGCGAGCAGGGTTCCGGGCACATCCTGCAGGTCTCCTCGATGGGCTCGGTCGGCGGTTTCGCGTCGACCGGCATCTACGGAGCGGGCAAGGCGGCGCTCGACTCGATGAGCGCGGCGCTGGCGATGGAGGTGGAGCGCTTCGGGATCAAGGTGACGATCCTCGGGCCGGGCGGCTACCAGACCGACCTGTTCACCCGCGGCCTGACGATGGCCGAGGGGCACGAGGCGTACGCCCCGCTGCGCGAGTGGCTCCAGAGCATGTGGACCGAGTCGCAGGACTTCGACCCGAAGCGAGCGGCCGAAGTGGTCGTGGAGGTGGTGAACATGCCCGAACCCCCGAAGCACCTGATCCTCGGCTCGGCGGCCTACGACATGGTCGACGAGATGAACCGCGCCTACACCGCGGAGCTGGCCAAGTGGGAACACCTCAGCCGGAAAGCCGAGTGACTGGCTTTGTCAGGCGGTGAACAGCTACCGCGAAGCCCGACCGGTACTCCGCTGCGCGGGCCGCATGCGCCGCAGGCGCATAGCCCACCCTCGCAGCTGGCGCCGCCGCGGGTTCTCAGCGTTCGCCTGGCGAGGACGGCCCGGCCGCCGTGTATTGGTCATACATAAAGCCGGGCACCCGCAGTCCAGGCGGGCGCTGAGGTTCCGCCACTTGCACCGCCACGCAAAACGACCACCAGACACGAGAAATGACGGAACCCCCACCGCTGGGGGCGTGCGGTGGGGGTTCCGAGAGGGGTGGAGCACGTGCCGTGTCGGGGGGTACGACACGTACTCCTCGCCGGTCGGCTCAGCCGACCGACCAGATCACTTGATGTCGAGCTGCTGGCCCGGGAAGATCAGGTTCGGGTCGCTGATGACGTCCGAGTTGCGCTCGGCGATCTGCTGGTAGCTGACGCCGAACTGCTGACCGATCTTGCTCAGGGTGTCGCCCAGCTGGACGGTGTAGTCCCCGCCGCCGGTCTTCACCGTGGTCTTCGGGGTCGTCGTCTTCTGCGTCTGGGTCTTGGTCTGGGTCTTGGCGGTGACCTTCTTCTGGGTCACCTTGGTGCTCGTCTTGGTGCTGCCGCTGGCCCAGTTGGTCTTCGCGGTGCAGCCCGGCCAGGCGTTGGCGCCCTGCGCGGCGAGAACCTTCTCCGCCACCGCGATCTGCTGCTCGCGGGTGGCCTGGTGGGCGCTGCTGGCGTACTGGGAACCACCGAAGGCGGCCCAGGTGGACTGGCTGAACTGCAGCCCGCCGTAGTAGCCGTTGCCGGTGTTGATGCTCCAGTTACCGCTGCTCTCGCACTGCGCGAGGGTGTCCCAGTCGGCGGCGTTGGCCATCGGGGCGATCGCGATCGGGGACGCGACCACCGCGCCGGCGACGGCGACGCGGGCAACGGTGCGGCTGGTATTGGAAGGCTTGCGGTGCTTGCCCTTGTAGCGAGCCATGATCCTCTCTCCTGCCGCGCCTGCGAGGTCAGCTGTCGGGTTCGGGCTGAGAGGCAGCCCGGCCGGCTCGGGGGAACCGGCTTCACCCCTAGGGCTTCGGGGAGCCCGGGATTGGGTCCCCCGCCCCTGTCCGGTGTTTCTCGTTTCGGGGGTCGGAAGCCCGCCGGACAGGGTTCGGCGCTGCGGGCTTCCCGCTCTTGCTGATCGGTTCGGGGCCGACCGAGGAGCGACACTACGTAACCGGCGGGGAGATCCCAAATCTTCTTGCCTGTGACGCTGGTCACGTAACAAGTGGGACGGGTGCTCCGATCCGAGCTCTTTTTGCTGATCAGAGCGTTGTTACCAAGTCGTTTCCTTGTCGAGATCGATCACCGTCGGTGAGGCGTGGGTCACCACATTGCTCCCCTCCGGCCACCTCCGTCGCACTCGTTCGCGCCACCCGGAGGGGTGGCGTTCCGGTCCGGGTGGGCGTGCGCGGACGTGCGAAACCGATCACGAACAAGGTTCGCGTCGGTGCGGAGGGTAGCGATCAGCGTCGCTGGATCAGGCTCGCTTAAGGCTGTCGAAGGATGCAGCTCCGACAGCAAGATCGACTTCGTCGGCGATGATGCCGAAATGTCACCTGAAAGGGAATGTACGACACGCCAGGCCATGTTGTATTCGCGCACGCGCGCGCCCGCACGCGTGCGCAGTAATAAGGTGCCGGATCGCCGCGGTTCAGCCGCCTGCGAACGGCGGCAGGACGTCGAGCGTCGCCTCCGCGGGCACCTCGGCCAGCCGGTCCCGGACGGCCACGCCGTCGAGCAGGAAGCTGCAGGCGGGCAGCACCTTCGACAGCCCGTCGCCGTGCAGCTCCAGGACCGCCGCGATGACGTCCGAGACGGTCGCCGGGCCGGCCAGCCGCACCGTCTCCTCCGGAACTCCGGCAGCGGCGCGCGCGCCCGCGAAGTAGCGCACCTGCACCGCGGTCTCGACCTGCTCCGGCAGGGTCGTCATCGGCTCAACCTCCGATAGCGCTCATCGGCCGGGACGGCTGCGCGAACTCGCCCGAGTCCATGCCGTGCCCAGCGGCTTTCGCCCACATCGTGCCCTGCCACAAGCGGATCAGTTCCGCGTCGTCGGCCCCGGCGCGCATCGGCCCGCGCAGGTCCGTCTCCGTCGTGGAGAACAGGCAGGGGCGGAGCTGTCCGTCCGCGGTGAGCCGGGTCCGGTCGCAGGCGGCGCAGAACGGCCGGGTGACCGAGGCGATCACGCCCACGGTGGCCGGCCCGCCGTCGACCAGCCAGCGCTCCGCGGGTGCCGAGCCGCGCTCGGCGACGTCCGGGCTGAGGTCGAACTCGGCGCTGAGCCGCTCCAGGATCTCCTCGGCGGTGATCATCTGCGAGCGGTCCCACTCGTGCTGCGCGTCCAGCGGCATCTGCTCGATGAACCGCAGCTGGTAGCCGTGCTCGATGCAGTAGCGCAGCAGGTCACCGGCCTCGTGCTCGTTGATCCCGCGCATCAGCACCGCGTTGACCTTGACCGGTTCCAGCCGCATCCGCTTGGCCGCGGCCAGCCCGGCCAGCACGTCGTCGAGCCGGTCGCGCCTGGTCAGCTGCTTGAACACCGCGCGGTCGAGGGTGTCCAGCGAGACGTTGACCCGGTTCAGCCCGGCGCTGACCAGGGCTTCGGCGTGCTCGCCGAGGTTGATCCCGTTGGTGGTCAGCGAGGTCTTCGGGCGGCTGGGCAGCGCGGCGGTGGCGGCGATGACCTCCACCAGGTCCTGCCGCAGCAGCGGTTCGCCGCCGGTGAAGCGCACCGCGGTCACCCCGAGCTCCTCGACGGCGATGCGGATCAGCCGGTTCATCTCGGCGGTGTCGAGCAGCTCCGCGCGCTTGAGCCACGGCAGGCCCTCGGCGGGCATGCAGTAGGTGCAGCGGAGGTTGCACTTGTCGATGAGGGATACGCGCAGGTCGGTGGCGATCCGGCCGAACCGGTCCACCAGCTGCGGGGTGTCCGGACGTGCGGACGTGTCCATCGTGCGGCGCACGAACGGGATTCCCAGCTCCACCGCGGTCACCCCACGACCCTAACGCGCCGGACCGATGAATTTCGAACTCGGGAAGGCATTTGTGCGGACAGCCGAATGCGCTCTGCCCAGCGGGTTTCCGGCTCGGAGGAACCCACGAAAAAGATCGCGAATCCGGATTCGCGGGTGCTCCGCCCTGGATTGATCCGCAGCTGCGGAAGTATGGTCCTCCTCGTGCCGCACTATCGGATTGCCGAAGCCGCCGGGCTGCTCGGCGTCAGCGACGACACGGTGCGCCGGTGGGTCGACGGCGGGCAGCTGCGGGCGCAGCGGGACGCCGCCGGACGGCTCGTCGTCGACGGGGCCGAGCTCGCCGAGTTCGCCCGCGACCAGGCGCGCTCCACGCCCGACCCCTCCGGCGTCGGCCGGTCGGCCCGCAACCGGCTGGTCGGCCTGGTCACCGAGGTGCTCTCGGACCGGGTGATGTCCCAGGTGGAGATGCAGTGCGGGCCGCACCGGGTGGTGTCGCTGATGAGCACGGAGGCGGTGCACGAGCTCGGCCTGCGGCCGGGAGTGCTGGCGGTGGCCGTGGTCAAGTCGACCAACGTCGTGGTGGAGACGCCGGGAGAGGCATGATGCCGAAGCTCAAGTCCTGGGGAAACAGGAGACCGCGAGGTTCAGCTGGTGACGGTTGGAAGGTGCCGCATGCTCCGCAGGCGCATAACCCACCCTCGCAACCGGCACCGCCGCGGGTTCTCAGCGGTCGTCTGGCGAGGACAGCTCCGACGCCGTGCATTGGCATGCATCAGGAGGAGATCCCGCAGTCCAGGCGGGCGCTGAGGTTCCGCTACCCGCACCGCTACGCAGAACGAGTCGTGCATTCATCAAAGGTTGTCGCCGGAGCGCTGCTGGCGCTGGTGCTGCTGGCCGGGTGCGGCCAAGCGGGTTCCGAGCAGCAGCGCACGCTGACCGTGCTGGCCGCGGCGTCGCTGACCGAGTCCTTCGACGAGCTCGGTGCCCGGTTCACCGCGGAACATCCGGACGTGCGGGTGCAGTTCGACTACCAGGGCTCCTCGACGCTGGCGGAGCAGATCAAGCAGGGCCGGCCCGCGGACGTCTTCGCCTCGGCGGACGAGAAGAACATGGCCAAGGTGCGCGAACTCGTCGGCGCTCCGCAGAGCTTCGCGACCAACCAGCTGACGATCGTGGTCCCGCCCGGCAACCCGGGCGGCATCGGCTCGCTGGCCGATCTGGCCGGTGACCACGCCGTGGTGGTGTGCGCGCCGGAGGTGCCGTGCGGTTCGGCGACGCGGAAGGTGACGCAGGCGGCGGGCGTGCAGGTCAAGCCGGTGAGCGAGGAGAACGACGTCAAGTCGGTGCTGCAGAAGGTGGTCGCGGGCGAGGCCGACGCCGGGCTGGTGTACGTCACCGATGCGACGGCGGCCGGGGAGAAGGTGCAGGTGATCGACTTCCCGGAGGCGCGGCAGGCGGTCAACGCCTACCCGATCGCGACGGTGAGCGGCGCTCCGGAGCCGGAGCTGGCGGCACAGTTCGTCGAGTTCGCGCGCGGCCCGGTCGGCCGCGAGATCCTCACCCGCCACGGCTTCGGCACCCCATGACCGACCCGCAACTTCCATTGAAATCGAAGACGCGATTTCAATGGAAATCACGTCCCCGATTTCCATTGAAATCGCGTTCCACCCAGGTTCCGGTGGTGCTGTGGGCGCCCGCGCTGCTGGCGCTGGCGCTGGTGATGCTGCCCGTGCTCGGGCTGCTGACCAGGGTCGATCCGGCCGAGCTGCCGAGGCTGCTGCTCAGCCCGGCCGCGCTCGACGCGCTGCGGCTGTCGGTGGTCACCGGGCTGATCGCCACCGGCCTGTCGCTGGTGCTCGGCGGCCCGCTGGCCCTGGTGCTGGCGAGATCCCGGATGCGCGGACTGCGGGTGCTGCGCGCGTTCGTGCTGCTGCCGCTGGTGCTTCCGCCGGTGGTCGGCGGTCTGGCCCTGCTCTACCTGCTCGGCCGCACCGGGCCGCTCGGGCAGCTGCTCGACGTCGTGGGCATCCGCCTGCCGTACACCACGGCGGCCGTGGTGCTGGCCCAGACGTTCGTCGCGATGCCGTTCCTGGTGGTCGGGCTGGAAGGCGCGCTGCGCACCGCGGGCGGCCGCTACGAGCAGGTCGCCGCCACGCTGGGCGCCGGGCCGTGGCTGACCTTCCGGCGGGTGACCGTGCCGCTGGTGCTGCCCGCGCTCGGGTCGAGCCTGGTGCTCACCTTCGCCCGTGCGCTGGGCGAATTCGGCGCGACGATCACCTTCGCCGGTAGCTTGCAGGGCACCACCCGGACCCTGCCGCTGGCCGTCTACACCACCGCTCAGTCCGATGTGGACGCCGCGGTGGCGATGTCGTTGTTGCTGGTGGTGGTGGCCCTGGTGGTGATCGTGGTGGCCCGGCCCAGAGCGGTGGAAGGACGGCTGTGAGCGGGTTGCGGACCGACGTCGAGCTCCGCCGGGCTGAGTTCGCGCTGCGCGCCGAGTTCGACGTCGCGCCCGGCGAGGTGCTGGCGGTGCTCGGCCCGAACGGAGCGGGCAAGTCGACGCTGCTGTCGGTGCTGGCCGGTCAGCTGGTGCCGGACCGGGGCCGGGTCGAGCTGGACGGCGTGCCGTGGCTGGACACCGAGCAAGGGATCGCGGTGCCGACGCACCGCCGGGGTGTCGGGCTGCTCGCGCAGAACGCGCTGCTGTTCCCGAACCTCACCGCGCTGGAGAACGTGGCCTTCGGCCCGCGCGCGGCCGGGACGAGCAAGGCGGAGGCGCGGGAGATCGCCGCGCGATGGCTGTCCGAAGTGGACGCTTCGGAGCTCGCCGGGCGGCGGCCGGGCCAGCTCTCCGGTGGTCAGGCGCAGCGCGTCGCACTGGCGCGAGCGCTGGCGGCCGAGCCGAAGTTGCTGCTGCTGGACGAGCCGCTGGCCGCGCTCGACGTGGACGCCGCGCCCGCCATGCGCGGCCTGCTGCACCAGGTACTGGGACGTCAGGAGAAGCCGACCGTGCTGGTCACCCACGACGTGCTGGACGCCGTCGTGCTGGCCGACCGGCTCGTGGTGCTGCTCGACGGCTGCATCGTGGAGCAGGGGCCGACCCGCGAGGTGCTGTCCCGCCCGAAGGAGCCCTTCACCGCGCGCGTCGCCGGGCTCAACCTGGTGCCGGGGGTGGCCAGGGAGAACGGTGTCGAGTTCGGCGAGACCGTGCTCAGCGGCCGGATCGCGGAAGACGTCGACCAGGGAAGACCGGCGGCGGCGGTGTTCGCACCCGCTGCGGTGGCGGTGCACCGGGAGCCGCCGGGCGGCAGCCCGCGCAACGCGCTCCGGGTGCGGCTGGCCGGGCTCGAGCCGCGCGGCGACGTCGTGCGGGTGCGCGGCGTGGTGCGGGACTGCTCGCTGGCCGCGGACATCACCCCGGCCGCCGTCGCGGACCTGCGGCTCAGCCCCGGTGATGAGGTCTGGCTCGCCGTCAAGGCGGCTGAGGTAGCAATCCACCCGCTATCCGGAGGATCATCTGGGGCGTGACTGAGCCTTCCCCCTGGACCTACCTGATGGACATGGACGGCGTTCTCGTCCACGAGGAGCACATGGTGCCCGGCGCCGACGCCCTCCTGGCGGCGCTGCGCGAGAACCAGGTCCCGTTCCTGGTCTTCACCAACAACTCGATCTACACCCCGCGCGACCTGCGGGCCAGGCTGCTGCGCACCGGGCTGGACGTGCCGGAGGAGGCGATCTGGACCTCCGCGCTGGCCACCGCTCAGTTCCTGGAGAACCAGCGCCCGGGCGGCTCGGCCTACGTCGTCGGCGAGTCGGGGCTGACCACGGCGCTGCACAACATCGGCTACGTGCTCACCGACCGCGACCCGGACTACGTCATCCTCGGCGAGACCCGCACCTACAGCTTCGAGGCGATCACCAAGGCGATCCGCCTGGTCGAGGCGGGCGCCCGGTTCATCGCCACGAACCCGGACGAGAAGGGTCCGAGCCGCGAGGGCACGCTGCCCGCGACCGGCGCGGTGGCCGCGCTGATCGAGCGGGTCACCGGGCGCGCGCCGTACTACGTGGGCAAGCCGAACCCGCTGATGATGCGCTCGGCGCTGCGGCACCTGCGGGTGCACTCGGAGAACACGCTGATGATCGGCGACCGGATGGACACCGACGTGCGGTCGGGCCTGGAGTCGGGGCTGAAGACGATCCTGGTGCTCTCCGGGATCTCCGACGAGACGACCGCCGAGCTGTTCCCGTACCGCCCGACGAAGGTGGTCGGCTCGGTCGCCGAACTGGTCGACAACGTCTTGGACCCGTTCAGCCCCTGACCAGTTGTGGGACTGTTCAGTCGTCCATGGTCCGTGAGCACTTTGTGTGGCTCTGGCAACACAAAGTGCTCACGGCACTTGACCAGCGGAAACCGCGACGGGGCGGCTAGCGGTTGGCGGCCTGGTGCGGCAGGTCGACGGCGATGGCGCTGGTGACGTGGTTGAGCTCGTCGGCCATCCGCTCGGCCGCGTCCCGCGCCAGCTCGGCGCGCCGGCTCAGCGAACCGGACCAGTGGCGCTGCGCGGCGGCCAGCCGGTCGAGCAGGTCGGCGTGCAACCGGAGCCGCTCCACCGCCGCCCAGTCCGCCGTCCCGGGGTGCCGGAACGCTCGGTCGATGGCTGCTGCGATGCGCTCCAGCTCGAGTTCGGTGATCACGGGCACCCCCAAATCGGTGTTGGGCTGACGTTGGAGAGAGGCGTTCGGGCCGGTCTCTCGTACGCCGTTGTGCCGAAGGTCACCTGCCGCGCATGAACGCGTACGCATCGTCGGCGTCCACGATCCGCTTGCCCAGCGGCATCAGCGAGACCGGGATCAGCTTGAAGTTGGCGATGCCCAGCGGGATCCCGATGATCGTGATGCACTGCGCGATGCCGGTGACGATGTGGCCGAGCGCCAGCCACCACCCGGCGAGGATCAGCCACAGGACGTTGCCGATCCCCGCCATCGCACCCGAGGCCGGTTCGTCCACCAGACGCCGACCGAACGGCCACAGCGCGAAGTTCGCCATCCGGAACGACGCGATCGCGAACGGGATGCCGATGACGGTGATCGCCAGCAGGATCCCGGCGACGACGTATCCGAGGGCCATCCACAGGCCCCCGAACACCAACCAGATGACGTTCAGCAGTAGGCGCATGCCCCCACCGTGCCAGTTCCCGGTGCGGAGCGAATCAGGGGAACCCCGGGATCACAGCGCCTCGGCGATCTCCGCGGGCAGCTCCGGCAACCTCCAAGATCACGTTCGTGCGACCTGGGGCGCCGGTTTGGTTTCATGTGTCTTGTTTGCGTCAAACCAGCAGTTCGCCGCGGAGGGTGGTGACGGCCTGCCCGCGGAGGCCGACGCGGTCGCCGCGCAGCGCCATCCGGACCACGCCGCCGCGGGCCGAGGCCTGCTCGCCGACGAAGGTCGTCTCGCGCGGGTCGCGGTGGAGCCTCGCCGCCCACCACGTCGCCAGCGTGCAGTGCGCGGAGCCGGTCACCGGATCCTCGGCGATGCCGACCTGCGGGGAGAACACGCGGCTGACGAAATCGACGCCCGGCCGGTCGCCGGGAGCTGTGATGATCACACCGCGGGACGGAACGGTGGCCAGCGCCGCGAGATCCGGCCGCACAGCGCGGACCTCGGCCGCCGACGCGGCCAGCACGAGCACCTTGGTGGCGGCCTGCGCCGCGGCCTCGACGGTGACGCCGGGAAGCCCGGCGGCGAGCGCGTCGGGCGGCTCCACCGGCTCGGCCCGGTCGGCGGGGAAGTCCAGCTCGATCCAGCCGTCCGCCAGCGCGGTGCAGGTCAGAACGCCGCTGCGGGTGTCGAACCGCTGGTCGCCGCCGAGCACGTGCGCGGCCGCCAGCGTCCCGTGGCCGCACAGCGGAACCTCGGTGGTGGGCGTGAACCAGCGCAGCGGCTTCGCCTCGTCCGCCGGCCCGCCGACCACGACGAACGCGGTCTCGGAGTGCCGGAGCTCGGCGGCGACGGACTGCATCCACGCCGCGTCGGCGGGGGAGTCCAGCAGCACGACCCCGGCGGGATTCCCGGCGAAGGCGGAGTCGGTAAAGGCATCCACGACGAACACGCGCACCCCAGAACCCTACGTCGACCCTGGTCACCAACGCCCTGCCGGCGGTGACGACGCGATTTCAATGGAAATCGGACGTCTGATTTCCATTGAAATCGCGTGGAGTCGGCGTGTCGGGGTCCCGACGCGCTGGCGGTGGGGGCGATTTCAATGGAAATCGGATCTTCGGCTTCCGTTGAACGTGCGCGCCGTACCCGCGTTCGGGGGTGGTCCGGTGGCCGAGCGCGGGACAAGATGGGTGATCCGTCTCACGCGTTCGTCGGGGAGGTAGTCGACGTGGATGCCGTCCAGCTGAGCTACGACTCGGGCGTTTCGGACGTGCCGCTGCTGGGGGAGACGATCGGGGCGAACCTCGACCGGCTCGCCGCGCGGTTCCCCGAGCGCGATGCCCTGGTGGAGTGCGCGACCGGCCGGCGCTGGACCTACCGGGAGTTCGTGGCCGACGTGGACGCGCTGGCGACCGGCCTGCTGGACGCCGGGATCGGCAAGGGCGACCGGGTCGGGATCTGGGCGCCGAACCGCTCGGAGTGGACGCTGGTCCAGTACGCGACCGCGAAGATCGGCGCGATCCTGGTCAACATCAACCCCGCCTACCGGGCGCACGAGCTGGAGTACGTGCTCAACCAGGCCAGGATCCGGATGCTGGTCTCGGCGAAGTCGTTCAAGTCCTCCGACTACGTCGATCTCGTCGAGCAGGTGCGGCCGAAGTGCGCCGGCCTGGAGCGGGTGGTGTTCCTGGGCGATCCCGAGTGGGAGCGGCTGGCCGGAGCGAGCGCGGACGCGTCGCGGCTTGCCGCGATCGAGCTCTCCGCCGACGAACCGATCAACATCCAGTACACCTCGGGCACCACCGGGTTCCCCAAGGGCGCGACGCTGTCGCACCACAACATCCTGAACAACGGGTTCTTCGTCGGAGAGCTGTGCGGCTACACCGAGGTGGACCGGGTGGCGATCGTGCCGCCGTTCTACCACTGCTTCGGCATGGTGATGGGCAACCTGGCGTGCACCAGCCACGGCGCGGCGATGGTGATCCCGGCGGAGGGCTTCGACCCGGTCTCGGCGCTGTCCGCGGTGGCCACCGAGCGGTGCACGTCGCTGTACGGGGTGCCCACGATGTTCATCGCCGAGCTGGAGCACCCGCGCTTCGCCGAGTTCGACCTGTCCTCGCTGCGCACCGGGATCATGGCGGGCTCGCCGTGCCCGGTGGAGGTGATGAAGCAGGTCATCGACCGGATGGGGATGCGGGAGGTGTCGATCTGCTACGGCATGACCGAGACCTCGCCGGTGTCCACCCAGACCCGCGCCGACGACTCGCTGGAGCGCCGGGTGTCCACCGTCGGGCGCGTCGGCCCGCACCTGGAGGTCAAGGTCGTCGACCCGGTCACCGGGCTGACCGTGCCGCGCGGCACGCCGGGTGAGCTGTGCACCCGCGGCTACTCGGTGATGCTGGGCTACTGGGAGCAGCCGGACCGGACGGCCGAGGTGATCGACGCGGCCCGCTGGATGCACACCGGCGACCTGGCGGTGATGGACGCCGACGGCTACGTCAGCATCACCGGCCGGATCAAGGACATGGTGATCCGCGGCGGCGAGAACATCTACCCGCGCGAGATCGAGGAGTTCCTCTACACCCACCCCGACGTGGTGGACGCGCAGGTCATCGGCGTTCCGGACGCGCGCTACGGCGAGGAGCTGATGGCCTGGGTGCGGCTGCGCGAGGGCGCGGAGCCGCTGACGGCCGAGGGGCTGCGGGAGTTCTGCACCGGCAAGCTGGCGCACTACAAGATCCCGCGCTACGTGCACCTGGTGGACGAGTTCCCGATGACGGTCACCGGCAAGATCCGCAAGGTGGAGATGCGCGAGATCGCCAAGGGCCTCCTCGACGAGGACTGACGCAACTTCCATTGAAATTGGTCGTCCGATTTCAATGGAAGTTGCGTGCCGTCGGTGTGTCGGGACCCGACACGCCGACGGCACGTCGGGATCGGCGCGATTTCAATGGAAATCGGACGTCTGATTTCCATTGAAATCGCGTGCTCTCAGCGGAGTTTGGCGAGTTCGGCCGCGTCCTCCTCGCCGAACTGGTCCTCCAGGCGTTCCGGGGAGGCGTCGACGTCGATCTGGCTCAGCGGCATGCCGCGGGCGCTGGAGATCGCGCCGAGGCGGCGGGTCGCGCGGTCGGTGGCGTAGGCGGTGAGCTCGTCCTTGTCCAGTTCGAACGGCAGCACCTCGGGTGCCTCGTCCGGTCGCCACTGGACCTGGGCGACCGCGTGCGGCAGCACCCGCGCCATCTGGTCCTCCACCACCTCCCAGTTGCGCTCGTCGGCGGCGACGTGGCGGCGGCAGGTGAAGGTGCCCCACGCCATGTGGCGGCGCTCGTCGTCGCCGATGTGCCGGACGACCTGCTGCATGCCGGGCAGGATGCCGCGGCTGACGCAGATCTTGTGCCAGGCGTAGTAGCCGGTCAGCGCGAGGGTGCCCTCGACGATGTGGTTGTAGGTGACCGACGCCCGCACCTGGTTCTCCGGGCTGGGGTCGGCGTGCAGCGCGTGCAGTGATTCCGGCAGCAGCCTGTAGAAGATCTCCCGGTAGCCGGGGTTCTGCTCGACGTACCAGTGCAGGTCGTCGGTGAGGCCGACGGCGTCCATCCACAGCCGGAAGACCTGGGTGTGCTTGGCCTCCTCGAAGACGAACTGGGTGAGGTACATCTCGTCGCCGAAGCGGCCCTCGGCGGACATCGCGGCCATGAACGGCTGGAGGTCCTGGGTGACGGCTTCCTCACCGGCGATGAACTGCGCGCACAGGCCGGCCACGCTGCGCTGCTCGTCCTCGTCGAGCCGCTGCCAGTCCTCGGCGTCCTGGGTGAAGTCGATGTCGGCGGGGTTCCAGAACTTCGCGTTGCCCTTGCTGAACAGCCGCAACGGCAGGGAGTCCCAGTTCAGGCCGCTGGCTCGCAGGGAGTGGAAACCTTCGCGGTGGTGCGCGGACGTGCTCGTCATTGAACGACTCCAGCTCGCCGGGATGTGAGAAGGATTACGAATCGATTTTCGGTACTGGGTAGTTCCGCGTCAAGGGTGCGGCTGTCGCTCCGTAGGGTGGTTCGCGTGGCAGCTCAGCGCACCGGACCGACCGTCGGCTTCGACCTGGACATGACCCTGATCGACCCGCGCCCCGGCATGGTCCGCGCGATCGAGGAGCTCAACCGCGAGTTCGGCCTGAGCATCGACGGCGAGCACTTCGCGTCCAACCTCGGCCCGCCGCTGTACGACTCGATGCGCGGCTACGGCTTCGACGACGCCATGGCGCAGCGGCTGGTTCGCCACTTCCGGACCGTCTACCCGACGGTCGTGGTCGAGGCGACGACGGCGCTGCCGGGCGCGGCCGAGGCGCTCGCGGCGGTGCGCGAGCTGGGCGGCCGGACGCTGGTGATCACCGGCAAGTACCAGCCGAACGCGGAACTGCACCTCAAGGCCCTCGGCTGGGAGGTGGACCGGCTGGCCGGGGACGTCTTCGCCGCCGCGAAGGGAGACGTGCTGCGCGAGGAGGGCGCGAACTGCTACGTCGGCGACCACCTCGGTGACATCGTCGGCGCGCGGGCCGCGCGCGCCACTGCCGTCGCGGTCGCCACCGGGCCCTTCGACGTCGATCAGCTGACCGACGCTGACGTCGTGCTGCGCGACCTCACCGAATTCCCGGCCTGGCTCGCGCAGCGCTTCTGATCAGCGGCGGCGGTTGCGCAGGACGGTCGCGACCACGCCGTAGATGAAGCCCGCCGGGCACAGCAGGGTCGCCAGGTTCAGCCAAACGGGTAGGTTCTCGTAACCGACGGCGAACAGCGCGAAGATCGCGATGATGGCCAGCAGACCCAGGGCGAACATGGCCATCGCGACCGGGAGAATTGCTGACCTGCGCACGGAAGCTGCCATGCCCAGCAGCGTATTCAGGCACTGCGCCGGGTGCCGCAGCGACCCTTGCTCGATAAGGCCGGGTCTTCCCAGGCAGGTACGCGGTACGCTTGAATAACGCGTCCCGGCACGTCCCATTGCGAAGCGTAGTCGGGGCGCTTTCGTCGTGCCGGGGCTGTTCGGCTCCGCGCGACGGACGGAGACGCAACGACGGAGGCCTGCGAGCGGGCCAGTGCATCGACAGGGAACGGTGAGGACAGTGCCGACCGGCAGGGTCAAGTGGTTCGACGCGGACAAGGGCTTCGGCTTCCTGACCCAGGACGGTGGGGAGGACGTCTACGTGCGCGCCTCCGCACTGCCCTCCGACGTGGATGCGCTCAAGACCGGCCAGCGCGTCGACTTCGACATGGCGCAGGGCCGCCGCGGTCCGCAGGCGCTGAAGGTCAAGCTGCTGGACCCGCTGCCCTCGGTCGCCGAGGCCCGCCGACGTCCCGCCGACGAGCTGCACGGCATGGTCGAGGACATGATCAAGCTGCTGGAGCTGAAGATCCAGCCCGACCTGCGCCGCGGTCGCTACCCGGACCGCAAGGTCGCCAAGCGCATCGGTGAGGTCGTGCGCGCGGTCGCCCGCGAGCTGGACCCGGGCAGCTGACGAGAAGCACCTGAGGCCGGGCGGACCGCGTGGTGCGCCCGGCTTTTCTATGCCTTTCGACAGGGGTGGTCGTGGCCGGTCGGTCGATCCGCCGAGGGTGCCCGGACCCATAGCGTTTCCAGTCGTGAAAGCCATGATCATCGCACTCGCGGCGGCCATCGGGCTGGCCGCGACGCCGTCCGCGCAGGCCGATCCGGCCATCGACGACTACCTGACCAGCGCGCTGGAAACCACCGGGCTGCCGGGGTTCTCGGTCGTGGTGACCAAGGGCGACCAGGTGGTGCACGCCGCGGGCTACGGCCACGACTCCGAAGGCCGGCCGATGACCGCGGACACCCCGATGCGGGTGGCCTCGGTCAGCAAGTCGTTCACCGCGATGGCGGTCATGACGCTGGTGGACTCGGGCCGGATCGCGCTGGACCGGCCGGTCGCCGAGCAGCTGCCGGGCTTCTCGATGGCGGATCCGCGCGCGGCGCAGGTCACCGTCCGGCAGCTGCTGAACCAGACCTCCGGCTTCTCCGACACCACCATCGACATCAACGCGCTGGAAGAGGCCGGTTCGCTGGCCGACTACACCGCTCGCCTGAGCACCGGCTCGCTGGCCGCCGACCCGGGGACGCACTGGGAGTACTGCAACGTCAACTACGACCTCGCGGGCCGGCTGGTCGAGGTGGTCAGCGGGCAGCCGTTCGGCGACTACCTCCGCGAGCACGTGTTCGGCCCGCTCGGGATGCGCACCAGTGCGAGCCGCGTCGATGAAGTGCGCCCCGCTGACGGCTACGTCTCGCTGTTCGGCGCGTGGATTCCCCGTGCCGAGATGCCGGGCTTCCACGACGACAGCGGTGGCGGCGGCGTCATCACCACCGCCGCGGACATGGGCAAGTGGCTGATCTCGCAGAACGGCGCAGGTCAGCAGCTCGTCACCCCGGACAGCCTCCGGCTCATGCACAGCCCGTCGGCGGTGAACGACTACGGCATGGGCTGGGGAGTCGAGCATCCCGAAGGCGGCCCGGAGATGCTGATGCACGCGGGCAACCTGTTCACCTACAACGCGATGCAGGCGATCGTGCCGGAGACCGGCTACGGCTTCGCCGTGATGACCAACGGCGCCTCCCTGCACGAGAGCAGCTACGACATCCTCATGGGCCTGGTCGCGCTGAGCGAGGGGAAGACGCCTCCTGAGCTGAGCAACGGCAGGCAGCAGAACGAGCTGGTGCTGGGAGCGATTTCGCTGGTGGCTGTCGGGTTGGGCGTGCTCGGCGCGGTGCGCTCCCGCCGGTGGGCGGCCAAGCGCGCCGGGCGTTCCGGGTGGCTGATCGGCCTGCGCGTGGTGCCGTTGCTGATCCCGCTCGCCATCTTCGTCGCCTACCCGGACCTGGTCTCGTTCATCAGCAACGGCCGCACCGTCACCTGGTCACAGATGACGTACTTCCCGCTGCCGCTGACCGTCACGCTGCTGATCGCCGCGCTGGCCGGGGTGAGCACGGTGGCGTTCCGGTTGGTGCGGCTGCGTTCCGCGCGAGCTGCGGGGCGAGTCGCAGATGCGCTCTAAGGTCGACCTGGTGAGGAACGCAGCGGTACTGCTGGTCATCGTCGGGGCGTGCGTGGTCAACTCGTTCGACCTCGACGTGGTTCCGCTGTGGCGGCAGGTGGTGTTCGTGGTGCTGGCCGTGGCGGGTTACCTGCACGGCCGGCACCTCCCGGTGCGGCACGGCTGGGTCGTGTTCGCGCTGGCCGCGGTGCCGGGCGTGGTCGACCTGGCCATCTACGCCGGACGCGGGATCGGCACCTTGGTGCTGCTGGCGGTGTTCGTGGGGCTGCCGTGGCTGGCCGGGCGGTTCCGCCGCCAGCAGGCCGAGCTGATCGAGTCCGGGCGCAAGCGCGTCGCGCAGATGGAGCGGGAGCAGGAGTTCGTCGCCGAGCGCGCCCGCCTGCGCGAGCGCGCCCGGATCGCCTCGGACATGCACGACTCGCTCGGCAACGACCTGGCACTGATCGCGCTGCGCGCCGGATCGCTGGAGCTCGCCGCCGATGCGACCGAGGCCAACCGGCAGGCGGCGGCCGAGCTGCGGGCAACGGCGGTGCAGGCCACCGACCGCTTGCGGCAGACGATCGGGATGCTGCGGGAGAAGACGTCGGAAACCCTGACCCCGCCGGACGAACCGGTGGAGGCGCTGGTCGACCGGGCGCGCGGTGCGGGAATGGACGTGCTGCTGCGCCGCGGCGGTGAACCGCTCGGCATACCGTCCACAGTGGATCGAGCCGCGTACCGAGTGGTGCAGGAAGCGCTGACCAACGCCGCACGTTATGCACGCGGCGCGCAGGTCGTGGTCCGGATCGACCGCGAGCCGGAGGAGCTGGTGGTCGTCGTGCACAACACCGCCGTCGACGCCGCACCGATGGTCTCGGGGAGCGGTAGCGGGCTGCTGGCGCTGGCCGAACGAGTCGGGCTGCTCGGTGGCACGTTCCGCGCGGCGCCGGAACAGGGGTTCACGGTGACTGCGCGACTGCCCTGCCCGGCAGAATCAGCGTGGCCGCCGATGAAGGAGAAGTTGTGAGTGTTCGCGCCAACCGCAGCACATCTCAACCGCACCTCAGGGGACCGTGACGCAACTCAGCCACAAGAAACCTCGAAACGCAAGACAAACACCGAAAGCGACCACCACTGTGAATCGCGGAGAGGCGGAACAGTGATTCGCGTGCTGCTGGCCGACGACGAGGCGATGATCCGCGCCGGTGTCCGCTCGATCCTGGCCACCGACCCGGGGATCGAGGTGGTCGCCGAAGCCGCGGACGGGCGTCAGGCCGTCGAGCTGGCCGCCCAGCACCAGCCGGACGTGGCGCTGCTGGACATCCGGATGCCGGTGCTCGACGGCTTGGCCGCCGCCGCGGAGCTGGCGCGGGTGCAGCCGGAGGTGGCGGTCGTGGTGCTCACGACCTTCGACGAGGACGAGTTCGTGGCGCGGGCGCTCGGCGACGGTGCCCGCGGATTCCTCCTCAAAGCCGCCGACCCGCGCGAGCTGATCATCGGTGTCCGCGCGGTCGCCGACGGCGCGGCGTACCTGTCACCGCGGATCGCCCACCGGGTGATCGCCGAGGTCAACGGTGGTGCGCTGTCCCGGCGTGCTGCTGCCCGGGAGCGGGTGGCGGCGCTGACGCCGCGCGAGCGCGAGGTGCTGGGCCTGGTCGGTTCCGGGTTGTCGAACCAGGACATCGCGGGACGGCTGTTCTTGGCCGAGGGCACGGTCAAAGCGCACGTCAGGGCGATCTTGCAGCGCCTGGGCGCTAACAACCGCGTCCAGGCCGCGATCACCGCTTACGAGGCCGGCCTGGTCGGGGACTGAGCAGTGCTCACTGCTGCTGGACGTTGAGCACCCAGCTGCCGCCGATGCCGAAGTCCACGCCGCCGTCGACGCCCTCGGTCAGCACCGCCGAGAACTGCTGGACCTCGACGTGCTCCAGGCGCGTGCCGTCCGGCGGCAGCTGGAGCGTGTAGGCGTGCCGCTCGTCCGGTGCGAAGACCGGGCTGCGCCCGTCCAGCTCCTCGCCGTTGGCCCCGCGGTAGAGGAACACCACCTGCCACGGCGTTTCGGCGACCTTGCCGGGCACCGAGATCTGCAGCGGAGCGCGCTCCGGAACCCGCAGGTCGCCGACCGCGTCGGGCGAAGTCGTGCAGTTCTCCCCGGTCGGGTCGCAGTACTGCGCGGGCGCGACCTCCACCGACCTCCCGTGGGAGTAGAAGGTGACCTGCGGTTCGCTCGGCGCGGCACAGCCGGCGACGAGCGCCACGCCCGCCACCGCCAGCAGCGGCTTCAGTCCACGATGCACGGTTCGAGCCTACAAGCCCGTTCACGGACCATCGTGCGTGGCAGCGCGGGTGGCCATCGCCGGACTTGTTCCGTTCGGGCGTTTCAGCTTTCTTCCGCTGGTGGGCTGTCGTGAGTGCTTCGGGGTGTTCTGGCACCGCAAAGTGTTCACGGCCACTGACCAGCGGAAACGCCTACCCGGCACCCGGGCTGCATCACGACTTGGCCGCTGCTCGCTCGGCTGCTGGTGCGGCCTTGCGCCTCAGCTGTGGCACCAGGGTGCCGCCCCGACCCGCGGTGATCGTCTGTGCCAGCACCAGGGCCAGCAGCGCGGCCACCACGGCGAAGCCGATCCAGTAGACGGGTGGCAGCAGGACGCCCAGCGCGCCGCCGAAGACCCAGCTGAGCTGCAAGATCGTCTCCGACTTGCCGAACGCCGAGGCCCGCGACTCCTCCGGCATGTCGTGCTGGATCACCGCGTCGAGGCAGACCTTGGCCAGCGCGCTCGCCGTCGCCGCGATCAGGCCGACGACCACGGCCAGCGGCAACCCGGCCAGCACCGCGGCGCAGACCGCCACCACCAAGGCGCTGCCCAGGCAGGCGATGATCACCCGGTCCGGCTTGCCGAAGTGCATCTTCGAGCCCAGCGCGTTGCCGAGGAAGCTGCCGATCCCGGCCGCGCCGCCGACCATGCCGAGCTGCACCAGCTGCATGAACGGCTCGTGCTGGGTGCTCTGCTTGATCACGAACGCGGCGAACAGGGTCAGGAACCCGGTCAGCACCCGGATGCCGCCGTTGCCCCACAGCGCGACCACGACGTGCCCGCTCAGCGGCACCTTCTTCGGCTGCGGTCGGCCACCGATCGACGCGGGCACCTCGCCCTCGGTGCTCTCGACCCAGCCCGGCATCCGCAGGCACAGCCACACGCCACCGGCGGCCATCGCCGCCATGAACCACAACGCGCCCTCGGAACCGAGCAGGTACGCGAAGCCCGACGCGATCGCGCCGAAGATCCCGCCCGCGGCCATGCCGAATGCGGTCAACCGGGAATTGGCCTTGGTCAGCGTGATCTGCGAGGGCAGCACGCGCGGTGTCATGGCCGCCTTCAGCACGCCGAAGGACTTCGACAGCACCATGCAGCCCAGCGCGGCCGGGTACAGCAGCCAGCTGTCGAAGTTCAGCGCCATCACGGCGGCGAGCAGCACCCGGACCGCGAAGGAAGCGGCCAGCGCGTACCGGCGCCCCTGCTGCAGCCGGTCCAGCGCGGGCCCGATGACCGGCGCGATCACCGCGAACGGTGCGACCGTGATCAGCAGGTAGAGCGCGACCTTGTCCTTGCTCTCCCCGGTCGCGGCGGAGAAGAAAAGCGTGTTGGCCAGCGCGACCGCCATCGCGGCGTCCACCGCGTAGTTGCCCATCACGGCATAGGTGAACTTCGCGAGCCCGGACCGGTCGGCACCATCGGCGTGCGCGAGCGAGAAGAACATCCGCATCGCGCGCTGCGTGAGATCCCGACTCCGCCAGGCGGCGACACGGGTGACCGTCAGCTTCTTCGGCGGCGCGGTCCCACGAGGCTTCTCGACCTCGGGCTCCTCGTCCTGCTCCTGGGACGAGTGGTCCTCGGGCAGCGGAGGAAGCCGCCGAGACCGGCTCCGCGGCTGCTCGTAGTCGGGATCCTCCTCCCACGGATACCGCCTCGCGCCCCTACCGGGGCGCTCCGCGCCGCCCCGGTCGGCCGCCTCGAACCGGTGCTCCGCCCGCTCCGCGTGCTCGCCCCGCTCCGCGCCCCCGCTCCGCCGACGCTCACCCCGCTCCGCGCGTTCGCGCCCGCGCTCCGCGGCCTCAGGCTCCATAGGCTCCGCGCTGTCGCGCTCCGCACCCTCCGGAGGCGCGCCCCAGCGCGCAGCGCCTCCGCCGTCGGCGTAGGAGCCGCGCTTGCCGCGATGCCCGGCGCCCCAGCCTGCGCGCGGGGAGTCCGAGCGCTGGTCATGGCGTCGCAAACCCATGCTCGTCATCCTGCCTCACCCCGCTCCCGTCTCCATCGGACTCGGCCGCTTTTCACCGGTCCCACGGATAAAGAGGAGCGAACCGCCCCCGCAGATACACCGCTAACCCGATCCAGCGACTGCCACGACCAAGATCTCCACCCGACAGGGTGATCAAGAGCGATTCGGCGTCCTGAGCCCCGCAGCGGAACCGTCATGAGCTCCGTTTCCGCTGTTCAGGCCCCGTGAGTACTTTGAGGGGCTATAGCAACACAAACCACTCACGGGCTTTCACCTGCGGAAACGGAGCGCTGGAAGGCGACCGGCACCCGACCGGCGGCGCAGCGATCGGCCCAGCCCCCAGAACCCGACGACCCCAGAACCCGACGATCCCAGACCGCGGCCGGAGCCGGTCAGGCCGGGGTGAGCCGCCAGTAGCCGTACGGGTTGAAGAAGATGTCGTCGTCCGGGTAGCGGTCGCAGGGCTGCTGGCTCAGCAGCCAGCGCGGTGCGTCCTCGGCCAGGCGGAATCCCTCGCCGTCGCGCATCTCCGCCGCGCGGGCCTCGGTGTGCAGGTAGCCGGCCAGGCCGTCGATGAGCTCCACCCACTCGCCCTGGCGGTTCATGTCGTGCAGGCCTTCGGCCTGCAGTTCCACGTCGGGCGCGCCCAGCAGGTGCATGCCGCAGGTGTAGAGGACGTCCTCGTCGAGGATCGGCCGCTTGACCCACGCCTGCCGCAGCGCGTGCGGGGCGTCCGCGGCGTCGGCCAGCGCCAGCCAGGTGTCCCGGCTGTGCGCCAGTCCGCTGCTCTCGGACTTGATCGCCGTCGCGCCCCAGCGCTCGAAGAGCTCCGAGGTCACCGCCAGCATCCGCTCGGAGATGTAGGCCGCGTCGTCCGGGCCTCCCTTGGCCAGCACGTAGGCCACCGAGTCGTGCTCGGCGACCGCGTCCCAGTCGGCGTCGGTGAAGGTCAGACCGGCCAGGCAAGCCTCGAAGGCGCCGGGCATGCGCGGGTCGTGCTCGGGAACGGACTCGTCGTGGTCCAGCGCGAAGAACGGCCCGCCGACCGCGCGGACGGCCATCTCCACCTTGTCCAGGTCCATCCCGGAACCGAGCACGCAGAGCACGTGCAGCGGTAGCACGGAATCTTGTTGATCATCCATGCGCAAAGACCGTACTAACGATCAGGCCGGGACGAAGCGAACTCGGAAAAGAGCGGGCCAGTACTTCCCGGTCAGCAGGAATTCGTCGGTGCCCGGCACGGCCGCGATGCCGTTGAGCACGTCGGTGCCCGGCCGCTGCTCCGGGCTGAGCAGGCCGGAGGCGTCCACCACCGCCGTCACCTGCCCGGTCGCCGGGTCGATGCGCACGATCTCCTCGCTGCCCCAGATGTTCGCCCACACCTGGCCGCCGACGCACTCCAGCTCGTTGAGCTCCTCGACCGGCGCGCCCGCCGCCCGCACGTCCACCGATCCGGTCGGCTCGAAGGTCACCGGGTCGCGGAAGGTCAGCCGGTCGCTGCCGTCGCTCATCACCAGGCGCGCGCCGTCGGAGCACAGCCCCCAGCCCTCGCCGGGGTACTCCACTCGGCGCAATTCGGCCAGGGATTCCCGGTCCCGCTCCAGCGCGACCCCTTCCTGCCAGGTGAGCTGCCAGATACGGTCACCCGTGACGGTGATGCCCTCACCGAAGAGATCGTCCGGGAGCTCGACCTCGCGGCGCAGTTCGCCGGTGGCGAGGTCGGTGGCGCGCAGCAGCGACTCGCCCTTCATCCCGGTGCCTTCGTAGAGGGTGCCACCAGCGATTTCCAGGCCCTGAGTGAACGAGGAGCGGTCGTGCGGGAGCACGCGGATCACCTCAGCTCGAAGGTGTGGCAGGCTTCCCGCGTGCCCAACGCCCTGATCGGTCTGCTCGCCGTCGTGCTGGCCGTTGTGCTGCGCTGGTACTACCGGCGCGCACGCAACCACCCCGAAGGCGAGCACCACGCCGCAGAGAACACGTCGAGCCAGGAGCAGTCGCACCCCGAAAGCTTGACACGGGCGACTGCACCGGCGACCGCGTACGGCACAATCGAGCCTGTGACGCCTATGCCTGCTCCGATGACCAGCCCAGGCGCGGATGCCCCGTTCGAGGACGCCGGGCAGTACGAGCCGGAGCCCCTGAACCCGGAGCTCGCCGCGGCGGAGGACGTCGCGCGAGCTGCGGCGGAGGACGAGGCCAAGCCGGGGGACGACCCGATCGGCTCGCCCGTGCTGACCCTGGACACCGAGGCCGCGGCCCCGGTGGGGGCGCACGTCGGCGTCGAGCCGGAGGGTCCGCACGCGGCGACGCACTTCTTCGAGTCGAACTACCCGGGCTACGTCGGCTGGCGCTGGGCGGTCACCGTCGCCAGCGTCGGACCGGGCGAGCCGGTGACCGTCAGCGAGGTCGTGCTGCTGCCGGGCCCGACGGCGCTGACCGCACCCGACTGGGTGCCGTGGAGCGAGCGGGTGCAGCCGGGCGATCTCGGCCCCGGCGACCTGCTGCCGACCGGCCCGGACGACGTGCGGCTCGCGCCCGGCTACCTGGCCAGCGACGACCCGGCGGTCGAGGACGTCGCGCAGGAAGTCGGCCTCGGCCGCAAGCGGGTGCTCAGCCACGAGGGCCGGCTGGAGGCCGCGGAGCGCTGGCACAGCGGTGACTTCGGGCCGCGCGCCGACATCGCCCGCTCGGCCCCGGGGGCCTGCGGGACCTGCGGTTTCTTCCTGAAGCTGGCCGGCTCGATGGGCGGTGCCTTCGGCGTGTGCGCCAACGAGTTCTCGCCCGGCGACGGCCGGGTGGTCAGCGTCGAGTTCGGGTGCGGTGCGCACTCCGAGGTCGAGGTCGACACCTCCTCGACGGTGCCGGTGGCCGAGATCGTCTACGACGACGCCTCCCTCGACTTCGAGCCGCGCGGGTGAACGAAACGGACGTTTTCGGCACGGCCGAGCTCAGGCGGGCCGTGCTGCAGTCCTGGGAGGCTTCGCCGACCAGGTTCCGCGAGGACGCGAACGCCGAGGAGGACCTGCGGCTCGGCGGCTACCGCGATCGCCTGCTGGTCGAGCTCGCCCAGAACGCCGCCGACGCCGCGGGCACCGGCGGTGCGCTGCGCGTCGAGCTCAGCGGCGGTGAGCTGCGGGTCGCCAACACCGGCGCACCGCTGACCGCCGACGGCGTCGCGGCGCTGGCCTCGCTGCGGGCTTCGGCCAAGCGCGAGGGCACCTCGATCGGCCGGTTCGGCGTCGGGTTCGCCGCCGTGCTGGCGGTCTCCGACGAGCCGAGCGTGGTGTCCACGACCGGCGGTGTCGCGTTCTCCGCCGCGCGGACCAGGGACGCGGTGGCGCAGCTGCCCGGCCCGGCCGAGGAGCTGGCCAAGCGCTCCGGCGAGGTGCCGGTCCTGCGGCTGCCGTGGCCGGTGGTCGGTCAGCCGCCCGCGGGCTTCGACACCGAGGTGCGGTTGCCGCTGCGCGCGGACGTCGACGCGGACGCGCTGCTGGCCGAGTTCACCGATCAGGCACCCGACCTGCTGCTCGCGCTGCCCGCGCTGAGCGAGATCAGCATCGGCGCGCAGACCTGGCGCCGCGAAGACCTGGACGCGGACCGGCTGGTCGTGCACGGCCCGGTCCGCAGCGACCGCTGGCTGGTGCACCGCGCCTCGGGCACGTTGGGCGAAGCCGCGCTGGCCGGTCTGGGCGTGGAGGCCCGGCACGCCGCGGAATGGCGCTTGACCTGGGCCGTTCCGCTGGACGACGACGGCACTCCGATCCCGCTGGCCGAGGACGTGCTGCACGCGCCGACGCCGACCGAGGAGCGGCTGTCGCTGCCGGCCCGACTGCTGGCGAGCGTGCCGGTGGAGCCGGACCGGCGGCGGGTCGCGGCCTCCGCCGCCGCGGATTCGGTGCTGACCTTCGCCACCGAGTGCTATCCCGCGCTCGTCGAGAAGATCGAGCCCGAGCACCGGACGGCCCTGGTGCCGCTCGCCGGATTCCCGCTGTCCGATGTGGACGACAAGCTGCGGCAGGGCGTGACCGACCGGCTGCGCGTCTCGGCGTGGCTGCCCGCGGCGAACGGGAAGCCGGTCGCGCCGCTGGAATCGCGGGTCCTCGAATACGTCTCCCCGGAGCTGGTGGAGCTGCTCGCGGACGTGGTGCCCGGCCTGCTGGAAGCCGACTTCGCCGATGCGAGCCACCGCAGGTCGCTGCTCGTGCTGGAGGTCCGGCGGCTGGCCGCCGCGGAGATCGTCGAAGCGGTCACCGGCCTGCAGCGCCCGCCGCACTGGTGGTACCGCCTCTACGACGCGCTGACGCCGATCGAGGGCGCGGATCCGGTGGCGCGCGAGGAGTTCACCGCGCTGCCCGTGCCGCTGGCCGACGGCCGCACGGTCAGCGGTGTGCGCGACGTGCTGCTCAGCCAGCGCGACGCCGACCCGGACCCGGCGGCCGTGCTGTCCACACTGGACATCTCTGGCCTGCGCATCGCCCACCCCGACGCCACGCACCCGTTGCTGGAGAAGCTGGGCGCGCACCCGGCGGGACCGGCGGAGCTGCTGGACGCGCCGTCGCTGGAAGACGCCGTGCGCAGCAGTGTTTCCGACGCTCGTGCCGGTGTCGACGTGCGCCCGCTGGCCGAAGCGGTGCTGCAGCTCGTCTCGAACACCTACCCGCGCGAGTGGCTCGGCGCGCTGGCGCTGCCCGACGAAACCGGTGACTTCCGCCGCGCCGACGAGCTGCTGCTGCCGGAAGCGGCGCTGCTGGAAGTGCTGGACGAGCAGTACATCGGCGAGGACGGGCCGCTGGCGGTGCTCGACGAGGACTTCGCGGCCGAGTGGTCGACCGAGCTGCTGCGCTCGATCGGCGTGCTGGACACCTTCGCGGTGCAGGTCGAGGAAGACCCGCTGGAGCCCGACGAGGACTTCCCGGACATCCACCTGTGGTGGGCGGAGCAGGAGGCGGCGCAGCCGGAGAGCTGGCCGCCGCCGAGGTTCGTCGGCATCCGCGACCTGGACCTGGTCGCCGACGAAGCGTGGCCCGCCGCGCTGCGCCTGCTGGCACAGCACCCGGAAACCCTGCGTGCGCTGCGAGAACCCCGCAGCTACTCGGTCTGGTGGATCGAGCGGTACGCGCTGCTCGCCGGCGCCCCGCCGCGCACCTGGCGGCTCCCGGAAGCCGAAGAGCTGGCGGGCCTGTACGACCCGGTGCCGGACGTGGACCTGGATGCTGAGCACCTGCGGTTGGCAGGCGTGCGTGACGAGCTCAAGGTCGAGGACACCGACGACGCAGCTGACCTCCTGGAGCGCCTAGGCGACCCGGATCGCACCGTGCGCGCCGGAACCGCCCTGCGCGCCCACCAGGCGCTGGCGGAGGCCGTGGCGTGCCGGACGATCGACCCGTCCGAGATCGACCCGCCGGAGATGGTGCGTTCGGTGTCGGGCGCGGTGGTCAGCACCGGCCGGGCGGTGGTGCTCGACGAGCCGTGGATGCTGAGCGTCGTGGAAGCGCCGCTGGTGATCGCCGGAGGCAGCCCGGACCAGTTCGACGCCGAAGCCCTCGCGGAGCTCCTGGACCTCCCGCTGGCCTCGGAGGAGAACACGATGCAGGTGGTCGGCGAGGGCCGAACCCAGCGCTGGCCGGAGGTGGCCCGCGTCCCGGCGTCCTGCGAACTCCTCGGAATCCCGCTGCCGACCGGCCAGATCACCCTCCACGACAGCCTCCGCGTCCGCTCCTCGGCAGG
The DNA here is from genome assembly GCF_003635025.1 of Saccharopolyspora antimicrobica. Taxonomy (GTDB): domain Bacteria; phylum Actinomycetota; class Actinomycetes; order Mycobacteriales; family Pseudonocardiaceae; genus Saccharopolyspora; species Saccharopolyspora antimicrobica. Next base: position 2,008,591 of record NZ_RBXX01000002.1, on the reverse strand, counting down.
GGAGCAGCGAGTCCACTGGTGGGTGGAGAACACGGGCGGAGTCCACGCGGAGCGAACCCCGGACGGCCTGGCCAGAGCCCTGGCCTGGGCGGCAGGAGCCTGGCACGAGCGCTTCGCCCTGACGGCCCTCCTAGCGGACCCGGAAGCAACAACCCTGCTGCGCTGAGCGGTTCACCCGAACCGCTCAGCCTTCAGGCTGCGTAAGAACCCGCCCCAAGCAGCCGTCGGGAACATCAGCGTGCCGCCGTCGCGGTCCTTGGTGTCCCGGACGCCGACAGCCTCGGAGCTGGCACCGACCTCGACGCAGTTCCCCTCTTCACCGCTGTAGCTGGACTTCCGCCAGTTCATGATCGGAGCCATGGCTCTCCTCCATCGATTTTGCGTGCTCAGCGATCAGTTCGGCAGATCGGTGAGGGCTCAACGCTGCCTTGGCCAGGTTAGCCACGGACTCGACGAACGGGGGAGTCTCGACTGGATCGTCCAGGAACGTACCAACGCGACGATGCTCCAAATAGACGATGGTCCGCTGCCTCTCGAACTGCATGATCAGCTGGTTGCCGTTCAGGCCGACGTGCGCCCCTAGGGCGTAAGGGATCACTTGGATCGTGATGTGCGGACGTCTCGACATCCGCGCGATGTGACTTAGCTGTTCTGCCATCACTTCGTAGCCTCCGATCGGTCGGTGCAGAACCGACTCATCGATCAGGGCGTGGAACTTCACGGGCTTCTTCCCGGTCAGGACCCTCTGTCGGCCGAGTCGTAGCGCGACCCTTGATTCGACGTCGCTGTCCTTGAGGCCACCGGCAACCATGATCGCGCGCGTGTAGTCCGCGATCTGAAGCAAGCCTGGCACGAAGCCGATCGACAGATCGATGATCTCGATTGCGCTGCGTTCGAACTCCAGCAGCGCCAGGAGTTGCTGGGGCAGTCCTGGACTGCCGATCTCCCACCAGTGCGGCCTGTGGATGTCCTCGGCGAGCTGGAGGACGCGCGCCCGTTCGACCCCCTTGATGTCGAGTGTTTTCAGGATGAGTGCTGTCTCAGTTTCTGAGGGAACTTTGGTCCCGGCTTCGATTCGGCCGAGCGTCGCTCTCGACCAACCGCACTGCTCTGCCAGTTCCTCCAGCCGCAGGTCAGCATCCTTGCGGAGCCTCCGAAGCTCCGCGCCCAGACCGCGGGAACGTGCTGTCGTCATATGCCAAAGCTATCTCACTGTATGCCACATGCCCATTACACAGAGTGGTGAACGAGCTTGCTTCGTGCCGTCAGGGTCCGGTCTGATCAGCACAGCCGCACGAAAGGGGTTGGGATGTCTGGCTTTCTGAAGTACGCGTGGCGTCCGGTCACGGGCGGCCGTCACGCTTTCCCCATCGCAGCAACGAAAACTCCTCACGGCGAGAAGGTCGAGGCCTACTGCGGGGTCAAGGCTCCCGCGTCAGAGCTGCATGATCGGTCCGAAGTGGACTGGGTGCGTGAGCGCTCGTGCATGAAGTGCTGGCGCCATCTCGCTGACAAGGGCCCGTGACGCCGTACGCATACCGATTGCTGATTCGCGCGACATCGCGCCACAACCGCCTGCGGAAGGAAAACCCGCCGTCATGTTCTGGATCCAGCTCAGCACGTTCGTACTGTTCAACGTTCTCCTGGTCGCGTTGATCGCAACGCAGGTTCCGTTCGGGGGCTTGAGATTCGCGACAGGCCAGCATGCCGGGACAGGAGAAGGTGAGTACACGGTGTGGCATCTCATCGCCGATGTCGAGGCCGAACGTCATCGCGACGCCGCCGACGCCGGTGCTCATGCGCGCCGCCGCGAGCAACCACCCATAGCGCTCGACCCTCCAGCACAACCCGAAACCGGACCTGAGCTGCGGTTCCCCGAACGTGACCCCGACGACCAGCCCACCGGGCGGCACCACCTCCGCACGTAAAGCGTCACGACCCCACCACCCCGGCAGAACCCGACCCCCGAAAGCCGGGTCGGTGCGGCACGACATCCCCCGGCCACCGCCGCACCGGCCCACCCCGGCGGCCGGGCGCGAACCCCTCCCCGCGCCCGGCCACCGACTACCTGCCAAGGAGGCATCGATGGCGCAGTCATCAGCGGATGACTCCGGTGAGCCGATTAAGTCCGCCTACTGGACAGCCTTTGGTTACCAGAACCACGTAATCACCGAAGAAGACGTGAGAACCGAAGGGCAAACCCTCATCGCGCTGTGCGGAGTCATGGCGGAACCCGAAGACCTCAGCCCCGTGGACGACCGCCCTACCTGCTCCGTGTGTGCCGCTGAAGCTCGAAGCGGACGGATCGTCCTGGCTTTCCGTGATGTTCGGTAGAACGCTGCGTTGTTGCGCTCAGGCTCCGAGATACTGCTGATCGGCCTGGTCAACAAGGCCACTGGGGAGTGCTTCGAACCACGTGGAGCACAGTGTGCTTGAGGGGAGCATCAGAAGTGACGTACCAGGGCTGGTCGCCTAACCAACCCCACCAGTACCCACCACAAGCCTCGCAGCGGAGGAAGTCACGAGCGTGGATTCCGGTGCTGATCATCGGGGTGATCGCTTCGATCGGGATCGTCGTTGCGGGCGCGTGGTTCTTGTTGACCCCGATCGATGCGCCCAGGAAGCAGTCGGAGGCGCTCGTGCTGCCGCCTGCTCCTACTGCGACGACGAATACCTGCGCCTCGGTGGATCGAATGGGTGCTACCTGCACCGAGTGGGCGCGACCAGAACCACGGCCGTTCAAGGACGTTCTGCAGCTCAATCGTCTGCCACAGCAGCCCGCCACGGGGAACTGGGGAGCGCTCTACCTCTGCTCCTACCCGCCGGATGAGGTGATCGCCCGGTACATGGGAGCGGACTTCCGGCGTGTGGTGATCAACGGCTTCACCTGCTCGTACGAGTCCCCGGAACGGGACATGCAGATTCTGTTCGATGTTTACATCGGCTCGGGCACCTTCGAGAGCTGGACGGACATCAGTCCGGAAGCCGAGGTCGTCGACTTCAACGGCAGGCGGGTGATCGTCGACCACGGCGTCGAGGACCCGAAGTCCGCCTTCCGCAGCTGGATCATGGAGATCCCAGGAGCGCCGAACGAGGTGCTAGTGATGGATTACAAGGGAATGGCGGGGATCGGTGACGTGGACATGATCCCAGCGGACGCGGACAAAGCTGATCGAGCGATGGCGGAGCTGGGAGAGATCTACCGGAAAGCCACCGAATAAAGCGCTGGCCGCGCACCGGATTCGGTGCGCGGCCAGTCGTCTTGCTGGAGCTTCAGGTCACTCGCCGAAGACCGGCGGGGCGACCTTGGGCAGGCCCAGGTCGTCCCAGGCCTCGTCGGTGTCGACCCAGTACTTGTTCTCGTGCTCCATGTCTTCCTCGCCCTCCTTGCCCTGGCCGCGGCCGGCCGCACCGGCGCCCATGCCGCCCGCGCCACCACGACCACCAGCAGCGCCGCTACCAGAGGCACCGCCAGCACCACCGGCACCCAAGCCGCCAGCACCAGCACGACCACCAGCGCCCGGACCACCGGAACCACTACCGCCGCCGAGTCCGCCGAGGCCACGGCCGCCCGCACCGCCAGGGCCACCCATGCCGCGACCGGTGCCGGTACCGCCACCGCCGCCGCCCGGACCGGTCGGAGGCATCATGCCCAGGCCGAGACCGGGGCCGTTGGGGTTGGGGCCGCCAGGAGTCGTCGGGCCGGGCAGGTTCGGCACACCGGTGCCGCCCGGCGTCGGCGAAGTCCACTGCGAGGAGCTGCCGTTCGGCGTGGAGGTGTACCCACCACCAGGCAGCTCGTTCCCGCCGCTGCCGGAACCGAAACCGCCGCCGGTGGAGCCAGTGCCGCCACCACCGGTGCTGCCGCTGTAGCCGCTGCCACCGGGAATCCCGGAGGCGTTCGGCATGCTCCCCACGGTCGGGTTCGTGCCGTAGCTGCCGGAGCCCTGGTCGAGCGCCATCTCCGGCGCCTTCGGGTAGGGCGCCAGGCTCTGCGAGACGTTCTGCGCGCTCTGGTTGTAGTTGTCGTAGTGCTGCTTGGCTTCCTGGGCCTTCTCGGTGGCCTCCCGCTCCTGCTTCTGCAGGTCGGTCTCGCCGCCGACGAGCCAGGCGCCGCCCTTTTCGAGCAGGTTGTCGGTCGCGTCGACCTTCACCGGCTCCGGCATGCTGTGCTTGACCTGGCTGTAGTTCTGGACCTGCTGCTCAGCGGAGTCGCCGACCGACTCCGAGACCAGCTTGGCGTCTTGGACGAACTGGGTCATCGGCTTGAGGGAGCTGCCGTGTTCCTCGGCGGCCTGACCGCTCCAGGCAACGCCTGCCTTGGCGTTCGCTTCGTCAAGGAGACGTCCGACTTCCTCGAAGTCTGCAGCGATGCCCTTCTTCCAGCCCTGCACCGAAGAAACCAACGACGAAGTACCAGAGCCCCCGTGGATCTGCTGGTACTTCTGCGGGTGGTTGAAGCCCACCTGCTGCATGATCTCGTCCGTGTTACCACGGTCAGACTCACGTGTGAGCAGGTAGCCACCAACGATCATCGGGAGAACCATGGTCACACCCCCTTTTCGTGTTATGTCGCGGTAAGTACGGACGCGATCAGGCGTCCGGGATGTTCTTCAGGGTCTCGCTGGCGATCTTCTCGGCGAAGCCGCACGAGTCGTCCATTTCCGGAGATCCACCGCTGTGCTTGGTGTAGTTGATCTCGACGGATTGGTCGTCAGCGACGCCCAGCTCGATGCGGCAGAGGATGTCCTGCTTGTCGACCCGGGCTCCTGGGTAGCCGTCGACGGTCGTCGGCTCGAAGTTGTCGCGGGAGCTGCCGGCTTCGTGGATCTTGGCCGGGCCACCAGAGGTGGTGTTGACCGCCACACCCACTGCGAACGCGTCACCAGACCAGTAGCACTGCGTCTCGCCGTACGCCGATGTGTCCTCTTCAGGCTGGCCGCCGCCGCCCAGCTGAGAAATCTGCTCAGGAGTGAGCAGATCGCAGGCGTTGGTGACGGCCTTGAGGTTCTTGGGGTTCTCCACCTTCGGCACCGACGATGCCGTGTCCGACGGTGTTTCGGCAGCAGAGCTCGGGGGCGGAGTCGGCTCACCCGGCGAACAGGCCGAAATGCCCAGAACTGCCAGAAGAGAAACAGCGGTGATGCTGGCGCGGCGTTGCACGTGAATCGTCCTTAAACTTGGCGGGCGGTAGCGTTCTCGTCGGCCGTCTGGTACTCGCGCTGTGCGGCCTTCAGCTGCTCGATCTGATTGGTGAGGCGCTTGACGCCGTCGGCAACCGCCCAGGACAAGCAGCCTTCCTTGTGCCCGGCCATCTCCTTGAGCGACTCCGTGAGCTGCGTGCTCACTTCGTCCTCGCCGGGCTTCTGAAGGTTCCCCAGCTGCTGCGCCTTCTGGAGGATCCGCTCCATCTTCTCCCGCGCATCCTCGTAGGAGGCGATCAGACCCGGGATCTGCTCGATGTCAACCGAGAACGACGCCGACTGCGCGGTGCCCCCACTGTTGATCGCGGTGTGGATCATCGCCTTGTTCGCTGCTGCGCCCACGGCTTTGCTGACCCCGTCCCAGAATGCCACCTCGTCCTACCCCCTTGTCCCCTAGAACAGGTACACGTCTCGCTTAGCTTGCCAGGTCGTTGCTCGCTCGCGCACCGGTGTGACGGAGCTTGGTCCGTTTCCGGTTCCCTGTTGTTGTCAGATTGATCCGTTTGGTCCAGTGATACTGCTCACCTTGGTCCGGATGGCGGTCACCACCGGGCTGCTTCTGCCGCTGCCCGGCGGGTGTGCGTCGCCAGCTCGCCGAGGACGCGGGTGAACGTGCTCAGGTCCGCGCCCGCGAACATCCGCTGGTTGCTGCTGTTGTAGACCGCCGTCCGCCCGAGCTGCAGGTCGATGATCCGGATCGTCTGGTCGCCGCGGTGCTCCTTGCCCCGGTCATCCCAGATCGTCACGCCGACTTCGCCGAGGCCCAGCCGCGGACCTTCGAGAAGTTGGGTCATCTTGCGGAAGTTCGCCGGGTTCACGCCGCGCGCCCGCAGGGCCTGCTCGATCGCTCGCGGGTCCTCGCCCTGGCGGCTCGCTTCGGCCATGGCCGCGCGCACGTCCTGCAGGTCGATCGACAGCGGCGGGCGGATCTTGGCCGGCTGGTGCTCGGGGAGCACCGAGATCAGCGACGGGATCAGGTCGTTCGGGTGGACCGGTTCCAGGATGATCCGGTCGCCGCTGACGACGGTGCGCACTGCGGTCTTGCTGGCCTTCGTCACCGCCGCGCGGAGCTCGGCGCCCTTCTGCGAGGAGAAGCGGAGGTCGTACTCGACGCTGGCGTGCGCGTAGATGCCCAGCAGCTCCATGACCCGGTCGTTCACGCCGCTCGGGTTGACCAGGCCGCGGTCGCGGACGCGCTGCTCGGCGGCGTTGAACTCGCGCGGTATGTCCTGGACCTGCGTCCCGTAGTGGCTGTACGCGGCGACCATCGGGATGCGAGTGAGGCCGGCGCGTTCGGCCAGGATTGCGTATTCGAGTCGGTCGACGTCGAGCTTGGGCACTTCCGCTGCGCTCCCCGCGTTCTGGTCAAGTCTCCGAACTGGTGACGATCTCGCAGGTTAGCCGGTCGCCAAGATCCATGGGTGGATTCGGCATCATGCGGCCCGTGAAAACGATCTTCTGTCCAGGACTGGCCGGAGGTGCGGCAGGCGTCTCAGTCGTCGAGGCCGGAAAGGCCCTGCCAGGCTCCTCGGGAACCTCGGCGGGCGGCCGAGCGCTGCCAGCGGAACACTCCGTAGCCGATGACACCGAGTGTCACGCCGGCTACGCAGGTCCAGAACTCGATGTGCAGGTTGCCGCTCAGCGCGAACGCCACCGTTCCGACGAGCCACAGCGCGGTGCCGGTGAGCACCACCGGCGTCGGGTCCGCCAGCCTGCGGGGCAGGTGGGGAACAGGTCGGTGACCTGCTGCGGTGGGGGTGGGTTCGCTGTCCTGTGCCACGTCAGGCAGGCTACCTCCGGTAGGTGAACGCGCGCTCCGGCGCGGTGATGGGAAGCACGATGGTGGACGAGACCAAGAGCAAGAAATCATTGCTGGACCAGTACTTCAAGATCACCGAGCGTGGTTCCAGCATCTCCCGCGAGGTGCGCGGTGGCATCGTCACCTTCGTCGCGGTCGCCTACATCATCGTGCTGAACCCGCTGATCCTGGGCAGCTACTCCGCCGACGACGCCGGCGCCAAGCGCGACGTGCTGGGCAACATCCTGCCCGTGTCGCAGGTCGCCGCGGCGACCGCGCTGGTCGCGGGCGTGATGACCATCCTGTTCGGTCTCATCGCCAACTACCCGTTCGCGATCGCCGCCGGGCTCGGCATCAACACGCTGCTGGCCGTGACCATCGCGCCGCAGGTGACCTGGCCGGAAGCGATGGGCCTGGTGGTCATCGACGGCGTCGTCATCCTGATCCTGGTCGCCACCGGATTCCGGACCGCCGTGTTCAACGCGGTGCCACCCGAGCTGAAGGCCGCCATCGCGGTCGGCGTCGGCGTGTTCATCTCCTTCGTCGGCCTGGTCGACGCCGGGTTCGTGCGGCGGCTGCCGGACGAGGCCAACACCACCGTGCCGGTGGGGCTGGGCATCGAGGGCTCGATCGCCTCGTGGCCGACCGCGGTGTTCGTCTTCGGCCTGGTGCTGACCTCGGTGCTGGTGGCGCGCAAGGTGCGCGGCGGAATCCTGATCAGCGTCGCGGTCACCACGGTGCTGTCGATCATCATCGAGTCGGTGTTCCACGCCGGGCCGTCCAAGGGCACCAACCCCTACGGCTGGAACCTGGGCTACCCGGCGGTGCCGGAGCAGATCGCCGGGCTGCCGGACCTGTCGCTGGTCGGCGACATCTCCTTCGGCGCCTGGACCCGGCTGCCGGCGCTGGCCGCCGCGCTGCTGGTGTTCACGCTGGTGCTGGCGAACTTCTTCGACGCCATGGGCACCATGACCGGGCTGGGCAAGGAGGCCGGGCTGGCCGACAAGGACGGCAACCTGCCGGGCATCGGCAAGGCGCTGGCCGTCGAGGGCGTCGGCGCGGTCGCCGGTGGTGTCGGCTCGGCCAGCTCGAACACCGTGTTCGTGGAGTCGGCGTCGGGCATCGCGGAGGGCGCGCGGACCGGGCTGGCGAACGTGGTCACCGGCCTGCTGTTCCTGGCGGCGATGTTCTTCACCCCGCTCTACCAGGTCATCCCGGTGGAGGCGGCGGCTCCGGCGCTGATCGTGGTCGGGGCGATGATGATCGGCCAGATCAAGCAGATCGACCTCTCGGACTTCAGCATCGCGCTGCCCGCCTTCCTGACGATCGTGGTCATGCCGTTCACCTACTCGATCGCCAACGGCATCGGCGCGGGCTTCGTCAGCTACGTGCTGCTGCGGGTGTTCACCGGCAAGATCCGCACCATCCACCCGCTGATGTGGGTGGTGGCGGCGGCCTTCGTGCTGTACTTCGCGGCCGCGCCGATCAGCGCCGTCTTCGGCATCTGACCAGGCCAACGCACGCGAGCGTTTCGGGGTGCCAGGACGCACCGAAACGCTCACGGGGGCTTGAGATGCGTCGTTTCGGGTATGAACAGGAGACGTCGGGCGGCTGGATCATTAGGGTGGACGGCCACTGAGTGGATCAGTTCGTCCGATTTCCCCCGATATAGTTTGGTAGACTAACGACGTGTCCGATATTGCGGAACGCGAGCGCACCCTGGCGAGTCGGCTGCGGCTCGCAGTGGTTCGCCTGAACCGCCGCCTGCGCGCGCAGAGCGGCGATTCGAAGATCACGCTCTCCCAGCTCTCCGCGCTGTCCTGCCTGCACAAGGCGGGAGCGCTGACGCCGGGCGAGCTTGCCGCGCGGGAAGGCGTCCAGCCGCCGTCGATGACCAGGGTGATCGCGGCCCTGGAAGACGCCGGTCTGGTCGTCCGCCGCGCCCACCCGACCGACGGCCGCCAGGCCATCGTCGAGGTGACCGACGCGGGGCGGGCCCGCATCGAGGAAGAGGTCTCCGCTCGCGAGCGCTGGCTGGACCAGCAGCTGGTGGACCTCACCGACGAGGAGCGCGCGGTGCTGTTCCGGGCCGCGGAGATCATCGACCGGCTGGCGGGCCGATGAGCGCACCCACCGAGAGGCGGTAAGCACCAGAGTGGTTGACCAACCCGGGTCACGCGTCGGAACGGATACCGGCGAAGGTCAGGTCAACCGCACTCAGGTGTCCACATCGGACACGAGCGCGGGCATGTTCCGCTCGCTGCGCGAGCGCAACTACCGCTACTACGCATCGGGCCAGGTCGTCTCGCTGACCGGCACCTGGATGCAGCGCGCCGCGCAGGACTGGCTGGTCCTGGAGCTCTCCGGCGGCAGTCCGGCCGCCCTCGGCGTGGCGGTCGCGCTCCAGTTCCTCCCGACGCTGCTGCTCACCCTGTGGGCGGGTGTGCTCGCCGACCGCTTCGACAAGCGGCGCGTGCTGATCGCCACCCAGACCGCCCTCGGCGTGTGCGGGCTCGTGCTCGGGTTGCTCGACGTCAGCGGCATCGCGGTGCTCTGGCACGTCTACGTGCTGTGCTTCGTGCTCGGCTGCTTCGCGGCCGTCGACGCGCCGGTGCGGCAGTCGTTCGTCGTCGAGATGGTCGGCCCCGCGCAGCTCACCAACGCCGTCGCGCTCAACTCGATGACCTTCAACCTGGCCCGCATCGTCGGACCGGCCATCGCCGGGGTGCTGATCACCGCGATCGGCACCGGCTGGGTCTTCCTGCTCAACGGCGCCAGCTCGGCCGCGGTGGTCGCCGGGTTGCTACTGATGGACGTCGCGGCGCTGCACCGCGCCGGTCGCGCGCCGAAGGAGCGCGGCCAGCTGCGCGCTGGCGTGCGGTACGTGCTCGGCCGGCCGGACCTGACCGTGGTCATGGTGCTGGTGTTCTTCGTCGGCACCTTCGGCATGAACTTCGAGAACACCTTCGCCGTGATGGCGCGCAACGTGTTCCACCGCGACGCCGACGGCTACGGACTGCTGATCACGATGCTGGCCGTGGGCACCTTGACCGGTGCGGCGCTGGCGGCGCGGCGCAGCGGTCGCGGAGGGCCGCGGATGCGGCTGCTGCTGTTGGGTGCCGCGGTGTTCGGCGCGCTGGAGGCCGGTGCGGCGCTGATGCCGAGCTACCAGCTGTTCGCGGGGGCGCTGATCCCGGTCGGGATCGCGGTCATGACCTTCACGACGACCGCGAACGCGACCGTGCAGCTGGGCGTGGACCCGACCATGCGCGGTCGCGTGATGGGCCTCTACATGCTGTTGTTCATGGGCGGCAAGCCGCTGGGCGGACTGGCCTCCGGGTGGCTGGCCGAGCTGCTGGGGCCGCGCTGGCCGATCCTGCTCGGCGGGCTGGTGTCGTTGGTCGCGGCGCTGGTCGGAGCCGGAGTGCTGACTTTCCGGCGCCGGGGGGTTGCGTGCGTCTGACAGGGTAGGCTAACCTAAGTCTCGTCCGCTTCGTGGTGGGAGCGGCAGTCAGTTCGGGAACAGATCGAGCCCCGGTCGCCTTCGGGCGGCCGGGGCTCGATCATTTTCGGCAGCTGGCTTGTCGGAGCACTCACTGCCGAGACCCGGGTGCGCACCCCGCCGGAGATCCGCGCGTAGATCCCCGGCGAAGCCGCACGATCAGGAGGTCCTCCCTGCGATTTCAATGGAAATCAGACGTCCGATTTCCATTGAAATCGCGTCGACCCCGACCCACCGTCGGTGTGTCGGGCGCCCGACACACCGACGGTGACCGCAAGTTCAATTGAAATCGAAGATCCGATTTCAATTGAAATCGCGGCAGGCGGGAAGCCGGACCGCTCGTCAGGCGGTGGGCAGGCGCAGGCCGTTGTAGCCGGCGCGGGCGTCGGCGAAGCGCTTGCCGACCTCGTCCCAGTCCACCACGTTCCACAACTGCTTGATGTAGTCCGCCTTCACGTTGCGGTACTGCAGGTAGTACGCGTGCTCCCAGATGTCGAACACCAGCAGCGGCGTCGTGGCGATCGACAGGTTCGAGTGGTGATCCCGCAACTGCTGCGTCACCAGCCGCCGACCCACCGGATCCCACGCCAGCACACCCCAGCCGTTGCCCTGGATCGTGCCCGACACCGCCTCCATCTGAGCCCGGAACGCGTCGAAGGAACCGAAGTCCTCATCGATCGCCGCCGCCAGCTCACCGGTCGGCTTGTCCCCACCGTTGGGCGAGAGGATCTTCCACCACACCAGGTGCAGCGAGTGCCCCGCCAGGTGGAACGCCAGCGTGGTCTCCAGCCCCACGATCGACGAGAAGTCACCCTTCTCCCGCGCCTCGGCGATCTTCTCGATCGTGTCGTTGGCGCCCTTGACGTAGGTCGCGTGGTGCTTGCTGTGGTGCAACTCGTTGATCTCACCGGCGATCGCCGGCTCCAACGCCGCGTAGTCGTAATCCAACTCCGGCAACACGTACTGCGCCATCGAGCCTTCTCCCTTCGCTGTCGACAGACTCTAGCTACTGCCACCCTATTGCAACTAGCCCGGATGGAGGCGTTGATCTCATCTGCCGGGCGCGTTGCGCGAACAGCCTCGATGAACTGCGCAAACGTGGCGCGGAGCGGGAATTCGACCGGTTGACCGGGCTCGACGCGTGGGGCAGCATCCTCTTTCGACCCCGCGAGCGGGAGAAGCCGGTCGAAGTCCGGCGCTGACCCGCAACGGTAGGCCGCGCACGTCGCGGCGAGCCCGATCGCCCGCTCCGCGAGGGATGGCTCCAACGACTGTCGCGGTCTGCGGTCGGGGTCTGGGAACGCCGCGTGCGGTCCTGGTCTCGCGCATCCGCGCACGACCTCGGAAGGCACGATGCGCCGCACCTTCGCCCTGATCATGGCCGCGCTGTTCCTGACCGGCTGCACTGCGGCCGAATCGCAGGCGGACGGCTTGCGCGTGGAGAACTGCGGCAGCGTCGAGACGTTCGCGCGCCCGCCGCAGCGCGTGGTGAGCCTCAACCAGCACGCCACGGAGATCCTGGTGGCGCTCGGGCTGGGCGACCGCCTCGTCGGCACCGCCTTCCCGGACGACCACGTGCCACCGCCGGAGGTCGCCGCCGGCTACGCCGACGTGCCGCTGCTGTCCGACCGCTACCCGTCCTACGAGCGCATCCTCGAAGCCGAGCCCGACCTGGTCGTCGGCGGCTACGCCAGCGCCTTCGACGAGGCCGAGGGCCGCGGCCGCGAGGCGTTCGCGAAGAACGGCATCAACACCCTGCTGCTGTCGGAGTCCTGCGCGAGCGAACCGGCCGGGATGGACGCGCTGCTGGCCGACATCTCGATGTTCGGCGAGGCGCTCGGCCTGCAGGACAACGCGCGGCAGCTCAACGCCGGCATCGAGGAGCGGGTCCGGGCGGTCGAGCAGCGGCTCCAGGGCGTGGCACCGGTCGACGTCTTCGTGTACGACTCCGGCGAGCAGACCGCGTTCACCCTGGGCGGCAACGGTGTCGGCAACGACGCGCTGACCAGGGCAGGCGCGCGCAACGTCTTCGGCGACGTGCCGAAGGTCTTCGAGGACGTCAGCTGGGAGCAGGTCGCCACGCGGGCCCCGGCGGCGATCGTGCTCGTCGACTACCTCGGTGCCCCGGTGCAGCACAAGCAGGCCTACCTCGAAGGGCACCCGCTGGTCTCGGGCACACCCGCGGTGCGCGACCGCCGGTTCAGCACCATCCCGCTTGTTGAGCTCACCGAGGGCATCAGGTTCCCGGCCGCCGTCGAACGCCTCGCGCGGGACCTCCACGGCAAATGAGCAGCCCGGAGTCAAACCCCAACCGCACCTCAGGGGACCGTGACGCAACCCAGCCACGAGAAACCGCGAAACGCAAGATCGAGCAGGGTGCAACCACCACTGTGAATCGCAGAGAGGCGGCACGGGGAGGCGGAACAGGCAAGAGGCTCTTGCTGGTCTACGCCGCGTTGCTGGTCGCGTTGGTGGTGGTCGGTGGTCTGGCGATCTCGCTGGGTTCCGTGCGGTTGCCGCTGGGGCAGGTGTGGCGGATCGTGCTGGAGCCGGTGCTGCCGTGGATCGAGCCGGACTGGCGCCCGGCGCGCGCGGCGATCGTCTTCGACTCGCGGATGCCGCGGGTGGTCGGTGGCGTGCTGGTCGGCGCCGCGCTGGCGCTGTCCGGGGCGATCGCGCAGCTGGTCACGGGCAACCCGCTGGCCGACCCGTACCTGCTCGGGGTGTCCGAGGGCGCCGGGTTCGCGGTGTCGCTGACGATCGTGCTGGGCATCGGTGCGGGTGCGGTGGGCCTGCCGCTGGTGGCGTTCCTGGGCGGGCTGACGGCGCTGCTGATCGTGCTGGCCGTCTCCGGGCGTTCCGGGTCGGTGACGACGCTGGTGCTCGGCGGGCTGGCTGTCGGGCAGGTGGCGTTCGCCATGACCTCGTTCGTGCTGCACGCCTTCGGCACCGGTGATCAGGCCAAGCAGGTGATGTTCTGGATCAGCGGCGGGCTCGGAGCCGTGCGCTGGGAGTCGCTGCCGGTGCCCGCCGCGGTGCTGGCGCTCGGGCTGATCGCGGCGGCCGCTTCGGGGCGGTGGATGAACGTCCTGCACAGCGGTGACGACGCTGCGGCGGCGCTCGGGATCAACGCGCGCGTGTTCCGGACGTGCTGCCTGGTCGCGATCTCGCTGCTGGCCGGGACGGCCGTTTCGGTGGCGGGCGGGATCGTGTTCGTCGGGCTGCTGGTGCCGCACGCGGCCACCTTCCTGGTGGGCTCCGAGGCACACCGACTGCTGCCGGTGTCGGCGCTGCTCGGCGCGGTGTTCCTGGTGCTGGCCGACCTGGTGGCGCGGCTGGTCGTCGCGCCTTCGGAACTGCCGGTGGGAGTGCTCACCGCGCTGGTCGGCGGCCCGGTGTTCCTGGTGATGTTGCGGCGGCGACGGAGGATCGCATGAGCCTGCGGGTCAGCGGAGTCCAGGTGCAGCTGGGCGGCCGGGCGGTGCTGTCCGATGTGGACGTCGACGTGCGGGCCGGGGAGGTGTTCGGCCTCGTCGGCCCCAACGGCAGCGGCAAGACGACCCTGCTGCGCACGCTCTACCGAGCGGTCCAACCGGCGGCCGGGACGGTGGAGGTCGCCGGCGTTGCGGCGGCCGGGCGGCGCCAGCTGGCGCGCGTCCTGGCCGCGACGACGCAGGAGACGGAGGCCCGCGCGGCGCTCACCGTGCGCGAAGTGGTGTCGCAGGGCCGGATCCCGCACCTCGGGTTGCTGGACCGGATGGGCGCGGCCGACCACGCGATCGTCGACGATGCGCTGCGGGCCACGAGCCTGCTGGCGGAGGCGGAGCGCGATGTGCGCCTGCTCTCGGGCGGTGAGCGGCAGCGGACCTCGATCGCGCGGGCGCTCGCGCAGCAGCCGCAGGTCCTGGTGCTCGACGAGCCGACGAACCACCTCGACCTGCGTCACCAGTACGGAGTCCTGGCGCTGCTGCGCGAACTCGCAGCCGGCGGCCTGACCGTGCTGCTGACGCTGCACGACCTCCGGCTGGCGGTGGAGTTCTGCGACCGGCTGGCGGTGCTGGACTCCGGCCGCATCGCGGCGACCGGAGCACCCGCGGAAGTCCTCGACGAGCGCCTGCTGGCCGACGTCTTCGGCGTCGAAGCCCACCTGGCCGACCACAACGGACGGCCGACCCTCACCATCACCGGAGTGACCGGCTAGCCCACCGGCCAGGTGTGGACCGGGTCGCCTCCGTCGGCCAGCGCGATGTAGTGCTCCAGCATGCGGGTCAGGGCTTCGTGGCGATTCGCGCCCCGCTCCTCCAGGCGGGCCACCGTTTCGCGCTGCCACGTCGCGCCGTTGCGGCGGGCCAGGCAGCGCTGCTCGATCACGCCCAGGTACCGCTCGCGTGCCTCGTCGGAGACACCGCACGCGCGGAGCCCTTCGTGCGCCATCGGCAGCAGGCGGCGCATCACCAGCTCGTCCGGGGCGACCCAGCCGGTGCCCGGCCAGTACAGGTGGGCGTCGAAACCGCTGCGAGCACCGGAGAACAGGTTCTCCTCGGCCGCGGCGAAGGACATCTGAGTCCACAGGGGACGGTCCTGTTCGGTGAGCGCGCGCTGGGCGCCGTAGAAGAACGCGGCGTTGGCGACGATGTCCACCACCGACGGCCCGGAGGGCAGCACCCGGTTCTCGATGCGCAGGTGCGGAACCCCGTCCACCAGGTCGTACACCGGGCGGTTCCAGCGCCAGATCGTGCCGTTGTGCAGCCGCAGCTCGGCCAGCGTCGGCGCCCGCCCGGCGTCGAGCGCGGCCACCGGATCTTCCTCCTCCGGATCGGGCAGCAGCGCCGGGAAGTAGCGGACGTTCTCCTCGAACAGGTCGAAGATCGAGGTGATCCACCGCTC
Source organism: Saccharopolyspora antimicrobica (assembly GCF_003635025.1). Taxonomy (GTDB): domain Bacteria; phylum Actinomycetota; class Actinomycetes; order Mycobacteriales; family Pseudonocardiaceae; genus Saccharopolyspora; species Saccharopolyspora antimicrobica. The sequence continues at coordinate 1,993,200 of NZ_RBXX01000002.1, read as the reverse complement.
CCCGAACCACACCCGCGGCCGCACGCCCTGGTTCTTCAGCTCCACCGGGCGGGTGTCGGTGGCCTGCAGGAACAGCGGGATCCGGGTCTCGTGCCAGAGCGCTTTGCCCAGCAGGAACGGTGAATTCGCGCCGATCGCCACCTGCACCCCGGCCAGGCACTGCGCGGCGTTCCAGTGCGCGGCGAAGTCCTCCGGGGCGACCTGCAGGTGCAGCTGGACCGAGGTGCACGCCGACTCCGGCAGGATCGAGTTGGCGTAGGAGTGCAGCCGCTCGGAGTGGTAGCCCTCGCCGAGCGGCTCGCCCTCCATGTCCAGCAGCATTTCCTCGCCGCGGGCCAGGAAGATCTGCTCGTTGAGCAGCGAGTAGCGCGGATTGCGGGACAGCCAGCCCGGGTCGAAGTGCGCGCTGCGCAGGGTGGGCAGCGTGCCGATCATGACGATCTTCGCGCCGGTGTCGTGCGCGCTGTCGTCGGCCCGCCGCAGCGCGGCGCGCATCCGCTCCTCCAACCGCAGCGCGCTGTCCCCGGCCAGCACCCGCGGCTCCACGTTGAGCTCGATGTTCTGCTGGCCGAGCTCGGTGGTGAAGGCCGGCTCGTCGATCTTCTCCAGCACCTCGGCGTTGGACATCGACGGCTCCATGCCTGACCCCACCAGGCACAACTCCATCTCCAGCCCCATCTGCTGGCGCGGGAAGGAGAAGTTGCCGTCGGCGAGCATCCGGGCCAGAGCGTCCAGACCGCGCTGCATCTTGTTCCGATACCGCTGCCGGTCCACCGGATTGAAACCTCGGTCGTCCACGTGCCGTCCCATGCCGTCTCTCCGCTCGGTCGGCAGCACGTCAGCGCGCAGCGCTGGGGAAACCACCGTGACACATCGGTACCCGGCGATCCAGCGGCCAAAACGGTGTCAGCGAACGGAGTGTCGAGGCCGTCAAACGGAGGCGTCGTCGAGCCTCCGCACCTCCGCCGCGGTGAGCTCCAATTCGGCGGCGAGCAGCAGGTCGGCGAGCTGATCCGCGGTGCGGGCGCTGGCGATCGGGGCGGTGACGGTGCGTTGCGCGCGCAGCCAGGACAACGCGATCGATGCCACCGGGGCATTACGCAGCGTTGCGATCTCGTCCAGGGCGGCGAGCACCCGGAGACCGCGATCGTCCAGGTACGCGCGGGCGCCTTCGGCGCGCGGGCTGTCCGAGTTGTCCTGCGCCGGACGGTATTTGCCGGTCAGAAACCCTCTGGCGAGCCCGTAGTACGGTGCCACGCCCAGGTTCTCCTGTGCGCACAGCTCCGCGAGCTCACCCTCGAACCCGGCGCGCTCCACGAGGTTGTACTTCGGTTGCAGCGCGGTGAATTCGGCCAATCCCTCGCGGCGGGAGACCGCCAGCGACTCGGCGAGCCGCGGTGCGGTGTAGTTGGACGCCGCGATGTAGCGGACCTTGCCCGCGCGCACCAGCGCGTCGAAGGCGCCCAGCGTCTCGGCCAGCGGGACCGTCGGGTCGTCGCCGTGGGCGTAGTAGAGGTCGATGTGGTCGACACCCAGGCGGCGCAGTGAATCTTCCGCAGCCGCCGCGATGTTCGCCGCCGAAAGGCCGCTGCGCTGCGGCAGCCAGCCCACCTTGGTCGCGACGACCACGTCGTCCCGGTTGCCGCGGGCGCGCAGCCACTCGCCGATGATCGTTTCGGATTCGCCGCCGGAGTTGCCCGGTGCCCAGGCCGAGTACATGTCCGCGGAGTCGATGAAGTTGCCGCCCGCCGCCGCGTAGCCGTCGAGGACGGCGAAGGACTCGTCGCGATCGGCCGTCCAGCCGAAGACGTTGCCACCGAGGCAGATGGGGAAGACGTCGAGTGCTGTGCCACCAAGCTGAACCATGCTTCGAACGTACCCACGCGGGGGTGCCGGAACCCGGCGGGGAACACCGGCCGGGGCGACGGGTGCGAGAATGCGGTACGTGACGCACATGGTCGAGATCAGTGAAGTCGACGATCCACGGGTCGACGACTTCCGCGATCTGTCGCGCGCGGATCGCCGGCCGGACCGGCCCGGCGGGCGTGGGCTGGTGATCGCCGAAGGCGTCGTGGTGGTGGAGCGGTTGCTCGCTTCGCCGTACCCGGTGCGCGCGCTGTTCGGGGTGCGCCGCCGGATCGAGGCGCTGGCCGGTGCCACCGCCGCCCTCGACGTGCCCGCCTACGTCGCGAGCGCCGACGTGATGGCGCAGGTCGTCGGCTTCCACCTCAACCGCGGCGTGCTAGCCGTGGCCGACCGCGCCCCGGTGATCCCGCCCGCCGAGCTGATCGAGCGGTCCCGCCGCCTGGTGGTGCTCGAGGGCATCGGCGACCACGAGAACCTGGGCGCGCTGTTCCGCAACGCTGCCGCGCTCGGCGTCGACGGCGTGCTCCTGGGCGCCGGTTGTTCGGACCCGCTGTACCGGCGCAGCGTCCGGGTGTCGATGGGACACGTGCTGCGGGTGCCGTTCGCGCACCTGGAGTCCTGGCCGGAAGATCTCAAGCTGCTGCGCGACAACGGCTTTCGCCTCGCCGCGCTGACGCCCCGAGCGGATGCGAAATCTCTTCGCGATGCGGCGCTGGACGAGGGGCGGGTCGCGGTCCTGCTCGGCTCGGAGGGCCCCGGCCTCACCGAGGAAGCGATCACCGCGGCCGACCTGGCGGTGCGGATCCCGATGGCCGGCGGGGTCGATTCGCTCAACGTCGCGACGGCCGGGGCGATCGCCTTCAATGCGATGAGCGGGGCGTGATGCGCGAGCCCGGTTGGGAACTGCACGCGCGCTCCGGCCGCGCGGTCCTGGTGCGCGACGTCGACCACGAGGTGGACCCGGGGCGCCTGCGGCTGCCCGACTCGCTGGTCGAAGCGCTGCACGAATGGGCGCACGTCGCGGAAACGGCGCACGAGGCCGCGGAGCCCGGCGACCGCGAACTGATCTCGAAGCGCGGCCGCCAGCTGGCGATGCGACTGGCAGCGGAAACCGGCGGCCAGATCGGCTACCTCGACCCGCTCAGCGGCCGCCTCGACCGCATCGGCCGCCCGCGCCCACCGGCCCCCCGCCGCTACGCGCTCCCGGTGCCGCGCGAGGAACCGACGCCCTGGGGCCCGGGCCTGGCGGTGAGCGCGATCATCGCGGCGATCGCGACGACCACCCTGGTGGTGGTGACGCTGGGCCTGGCGGACGTCAGCGGCGTCCTGGCCGCAGTGGTGAACCTGGCGGTGGCGGCGGGCTTCGCCCCCTCGATCTGGCTGGGCCGCCGAATAGCGGTGTGGCGCTGGGTCGCCTACGGAACAGCGGCGGGCATCGTCCTGGCCTGGCTGGTCCTCCTCCTCACCCTCCTGAGCCCCTACACCCCGCACGTCTGACCGCCCTGAGCCCCGGTGGTGCGTCGGGTGGTTGTGCAATTTCAATTGAAATCGGACGTCCGATTTCAATTGAAATTGCACATGTCGGTCCCCGGGCCAGGCGAATCGTCCACTCCATCGGCATGTCGGGACCCAACGATCCGACGTCGTGCCTGGAGTCGGTGCCGAATGCCCGGAGTTGGTGCCGAATGCCCGGAGTTGGTGCGGACAGCAGAAGGCCGGGGTGAGCTCGTGCTCGCCCCGGCCTTCCGCGGGTTCTCGTTCAGCGGTGGGAGCGGACTCCGAGGAGGACGTCCTCCCACGACGGGACGATCGGGTGGCTCTTCCGCCCGCGGCGCGGCTCCGCCTTGCGCGCCGCGTCGTCCTCCGCCTCCTCGGCGGTCGCGCCTTCGGCGCTCTCCGCCGCGGGCTGCTCCGCTCCCGGCTCCGCCGGTCGCTCCGGGGCTCCGGTGTCGAGGTCGAGCGTCGGGGCCTCGGCCAGCGGTGGCGCAGGCGCCACCGGGGCCTCCGGCGGCGGTGCCGGGGCCGTCGGCTCCGCCGACATCCCCTGCTGGTCGAGCTGGAGCGCTTCGCGCGCCAGCTCGGTGACCGGGCGGACGGTGCGGAGCGGGCGGTTGGGCGACGGGTCGAGGAGGTCGGCCGCGTGGTCGTCGAGCGCCGCGACGGTGCCGCCGTGCGCGCCCGGGTGGAACACCCAGTGGGCGAGGTTCTCGGAGCGGCCGGCCTGCCAGGTCAGCTGGACGACCCACTTGCCGTCCTCGCCGCGCCAGGCGTCCCAGTCGGCTTCGGCGTAGTCGTGGCCGCGCATCCCGAAGGTGTGCGCGACGACCTCGCCGAGGGTCTGCACGTCCGGGCCGTCCTCGCGGACCGGGTGCCCGCGCTGGGCCATCTCGGCGATCTGGCGGCGTTCCAGCAGGACCGGGTAGGCGTAGCGCTCGACGCGGTGCTCCGGGATGCCGGAGGCCTCGGCGATCTGCTCGACCGACGCGCCGGAGCGGATGCGGGCCTGGATCTCGCGCGGTCGCATCTGCGACTCCATCTCGATCTGGACCTGGCCGAGCCTGGTGAGGTCACCGCGGGCCGCGGCGCGCAGTCGTTCGTCGGCGGGCACGGTGAAGCGCTCGCCGTTCTCCGGGTCCTCGCAGATGACGGATTCACCGTCCTCGTCGAGCCCGACCACTCGCAGCGATCGCATACGCGTGCCTCCCACCGACCTACATGTCACCAAGCTGTGACGGTAACCCGGCGCGCCGCCTTGACGCGGGAGGCTCGCCGGGCATGCCGTGCGGCAGTTGGTCGTCCTCCCGGCCTCGATCTTGCCGGAAAGGGGCCGCCTGAGCGAACCAGTAAAACCACTCATATTTGGTGAACCTCACCGAGAGTGGTTGATTTTCACTCAGTGTTGTGGTCTCAAGGGAGAAACTGCCGGGGTCCGCGGGGACCCCGGCAGCGCTGCGTCGTCAGGACAGCTGCGAGACCACCCAGTCGATGGACTTCGTCAGCGCGGTGACGTCATCCGGCTCGATCGCCGGGAACATGCCGATGCGCAGCTGGTTGCGGCCCAGCTTGCGGTACGGCTCGGTGTCCACGATGCCGTTGGCGCGCAACGCCTTCGCCACCGCGGCGGCGTCCACCGAGTCGGCGAAGTCGATGGTGCCGACCACCTGGGAGCGCTTGGCCGGGTCGGTGACGAACGGGGTGGCGAACTCCGAGGCCTCGGCCCAGTCGTAGAGCCGCTGCGAGGACTCGCGGGTGCGCTGCACGCACCAGTCCAGGCCGCCCTGGCCGTTCATCCACTCGATCTGGTCGGCGAGCAGGAACAGCGTGGCCACCGCGGGGGTGTTGTAGGTCTGGTCCTTGCGCGAGTTGTCCAGCGCGGTGGGCAGCGACAGGAACTCCGGCACCCAGCGGTCCGAGGAGCCGATCTCGCCGATCCGCTCGATCGCGGCCGGGCTCATCGCGGCCAGCCACAGCCCGCCGTCGGCGGCGAAGCACTTCTGCGGCGCGAAGTAGTAGACGTCGACGTCGGCGGCGTTGAACGCCAGCCCGCCCGCGCCGGAGGTCGCGTCGACCGCGATCAGCGCGTGCTCGGAGCCCGCCGGGCGGGTCGGCGCGAGCATCACGCCGGTGGAGGTCTCGTTGTGCGCCCAGCCGATCAGGTCGGCGCTCGGGTCCGACACCGGCTCCGGGGCGTCACCCGGCTCGGCCGAGACGACCAGCGGGTCGCCCAGGAACGGGGCCGTCTTGGCGGCCTTGGCGAACTTCGAGGAGAACTCGCCGTAGGTCAGGTGCAGCGAGCGCTCGCGGATCAGGCCGAAGGTCGCCGCGTCCCAGAACGCCGTGGTGCCGCCGACGCCGAGCACGACCTCGTAGCCCTCCGGCAGGGAGAACAGCTCCTGGATCCCCTCGCGGACCCGTCCGACCAGGGACTTCACCGGCTTCTGGCGGTGCGAGGTGCCCATCACCTCGGCACCTTCGCCGGCCAGCCGGGCCAGCTGCTCGCTGCGCACCTTGGACGGACCGCAGCCGAAGCGGCCGTCGGCGGGCTGGAACTCGTCGGGCAGCTTCAAGGTGGTCGGGTCGATGGTCTCGGCCTGCGTCATGCCGGCGCCTCCGGGCGTTGTCGTGGTGATCGTGCAGGGGCAAGACCTCGCCCCCGCGCGCCAGTGGCCTGCTGACCGGCGCCGTTGCCGGTTCGGCTCAAGTGTTGCAGCAGGGTTTCCGGCAGGTGACGGGCACCTGCTGCCAACAGCCGAACCGCAACTTACTGCGGCTCGCTCCGGTTGGCCAGCACCTCGCCGGGGGAGATCGTTCAGGCGAACCCGGGGGCTCCGCAGCACTTCTTGTACTTGCGCGCCGAGCCGCACCAGCAGGCGTCGTTGCGCTCCGGCGGCCACGGCGCGGCCTGCCCGAGCCGCGCCGCTTCGGCGGTGAACTCGGTGTGCGTCGCAGGGTCGTCCAGCGGTAGCTCGCGGGACTCGGCGAAGGCGACCAGATCGTCCAGCGCACCGGCGACGATCACCGCGCTGGTCGGGTGGTCGGTCAGCGTCCGCTGGATGAACCGGCGGTGCTCGACGTGCGTGAGGCCCGGGTTCCACTCCGGGTGCCTGCGCTGGACCTCGGCGAACTCCGCCTCGGGCCAGTAGAGGACCGCCGGGATCGCGTGCTCCTGCCTGCCGATCTCCTCGATCTGGCTGAAGACCTCGTGGGAGCGCTCCTCGGAGCGGGCGAGCAGCTCGTCGTACTGGTCCGCGGGAAGGCCCAGCCGGTGGCGCAGGTCGGCGCGTTCGCGGAGCAGCTCGAAGCCGGGATCGCCCACCTCCACCTCGGCGCCTAGGTCCGGGACGAACCGCTGGACGCCGATGTTGAGCCAGCGCAAGGCCTCCTGGTGCGCCCCGATCGCCTGGTAGCCCGCGGCGGCCTCGCCGTACGCCCACTCGCACTCCGAGCCCTCGTGCATCAGCTGCGCCATGGCCCGCTCTCCCTCCTCGCGGCGGCCGTGGGTCAGCAGGAATGAGGCGTAGGCGGCCCGCCCGCTGAGCACGCTGCGGCCGTCGTCGGCCTCGGCCGCAGCGGCCAGCGCCCGCTCCTCGCGCCCGTGCTCATCGGCGAAGTGCCAGTAGCCGGACGCTTCCACGAGGTCGTCGCAGCGCTCGCCGCTGATCTCCGCATCGGCTTCGAGCGCCTCGGCGTACTCGATGTGCATGCGACGTTTCTGGGCGTCGGAGGATGGAGCTACCACCACTCCACGCTAGCGCCGCGCGTTGCGTCGGTGCTGGGCAGAGGGTGTGCCCGCGATGGGAGCGTGAGCGTTTTGCGGTGCTATGGCCCCTCAAAACGCTCACGTGCCGCCACCTGCGGAAGGCGCCGATCAGACCGGGGCGATCAGCTGGTCCAGCTGGTCCCAGCCCGGGACGTCCTGCGGGGACCGGGGGCCCGGGCCGATGTACTGCGCCGACGGGCGCACCAGGCGGCCGGTGCGCTTCTGCTCCATGATGTGCGCCGCCCAGCCCGCCAGCCGGGCGCAGGTGAACATCGCGGGCATCATCGCCGTGGGCACCTCCGCGAAGTCGAGCACCACCGCGGCCCAGAACTCCACGTTGGTCTCGATCTGCCGGTCCGGGCGGCGTTCCCGCAGCACGGACAGCGCCGCCTGCTCCAGCTCGCGGGCGACCTCGAAGCGCGGCGCGCTGAGCTGGTCGCAGGTGTTGCGCAGCACCCGCGCCCGCGGGTCCTCGGCGCGGTAGACGCGGTGGCCGAAGCCCATCAGCCGGTCGCCGCGATCCAGGATCGACTCCACGACGCGGCGCGCGTCCCCGGTGCGCTCGGCCTCCTCGATCATCGGCAGCACGCGGGCCGGCGCGCCGCCGTGCAGCGGTCCGGACATCGCGCCGACCGCGCCGGACAGGCAGGCCGCGACGTCGGCGCCGGTGGAGGCGATCACCCGGGCGGTGAAGGTGGAGGCGTTCAGGCCGTGCTCGGCGGCCGACACCCAGTACGCGTCGAGCGCCCGGACGTGCGTGGGGTCGGGTTCGCCGCGCCAGCGGGTGAGGAACTGCTCGGTCGCGGTGGTCGCCTCCTCGATCCGCGACAGCGGGACCGGCGGCTGGTCGCCGCGCGCGGACTGCGCGACGAAGGAGAGCCCGAGCGCGCAGGCGCGGGCGAGCTGTTCGCGGGCCTGGGCCTCGTCGACGTCGAGCAGCGGTGCGAAGCCGAGGGCGGGAGCGAGCATCGCCAGGGATGCCTGCGCGTCCGCGCGCACGTCGCCGGTGCGCACCGGTACCGGCGTTGCGCCGGCGGCGGGCAGGCCGTCGCCGAAACCGCCGTCCACCAGCAACGCCCACACGTCGCCGTAGGAGACCGTGCCGACCAGGTCTTCGATGTCGACACCGCGGTAGCGCAGGGCGCCGCCGTCGCGGTCGGGCTCGGCGATCTCCGTGCGGAAGGCGACCACGCCCTCCAGGCCGGGGCGGAACTCGGACTGAGCTGCACTGCTCATGACTGCCTCGTCTCGTCGCTGGACGCGTGCGCGCGGCTGCGCGAACGCTGGACGTGGCGGGGTGCAGGCGTCTGATCACACAGTGCACCCGCCCGGGGCGGCGCACAATCCCGACCCCGAGAAGTCACATGATGAGCTAGCTCACAGGATCTTCAAGAAAAGCCGTTAGCCACGTAAAAGTCCGGAAAAATAGTTGTAACGAGGCAAGCGAACAGCATTAAAATCGCAGGGCAGCCCGGGGGTGCCAAAACCCGGTGTGTTAAAGAAGCTTCATGCATCTTGCTCCTCACGAGCGCGACAAGCTGCTCGTCCACGTGGCGGCCGGCCTGGCGCGCCAACGGCTTGATCGCGGTTTGAAGCTCAACTACCCGGAAGCGGTCGCGCTGATCACCGACCACGTCGTGGAAGGTGCCCGGGACGGCCGGACCGTCGCCGAGCTCATGCAGAGCGGTCGCCAGGTGCTGCGGCCCGACCAGGTGATGGACGGCATCGCCGAGATGATCAACGACGTGCAGGTCGAGGCAACCTTCCCGGACGGCACCAAGCTCGTCACCGTCCACGACCCGATCACCTGAAGGGCGTGCCGATGGTTGCGCTCATCGCGTGGTCACCCGGCGGGACCTGAGCGGTTCCCGGCCTGCGCGGCCTTAGCGCGCGTTTCGCCCGGGCGGTGGAAGGCGGCCGCACTGCGGCCGTTCCCGGCTCCAACCGCGGGCCCGTTCCACTCTTCGACACACATCGCTTAGGGAGTTGCCCATGCGTCCTGGGGAGATCATCACCGACGAAGACCCGATCCCGCTGAACCCGGGGCGGGCCCGGATCCGCATCACCGTCGTCAACCGCGCCGACCGCGCCGTGCAGGTCGGCTCGCACTACCACTTCGCCGCGGTCAACCCGAGCCTCGAGTTCGACCGGGCCAAGGCCTGGGGCAACCGCCTGGACGTGCCGTCGGGCACCGCCGTGCGGTTCGAACCGGGCGTGGCGCGCGAGGTCGACCTCGTGGACGTCGGCGGCGCCCGGCTGGTGCGCGGCCTGCGCCTGGAGTACGCGGGCGAGCTCGACACCCGCGACCACGAACCCACCCCGTTCACCTACGGAGAGAAAGGCGAGGGACACCACGGTGAGCACATCGTCCATTGACCGCTCGCAGTACGTCGAGCTGTTCGGCCCGACCACCGGCGACCGCATCCGGCTGGCCGACACCGACCTGCTGATCGAGGTCACCGAGGACCGCAGCCAGGGCCCCACCGGCTCCGGCGACGAGGTCGTCTTCGGCGGTGGCAAGGTCATCCGCGAGTCGATGGGCCAGTCCGCGGCGATCCGCGCCGAGGGCACGCCGGACGTGGTGATCACGGGTGCGGTGATCCTCGACCACTGGGGCGTGATCAAGGCCGACGTCGGCATCCGCGACGGCCGCATCGTGGGCATCGGCAAGGCAGGCAACCCCAGCGCCAACAACGACGTGGACCGCTCGCTGGTGATCGGCCCGTCCACCGAGGTCATCGCGGGCAACGGCAAGATCCTCACCGCCGGCGGCATCGACTCCCACGTGCACTTCATCTGCCCGCAGGAGGTCGACACCGCGCTGGCCTCCGGGCTGACCACGCTGATCGGCGGCGGCACCGGGCCCGGCGAGGGCAGCAAGGCCACCACGGTCACGCCCGGCGCCTGGAACCTGCGGATGATCATGCAGGCCGTGGACTTCATGCCGGTCAACGTGCTGCTGCTCGGCAAGGGCAGCACCATGCGCCGCGAAGCGCTCTGGGAGCAGCTGCGCGCCGGAGCGGGCGGCTTCAAGATCCACGAGGACTGGGGCGCGACCCCGGCCGTGCTGGACAGCGCGCTGCGCGTCGCCGAGGAATCCGGGGTGCAGATCGCGCTGCACGCCGACACCCTCAACGAGGCCGGGTTCTACGAGTCCACGCTGGAAGCGATCAACGGCCGCTCGATCAGCGCGTTCCACGTCGAGGGCGCGGGCGGCGGGCACGCGCCGGACATCATCCGGCTGGCCTCGCACTCCAACGTGCTGCCCTCGTCGACCAACCCGACCCGGCCGCACACGGTGAACACCATCGACGAGCACTTGGACATGGTGATGGTCTGCCACCACCTGAACCCGGCGGTGCCCGAGGACCTGGCGTTCGCCGAGAGCCGCATCCGGCCGTCGACCATCGCCGCCGAGGACATCCTGCACGACATCGGGGCCATCTCGATGATGAGCTCGGACGCGCAGGCGATGGGCCGCATCGGCGAGGTCATCATGCGCACCTGGCAGACCGCGCACGTGATGAAGCGCCGCCGCGGCTCGCTGCCCGGCGACGGGCGCGCGGACAACAACCGCGCGCAGCGCTACGTCGCGAAGTACACGATCAACCCGGCCATCGCGCACGGCATCGCCCACCACGTGGGCTCGGTGGAGGTCGGCAAGATGGCCGACCTGGTGCTGTGGGACCCGAAGTTCTTCGGGGTCCGCCCGCACATCGTGCTCAAGGGCGGGTTCGCGGCCTGGGCCGCGGTGGGCGACGCGAACGCGTCGATCCCGACGCCGCAGCCCTACATCGCGCGGCCCAGCTTCGGGGCGCAGCCGCGCGCGGCGGCGGCGAGCAGCGTGTTCTTCGTGGCGCCTGTGGCGCTGGACGCCCAGCTGCCGGAACAGGCGCGGCTGAGCTCGCGGATGATCGCGGTGGAGAACACCCGCAACGTGGGCAAGGCCGACATGGTCCACAACGACGCGACGCCGGACATCCAGGTGGACCCGGACAGCTTCGCCGTGCACATCGACGGCGAACTGGTCGAGCCCGATCCGGTCGCCGAGGTCCCGATGGCCCAGCGCTACTTCCTCTTCTAGCGGAGGGGCGGGGTCGTTGCGGGAGCGCGATTTCAATGGAAATCGGATGTCCGAATTCCATTGAAATCGCGGTGGATCCGACGCACCGACGGCGTGTCGGGTGTCTGACACGCCGACGGTGCGCGACTTCCATTGAAATCGAAGGCCCGATTTCCATTGAAATCGCGTGCATGTCGCTGAAGCGGGTGAGTGTCGACTTGCCCGAGAAGGGGGAGAGCGGTGCGAGCCGGTCTTGCGGTGCTTGCACTCGCCGATTCCCGGTTCCCCGGCGGGGGACACGTGCACTCCGGCGGCGTCGAGGAGGCCGCCGCGCGGGGGCTGATCACGGGAGTCGCCGACCTGCGTGAATTCCTGCACGGGCGACTGCGCGCAGCAGGCGCCCTGCAAGCGGTGTTCGCCGCCGCCGCGGCGCACGCCGCAGCCCGCCGGGTCCCGAGCGGGTACTGGCGGGAACTGGACGTCGAACTCGACGCCCGCACCCCGTCCCCGGCGCAGCGGGAGGCCTCGCGCGCGCAGGGGAAGGGGATGATCCGCGCCGGCCGGGCCGCTTGGCCCTCGCCGGTGCTGGCTGAACTGGTGGCCGCGAGCCCGCGGCCACACCACCCGATCGTGCTCGGCGTGCTGGCCGCGACGGCCGGCGCCGGGCCGCAGGAAGCGGCGCTGATCGCCGGGTACCTGGCCGTCAGCGGCCCGTCCTCGGCAGGCGTCCGGCTGCACGGCATGGATCCCTTCGCGGTCAACGCGGTGGTCGCCGACATGGGCGATGACCTGGACCGGATCGCCGCCGAGGCGGCGGCGACCGCCGGGCTCGACCCGGCCGACCTGCCCGCGCCCGGAGCTCCCGCGCTGGACCTGCTCGCCGAATCGCACGATCGACATCACCGGGAAGAGGTGCGTCTCTTTGCTTCCTGAACACGGCCACGGACACGGTCACGGGCACACGCATCCGGTCAACTTCGACCCCACCGCCACCGAGCCCGACCCGTTCGACGCGGAGCCCAAGCACGGCAGGCCGTTCCGCCTCGGCATCGGCGGCCCGGTCGGCAGCGGGAAGACCGCGCTGACCGCCGCGCTGTGCCGCGCGCTCGGCCAGGAGATCGAGCTCGCCGTGGTGACCAACGACATCTACACCACCGAGGACGCCGACTTCCTGCGCAAGGCGGGCGTGCTGGACACCGACCGGATCGAGGCGGTGCAGACCGGCGCCTGCCCGCACACCGCGATCCGCGACGACATCACCGCCAACCTCGACGCGGTCGACCGGCTCAGCGAGCGCCACCCCGGCCTCGAGCTGGTCATCGTGGAGAGCGGCGGCGACAACCTGACCGCGGTGTTCAGCCGCGGGCTGGCCGACAGCCAGATCTTCGTGGTCGACGTCGCCGGTGGCGACAAGGTGCCGCGCAAGGGCGGGCCGGGCGTGACCACCGCGGACCTGCTGGTCATCAACAAGATCGACCTGGCCGAGCAGGTCGGGGCGGACATGGAGGTCATGGTCTCCGACGCGCACCGGATGCGCGGCGAGCTGCCGGTGATCACCCAGTCGCTGACCCGGACCCCCAACGCGCCCGACGTGGCGGCCTGGGTGCGCGAGCAGCTCAAGGTCGGCGTCAGTGCGTGAGGTGGGACCACGTCGTGAGCGCGGGGCGGTTCCCGCGCTCACGACCCCCGGCGCGGAAGGCGGTGCGGCGTGCGCGCCAGTGCGCTGCTGAGCGTTGAGCTCGGGCGAGGCGGGCGCAGCGTCGTCCGGGAACTGCGGTCGCAGGCCCCGATGACGATGGTGCCCCGCCGGGCCGCCGCCACCAGCACCGACGGCACCGCGGTCGTGCACCTCGTCGGCTCGGCGGCCACCCCGGTCGGCGGTGACCTCGTCGACCTGCGGGTGCACGTCGGGCCCGGCGCGCGGCTGCTGCTGCGCGGCACCGCCGCGACCGTGGCGCTGCCGGGGCAGCACGCCGGGCGCAGCCGGTCCACCGTGCACATCGAGGTCGCCGAGGGCGGGACGGTCGAGTACCTGCCCGAGGCGACGGTGATCACCGCGCGGGCCGACCACGAGGCGGAGATGACCATCTCGCTCGGCGAGGGCGCGCGGGCGCGCTGCCGGGAAACGCTGGTGCTGGGCCGCTACGGCGAGCGGTCCGGTCTGCTGACCACCACGACGCACGTCGTGCGCGGCGGCACTCCGCTGCTGCGGCAGCGGCTGGACATCGGCGACGAGCGGCTGACCGCGAGCTCCGGTTACCTCGCCGGTGCACGGGTGCTGGCCACCGAAACCGTGGTGTGGAACAGCGATCCCGTGGAACCGAGCAGCGGGCAGTGGTGGTCGTTGGCGCCGCTGGCCGCCGACGGTGCGCTGGCCACCGCGGTGGGCGACGACGCGGTGATCGCCGAGCGGCGGCTCGCCGAAGCCGTTTCGCACCACCCGGATGCGAAGGAACTAGAGGTCCGGAGCTGGTGAACGACACCGCTGCGGCGAAGCCGCCGCCGGTGCGGCACGGCGCGCTGGAGCTGCTGCGCGCCGTGCCCACGGGCGTCTCGCAGGTGTACCTGCAGGAGAGCGCGCCTGCCGGGATCGTGTTCCTGGTCGCGCTCGCGCTGGCCGGCCCGGAGTTCGCGCTCGCCGGGCTGGTCGGCAGCGCGGTCGGGGTGCTCACCGCGCTCGCGCTGCGCGTGCCGCCAGAGCGAATATCCCAGGGCCTCTTCGGCTTCAACGCCGCGCTGGTGGTGCTGGGGACGGTGGCGTCCTTCCAGCCGCTGGGCACGGCGTTGCTGGTCGGAATCGCGGGGGCGGTCGTGGCGACGGCGCTGGCGCGCGTCGCGGACTCTCTCCTCGCGGTTCCTGCCCGCACCGCCCCGTTCGTGCTCACCTACTGGCTGATCGTCTACATCGGACACCACTTCGACTGGATCCGCGCGTCGCCCGGCCCCGTGTCACCGGTGCTCGGGCTGGACGGCGACCCGCTGGCACTGTTCAGCGCGGAGGCCGAGGTGTTCCTGATGTCGGGCTGGCTGCCCGGCCTGGTCATGCTGATCGGGTTGGCGCTGGTGCGGTTCCGGCTCGCCGCGGGTGCGTTCTGCGGTGCGGCGGTGGCGCTCGCGGCGGTCGAGCTGCTGCCCGAGACGCCGCCGGACGTCAGCAGCGGGGTGTACGGCTTCAACGCCGCGCTGGTCGTCGTGGGCCTGCTGACCACCGGGCGCACCTGGCGGTCCTGCCTGCTCGCGGTGCCGGCGGTGCTGCTGATCCAGGGCGGGATCGAGGCGCTCGGCCTGGTGCCGACCACTTTCCCGTTCGTGCTGGCGATGTGGACCGCGGACCTGCGCAAGTTGCGCCGCACCGGTTCCGCGCAGCCCTGAGCCGGTTGTGGGCGTTGTTGGTTTTGTGAGTGCTTTGTGGTGTTATCGGACTCCGAAGCACTCACGGTCCCTTTTGCTCTTTTCACCGGATTTCACTGCAAGGAGTGATTTTTCCGCGTCCGATCGGGTGTGGGAACGATCACTGCATCGGTTGCGGAATCGATCGTGAAGCACCGCCGATTCGGCGTGCGTTCGGATCCCGTTTACCGTCGTAGGTGGCTGGCGCCACCTGGTCCTGTCGCGCCGGCCAGTCCAACCCGTACCGTCCGGCTGCGCAGCCGGAGAAGTTCGAGTCGTGCCGCTGCCGGGCGAGTCAGGGAGGAAATGGGGATGTCGGAGGCCAACGTCGCGCTGCCGTCGATGCGGGTGTCCTACGAGGCCGGAGCGCTGGACGAGTCCTCGCTCGCCGCCACCTGGTACGAGCAGCTCCAGCTGTGGTTCGACGAGGCCGTGCAGGCCGAGCTGGTCGAGCCGAACGCCATGGTGCTGGCCACCGCCGACGCCGACGGCGTCCCGTCGTCGCGCACGGTGCTGTGCAAGGGATTCGACGAGCGGGGTGTGGTGTTCTTCACCAACTACACGTCCGCCAAGAGCCACGACCTCAAGTCCACCCGGGTCGCCGCCGCGACGTTCCCGTGGCTGGGCCTGCAGCGCCAGGTCAACGTGCGCGGAACCGTGGAGAAGGTCTCCTCGGCGGAGACCGCCGAGTACTGGGACGTCCGCCCGCGCGGCTCGCAGCTCGGCGCGTGGGCGTCGCCGCAGTCGCGGGTGGTCGCCAGCCGGGAGGCGCTGAAGTCCTCGCTGAGCGGCATCGAGCGCCGGTTCGCCGAGCAGGAGAAGGTCCCGGTGCCGCCGCACTGGGGCGGCTGGCGGATCCGCCCGGAGTCGGTCGAGTTCTGGCAGGGCCGTCCCGACCGGCTGCACGACCGCCTCCGCTTCCGCCGCTCCGACGCGACCTGGACGGTCGAGCGCCTCGCTCCGTGATCAACCGCCGTGCCAAATTTCGCGCGAAATCGACGTTCACCCGGGTGACGGTCGATTTCGCGCGAAATTGACGCCGCGCTTCGTTCGGCTCGGCGTTTTCGCTGTTCCGGGTCGTGGGGGCGATGCCTCGATCGGCGGGTTCGCGCGGAAAGGCCCGGTGCCGGTGTTGAGGTGGGTCACACGCGACGGTAATTCAAGTGCTGTTAGGGGCGCTAACGGCTAGGCTTCGGCATTCGTGCAGCCCAGCAGCGGTACCCCGACAGCCAAGCGCCGATCCGTCAAGTCCCTGCTGAGCAAGGTCTTCCTGGACACCCGCCCGCTGAAGTACCCGGCCTACCGCCGGTTGTGGCTGTCCAACATCGTCACCGCCGTAGGCGCGCAGTTCGCCGCCGTCGCGGTGCCCAAGCAGCTCTACGACATCACCGGTTCCTCCGCCTACGTCGGCCTGGCCGGGATCTTCGGCCTCGTGCCGCTGCTGGTGTTCGGGCTGTGGGGCGGCGCGATCGCCGACACCGTCGACCGCCGCAAGCTGCTGCTGATCACCAACGGCGGCCTGGCGGTCACCTCCGTCCTGCTGTGGGTGGCGGCCGCCTCCGGCACCCGGTCGGTGTGGCTGGTGCTGGTGCTCTTCGCCGCGCAGCAGACGTTCTTCGCGATCAACATGCCCACTCGCGGCGCGGCGATCGCCCGGCTGATCCCGGTGCACCTGCTGCCGTCCGCGCAGGCGCTGGGCGCCACCGTGTTCCAGCTCGGCTCGATCGCCGGGCCGCTGCTGGCGGGCGTGCTGCTGCCGGTCGCCGGGCTCTCGATGCTGTACCTGGTCGACGCGGTGGCGCTGTGCGCCGCGCTCTGGGCGGTGTTCCGGCTGCCGCCGCTGCCGCCGCAGGAAGGCGCGCCGAAGAAGGCCGGCCTGCGCGCCGTGCTGGACGGTTTCCGCTACCTGGCCGTGCACTCCGTGCTGCTCGCGTCGTTCCTGCTGGACATCGTCGCGATGGTGTTCGGGATGCCGCGCGCGCTGTTCCCGGAGATGGCCGAGCGGACCTTCGGCGACCCGCCCGGCGGCGGTGCCTCGCTGGGCTGGCTGTTCGCCGCGATCCCGCTCGGCGCGTTCCTCTTCGGGGTGTTCTCCGGGTGGCTGCACCGGATCGTGCGGCACGGCGTCGGCGTCACGGTTGGCGTGATCGCCTGGGGCCTCGCGGTGATCGGCTTCGGCCTGTCGGACTCGCTCTGGCTGGCGGTGTTCTTCCTGGCGCTGGGCGGCGGGGCCGATCTGGTGAGCATGGTCTACCGCAGCGCGATCATGCAGACGGTGGCCACCGACGAGATGCGCGGGCGCATCCAGGGCGTGTTCACGGTGGTCGTGGCCGGTGGCCCGCGGCTGGCCGACACCGTGCACGGCCTGGCGGGCGCCGCGATGGGAACCACCACGGCGATCGTGGGCGGCGGGGTGCTGGTGGTCGTCGGAGCGGTCATCTCGGCGGCGCTGCTGCCCGCGTTCTGGCGGTACCGCGCACCCACCTCCGAGGCCTGAATTGTGCAGGTCGCCACGCCTGGGCCGGTCGGCGTAGTGCGGTTCGACCAGGGGTGGGCAGACGCGCCGATCAGCCTCCCTGCACACTTTTCAGCTATGGCCAACGAGACGACCGTGAACGACGACGCGCCCAGCGGTGCGCAGGAGCCTGGCCTCAAGAAGGTGATGGGCCCGAAACTGCTGCTCTTCTTCGTGGTGGGAGACATCCTCGGAACCACGATCTACTCGTTGACCGGCAAGGTCGCGGGCAAGGTCGGCGGTGCTCTGTGGGTCCCGTTCCTGGTCGCGTTCGTGGTCGCCTTCCTGACCGCGTTCAGCTACCTGGAACTGGTCGGGAAGTACCCGAAGGCGGGTGGCGCGCCGCTGTACGTGCACAAGGCGTTCGGCGTGCACTTCCTGACCTTCATCATCGCCTTCGCGGTGATGTGCTCGGGCATCACCTCGGCCGCCTCGGCGGCCCAGGCCTTCAGCGGTGACTACCTGGAGGCGATCGTCGGCGAGGGCGTTTCCTCGTGGGCCTGGATCGTGGCGATCGGCTTCCTGCTGCTGCTGGCCGCGATCAACTTCCGGGGCGTCGGCGAGTCGGTGAAGATGAACGTGGTGCTGACCTTCGTGGAGCTCACGGGGTTGGCGATCGTCATCTTCTTCGGCCTCTTCGCGCTGATCTCCGGCACGCACAGCGCCGATGTCGACCCGGACCCGAGCCGGCTGCTGCAGTTCAACACCGACAGCACGCCGCTGGTCGCGATCACCTCGGCGACCGCGCTGGCGTTCTTCGCGATGGTGGGCTTCGAGGACTCGGTGAACATGGCCGAGGAGACCAAGAACCCGGCCAAGACCTTCCCGCGCGCGCTGCTGCTGGGCATGGCCATCACGGCTTCGATCTACCTGGTGATCGCGGTGATCACCTCGACGCTGGTGCCCACCGACAAGCTGGCCGAATCCGACGGCCCGCTGCTGCTGGTCGTCCAGGCGGCGGCGCCGTGGTTCCCGCCGATCCTGTTCTCGATGATCGCCCTGTTCGCGGTCACCAACACCGCGCTGATCAACATGTTGATGGCCAGCCGCCTGGTCTACGGCATGTCGCAGGAGAGCATCATCCCCAAGCAGTTCGGCCTGGTGCACCGCACGCGGCGCACGCCGTGGGTGTCGATCCTGTTCACCAGCCTCATCGCGGTGATCCTGGTGAGCTCGCTGGAGATCTCCGACCTGGGCAGCACCACCTCGCTGCTGTTGCTGGTGGTGTTCACCGTGGTCAACGTGGCGGTGCTGGTGCTGCGCAAGGACAAGGTCGAGCACGAGCACTTCAAGGCCCCCAGCTGGGTGCCGGTGTTGGGCGCGCTGACCTGCGCGTTCTTCGCCAGCCCGCTGTCCGGTCGGCCGGCCACGGAGTACATCATCGCCGGCATCCTGCTGGGCATCGGCGTGATCTTCTGGGCGGTCAACTTCGTGTTCGGCGGCAAGAAGGACTTCGACGCCGCCAAGCTGGGCAAGTAGGCCCGCCCGGGATCCCAGGAACCCCCCGTGCCGAATTCGGCGGCGCGGGGGGTTTCCTGCTTCTAGAGTGGGCCGGGTGCACGAACCTCTACCCGTGACGGGGCGGCAGTTCGAGATCGCTTCCGGACCGGCGCGCGCGGTGGTCACCGAGGTCGGTGCGGCGTTGCGGGCCTTCGAGGTCGGCGGCGTGCCGCACGTCGAGACCTACGACGCGGACCAGCTGCCGCCCGGCGGTGCCGGTGCGGTGCTCGTGCCGTGGCCGAACCGCGTCGCGGACGGGCAGTGGGTGCTCGACGGGGAGCCGCAGCAGCTCCCGCTGACCGAACCCGCGAGGCGCAACGCGATCCACGGCCTGCTGCGGCACACCGCGTGGACCGTCGTGGAGCACGCCGAGTCCACAGTGGTCCTGCAGGCGATGGTGGCAGCGCAGCCTGGCTGGCCGGTGCCGCTGCTGACGTCGGTCGGCTACTCGGTCGGCCCCGACGGGCTCACTGTGACGCACACCATGGAGAACCTCGGCTCGCGCGCGACGCCGTTCGGGCTCGGCGTGCACCCGTACCCGCGCGCGGGCGCTGCCGGAACCGACGACTGCTCGCTCCGGCTGTCGGCGTCGACCCTGCTGCCGGTGGACGCCGACCGGATGGTCCCGGTGCGGCCGCCTCGTGCGCTGCAGGGCGACGAGCTCGACTTCCGCACCGGACGGCCGCTGGCCGGGCTGCTGCTGGACACCGCGTTCGGCGGGGCCGCCCCGGCGCCGGGGGAGGAACTCGTCCGGCACGCCCTCACCGGCCCGGACGGCCACGGCGTCCAGCTGTGGGCGGACCCGGCGTTCAAGTGGGTGCAGGTCTACACGCCCGACGACTTCCCGGGCCGGGGCCGCGCGATCGCGATCGAGCCGATGACCTGCCCGCCGAACGCCCTCAACACGGGAACCGACCTGCTCACCCTCCACCCGGGCGAGACCTGGATCGCCCACTGGGGCCTGACCCCGTTCTGAGCCGATGTCCGGGCTGCGATCACGTTCTGCCTGCACAGGTCCCGTGAGTACTTTCTGTTGCTATAGCCTCAGAAAGTACTCACGGGCCCCTGCGCAACGTGGGCCGGGCTCCTCAGCCCAGCCCGCTGCTCACTTCAGGCCGCGGGCGATGAGCATGCGCTGGATCTGGTTGGTGCCCTCGAAGATCTGGAGGACCTTGGCCTCGCGCATGTAGCGCTCCGCCGGGAAGTCGCGGGTGTAGCCCGCGCCGCCGAGGACCTGGACCGCGTCGGTGGTCACCTTCATCGCCGCGTCCGTCGCCACCAGCTTCGCCACCGACGCCTGCTGGCCGAAGGGCAGGCCCGCGTCGCGGCGGCGGGCTCCGTCGACGTAGCTCGCGCGCGCCGACTGCACCGCCGCCGCCATGTCGGCGAGCAGGAACTCCATGCCCTGGAACTCGATGATCGGCCGCCCGAACTGGTTGCGCTGCTTGGCGTAGTCCACCGCCAGGTCCAGCGCCGCCTGGGCCAGCCCGACCGCGCAGGCGGCGATGCCCAGCCGGCCGGAGTCCAGGGCGCTCAGCGCGATCTTCAGGCCGTCGCCCTCCTCACCGACGAGCCGGTCCGCGGCGATCCGCGCGTCCTCGAAGTACAGCGGCGTGGTGGGCGAGCCGGTCAGGCCCATCTTGTGCTCCGGCGGGCCCGCGGACAGACCCGACGTCGAGCCGTCGACCAGGAAGCAGCTGATGCCGCGCGGGCCGTCGTCGGAGGTCCGGGCCATGAGCGTGTAGAAGTCCGCGACACCGCCGTGCGTGATCCACGCCTTGGCGCCGGTGATCGCGTACTCGTCGTCCTGCCGCGTGGCCCGCGTGCTCAGCGACGCCGCGTCCGAGCCCGCGTGCGGTTCGGACAGCGCGTACGCGCCGAGCAGGTCGCCGCCGAGCATGTCCGGCAGCCAGCGCGTGCGCTGCTCGGGCGTGCCGAAGTGGGCCAGCGGGAAGCAGCTCATGGTGTGCACCGACAGGCCGACGCCGACGGTCATCCACGCGCTGCTCAGCTCCTCCAGGACCTGGAGGTAGACCTCGTACGGCTGGGCGCCGCCGCCGTGCTCCTCGGCGTAGGGGAGGCCGAGGAAGCCGGACTCGCCGAGCAGCCGGAAGACATCGCGCGGGAACTTCTCCGCGGCCTCGTCACCGGCAGCCCGCCCCGCGAGCTCATCGCGGGCGATCTCCCTGGTCAGCGCGAGCAGGTCGGTGGATTCGGGGGTGGGGAGCAGGCGTTGGACGGACATGGCGGATCGCGCTCCTGATGCCGACGTCAGTACTGTTGCCAGTACTGTAGGACGTACTTCAGTACTGTGGAAGTCTCAGCGAGGGGCAACCCACATCGATACCCGAGAGTGCTGTGGCAGGCTTCCAGCGATGACCACCTCCCCGAGCCGCCGGCCGGCCAACGCGCGCCGGGCCGAGTTGCTGGACCAGTTGCGCGACCTGTTCCTGGCCGAAGGATTCGCGCACTTCACGCTGGACGACCTGGTGGCGCGGCTGCACTGCTCGAAGTCGACGCTGTACACGCTGGCCGGCAGCAAGGAGCAGCTCGCGGTCCGCGTGGTCGCGCACTACTTCAAGTGCGCCACGCAGCGCGTCGAGCGGCAGGTCGAGGAGGTCCAGGACGTGCGGGAGAAGGTCCGGGTCTACCTGGACGCCGCGGCGGAGGCGCTGCGCCCGGCGTCCCGGGAGTTCATCGCCGACATGGCTGCCAACCTCTCCACCCGCGCCACCTACGAGGCCAACGCGCACGCCGCCGCCGACCGCATCCGCGGCTTCATCGGCGAGGGCGTGCGGCAGGGCGTGTTCCGGGAGGTGCACGCGGGGTTCGTCGGCGAGATGGTCGGCCACGCCATCGCGGGCATCCAGCGCGGCGAGATCGGCGAGCGGACCGGTCTCTCGGACGCGGCCGCGTTCGCCGCGCTCTCGCAGTTCCTGCTCGGCGGGCTGGCCGCCGCGCCGCAGAACAACGAGGAGGAGAAGTGATCGTCATCGGCGGTGAGGCCCTGGTCGACCTCGTCCCGGACCCGGCCACGGGTGAGGGCGAGCTCGGGCCGCTGCACCCGCTGCTGGGCGGCGGGCCGTACAACGTGGCGATCGCGCTGGGCAGGCTCGGCGTCCCGGCGGCGTTCTACGCCCGGGTGTCCACCGACCAGTTCGGCGACAAGCTGGTCGAGCGGCTGCGGGCCTCCAACGTGGACGCCGGGCTGGTGCAGCGCGGGCCGGAGCCGACGACGCTGGCCGTGGTCGGGCTGGGCGAGGACGGTTCGGCGCGCTACAGCTTCCACACCGAGGGCACCGCGACCCGGTTCGTCACCGACCAGGAGCTGCCCGAGCGCACCACCGCGCTCTGCCTGGGCACGCTCGGCATGGTGCTGGAGCCCGGCGCCTCGGTGTACGAGAAGGTGCTGTTCCGGGAGGCCGAGCGCGGTCGCTTCATCGCGCTGGACCCGAACATCCGCGCCGATCTGATCGCCGATCCCGACGCCTACCGCGCCCGGTTCCGCACCTGGCTGCCGTCGGTCGGGCTGCTGAAGGTCTCCGACGACGACGCCGAATGGCTCGCCGGTGGCGGGGACGTGCTCGAAGCGGCTCGCGACTGGCAGCGCGAGGGCCCGGCGGCGGTGGTGCTGACGCGCGGCGCGGACGGGCTCACCGCGGTGACCGCCGCCGGCGATGTCACCGTGCCGGGGGAGCGGGTCGAGGTGGCCGACACCATCGGCGCCGGCGACACCGTGCAGGCCGCGCTGCTGGCGTGGCTGCACCGCAACGGCGCGCTCTCGGCGAATGCCGTGCGACGGCTCGACCGCGAACAGTGGGAACGAGCTCTGCGATTTGCCGCTGCGGCGGCCGCCGTGACCGTCTCGCGCGCGGGCGCCGAGCCGCCGTGGGCCGGAGAGCTGACGGCCGATTGAACTGGGCGGACGTGCCCGAGGACACCCTGTGAGCTCAGCCGCCCACCATCCGGTCGGCCCAGCGCGCGTTGGGCCGTCCGGATGGTCCGGTTGGTCACTATGACCGGCCCGTCCGGCTCCGGAGCGTCGAAAAATCTCCGGTGAAAGCCGCCCGATGTGATGTGATCGTGGTCCCACCTGCCAAAAAGCCGAAACACGATTGCTGCGCGGGGGGCCCACTGCGGTCTAGCGTGACTACTGACAGGACCCCAACGGGGTGGTGCTGCGGCGGTTCGGACACCCCGGGCCGCGCGCGGGCGACAACACGCAGCCCTGCCGTTCGGCCGGGCACCCGCGGTCGTCAACGCATGCACCCCGACGAGCGCGAGAGGTTCCCGAATGCCCGACGACGTGACCGCCAAACGTACCGTCGCGCTGCGCTATGACGCCGGCGAGCACGAGATGCAGGTGACGCAGCCGACCGAGGGTGCGCCTGGCGTGGACCTCGGCAAGTTGTTGGCCCAGACCGGTTTGGTGACGTTGGATCCGGGCTTCGTCAACACGGCCGCCTGCCTTTCCGACATCACCTACATCGACGGGGACGCCGGTATCCTCCGCTACCGCGGCTACCCGATCGAGGAACTGGCCGCCAAGTCGAACTTCATCGAGGTCAGCTACCTGCTGATCTACGGCGAGCTGCCCACCCAGCAGCAGTACGACGACTTCGCCGACCGGATCCAGCGGCACACCCTGCTGCACGAAGACCTCAAGCAGTTCTTCGACGGCTTCCCGCGCGACGCGCACCCGATGCCGGTGCTGTCCTCCGCGGTGTCCGCGCTGTCCACCTTCTACCAGGACAGCCTCAACCCGTTCGACAAGGACCAGGTGGAGCTGTCCACCGTCCGGCTGCTGGCCAAGCTGCCCACTATCGCGGCCTACGCCTACAAGAAGTCGGTCGGCCAGCCCTTCCTCTACCCGGACAACTCGCTGGGCCTGGTGGAGAACTTCCTCCGGATGACCTTCGGCTTCCCGGCCGAGCCCTACGAGGTCGACCCGACGCTGGCCCGCGCCCTGGACCTGCTGTTCATCCTGCACGCCGACCACGAGCAGAACTGCTCCACCTCGACCGTCCGGATGGTCGGCTCGGCGGAGACCAACCTGTTCGCCAGCATCTCGGCGGGCATCAACGCCCTGTTCGGCCCGCTGCACGGCGGTGCGAACAGCGCGGTGCTGGAGATGCTCGAGGGCATCCAGGCCAACGGTGGCGACGTCGACTCGTTCGTCAACCGGGTCAAGAACAAGGAGCCCGGCGTCCGGCTGATGGGCTTCGGCCACCGGGTCTACAAGAACTACGACCCGCGCGCGGCGATCATCAAGAAGACCGCCGACGAGGTGCTCAGCAAGCTGGGTGCGAACGACCCGCTGCTGGACATCGCGATGAAGCTGGAGGAGAAGGCGCTCGCCGACGACTACTTCATCGAGCGCAAGCTCTACCCGAACGTCGACTTCTACACCGGCCTGATCTACAAGGCCATGGGCTTCCCGACGAAGTACTTCACCGTCCTGTTCGCGCTCGGCCGGCTGCCCGGCTGGATCGCGCACTGGCGGGAGATGCTGGAGGACCCGGCCCGCAAGATCAGCCGTCCGCGGCAGGTCTACACCGGCTCGCCGGAGCGCTCCTACAAGTCGATCAACGAGCGCTGAATCGAAACCTGAATCCAGTCGGCTGCCACGGCACCCGGCACACGAACGGCCCCGGACACCGCAGCGGTGCCCGGGGCCGACCCGTGTCCGGAGTGGTCCGGAGTGGCCGGAGTGGTCCGGAGATGCGATTTCAATGGAAATCGCACATCTGATTTCAATTGAAGTTGCGCCCCGTCGGCGTGTCGAGTGTCCGACACGCCGACGGGGAGTCGGGTTCTGCGCGATTTCAATGGAAATTGGACGTCTGATTTCCATTGAAATTGCGGACCGCCCGGGTGGCGGAGCTGGTCAGGTGGTGCGGAGGGCTTCGCGGAGCTTGACGCGGGAGCCCGTGCGGAGGATCGCGTTGGAGTAGATGCGACCGCCGAGGTGGAGGAGCAGGGCGAAGGCCGCGATGCTCAGCGCCAGCGCCACCGCGATCTCCCAGGGCGCCGCCACGCCGAGCGCGATCCGCATCGGCATCAGCGTCGGGGAGAAGCCCGGCACCAGCGACAGGACCGCCGCCAGCGTGCTGTCCGGCGAGCTCGGCAGCACCGAGACGCCGATGATGAACGGCACCACCAGCAGCATGATCACCGGGCTGATCACGTTCTGCAGCTCCTCCTGGCGGGACACCAGCGAGGACGCCGCGGCGAGGATCGTCGCGTAGGTGAAGAAGCCGAGCACGAACCACGCCAGCGCCCAGAGCAGCGTGCTCGTCAGCGCCGCCGACGGCAGCGTGAGCACCCCGCCGAAGCCCGCCGCGACCAGTGCCGCACCGGCGATGACCACCATCTGGAGCAGGTTCGTCAGGCCGATGCCGACCACCTTCCCGGCCAGCAGCTGGGTCGGCTTGATCGTGGACAGCAGCAGCTCGACGACGCGGCTGGACTTCTCCTCCACCACGCCCTGCGCGATCATCTGCCCGCCCATGATGAGGAACATGTAGAGCACGATCCCGGAGGCGATGGCCAGCGCGATCCGCTGCCCGCGGTGCGGGTCGTCGGTCTCCAGGCTGGTCACCGCGACCTGCGCGCTCTCCGCCGCGGCGCGGACCGCGAACGGATCCACGCCGGAGCGCGCGAGCTCGACGTTCATCGCCTGCTGCTGCACGATCGCGTTCAGCGCGGCCTCGACGGAGCTGTCCGGCGCCCGCTTGACGACCAGGCGCGGTTCCGCCGGGGTGCCGGTGATCAGCGCGTCCAGGTCGCCGTCGCGCACCTGCTGCTCGCCCGCAGGCACCGGCACGGTGCTGATCAGGAAGGTCTGGCCGTAGGCCTCGCCCGCCGCCCGCAGCGGCTCGCCGACCGCGGCGGCCTCGGGCGCGACACCGATCTTCGTGGTGCTGGCCTGGTTGCCGATGAAGGCCATCAGCGCGGCGTAACCGCCCATGATCGCGATGATGGCGAGGGTGCCGATGATGAAGCCGCGGGTGCGCACCCGGGTGCGGATCTCGCGGCGGGCGACCAACCAGACGGGGCTCATTCGGCGGCCTCCTCGGTGACGACGTTGCGGAACAGCTCGGTGAGGCTCGGCCGGTGCCGGGAGAACTCCCGCACGGGCCCGGTGGTCAGCGCGGCCTTCAGCACCGCCTGGTCGTCGGCGTCCTCGTCGAGTTGGAGGGTGGTGCGACTGCCGTCGACCGACACGACCTGCGCGCCGGGCACGTCGGCGGCCCAGCCGGGCGCGGCGTCGGGCGCGTCGACGACGAGCGTCACCGGCACCTGGTCGCGCAGCTCGGCCACCGAGCCGGAGGCCACCATCCGTCCACTGCGGACGATTCCGACGCGGTCGCACAGCCGCTGCACCAGGTCGAGCTGGTGGCTGGAGAACACCACCGGCACCCCGGAATCGCACTTCTCCCGCAGCACCGCGCTCATCACGTCGACCGCGACCGGGTCCAGCCCGGAGAACGGCTCGTCGAGGATGAGCACCTCCGGGTCGTGCACCAGCGCGGCGGCCAGCTGCACCCGCTGCTGGTTGCCGAGGCTGAGCTTCTGCACCTCTTCGTCGCGTCGTCCGGTGAGCCCCAGCCGCTCGGTCCAGCGCGCCGCGGCCGCCTGCGCGTCGGCGGCCGACATGCCGTGCAGTTCGCCGAGGTAGGCGAGTTGCTCCGCGACCTTCATCTTCGGGTACAGGCCGCGCTCCTCCGGCATGTAGCCGATGCGGCGGCGGGTGGTGAGGTCCAGCGGTGAGCCGTTCCAGCGGACCTCGCCGGAATCGGCGGCCAGCACGCCCAGCGCGATCCGCATCGTGGTCGTCTTCCCGGCGCCGTTGCTGCCGACGAAGCCGAACATCTCACCGGCCCGGACGCTGAACGTCATCTCCTGCAGCGCCGTGACACGTCCGTAGCGTTTGGAGATCCGGTCGATCTCCAGCACGCGATCAGTCACCGATCGCCCCCTTCTGCTGTTGAAACCCGGGCGCGCCCCCGGAGCGCTCAGTTCAGCACACCTTCCAGAGCGCGGCCGACGAGTTCGGTGACGAAGGGCTGTGCGATGTCTCGCTCCGCCGGGTTCAGGCCGACCCGGCTGCGCCGGTCGAGGACGTCGTCGGCGTCGAGCGCGCCTTCGTGCCGCACCGCCCACAGCACTTCGGCGGCGGTGAGCGAGACGCCTTCCGCGACGGGTTCGGCGAGGTCCGGGTCGAAGTCGGCCAGCGCGGCGATGCGCGCGGCTTCGGTGCCGTACTTGGCGATCAGGCGCGCCGGTGCTTCGACGTCGGTCAGGTGGCGGCGGGGCGCCGCGCCGACCAGCGCGACTGCGGCGGTCTTGGACGGCCCTGCGGAGAGACCGCCGGCGAGCACCGCCGCGTCGACGGCTTCGGCGGCCATCTTCCGGTAGGTGGTGAGCTTCCCGCCGACCACCGTCACCACGCCTTCCGGCGAGGTCAGCACGGCGTGCTTGCGGGACAGGTCGGACGATTCCTTGCGCCGCGCCTGCTCCAGCAGCGGACGCAGCCCGGCGAAGGAGCCGAGCACGTGCTCGCGGCCGAGCGGCTGCCCGAGGACGTCGCGGATGCCCGCCAGCAGGAAGTCCACATCGGACTCCGGCACCTCGGGCACCGACGGGATGGGACCGGGGGCCGGCTCGTCGGTCAGCCCGAGCAGCGCGCGGCCGTCGGCCTGCGGCAGCAGCAGGAGGAACCGGCCGGAGGCGCCCGGGATCGGTGCGACCAGGGCGGTTCCGGCGATTCCCGCGGCCTCGGCGTCGATCACCAGGTGCGATCCGCGCGACGGCCGCAGCTTGATGTCCGGCGACAGCTCCCCGGCCCAGACCCCGGCCGCGTTGACCACCGAACGCGCCCGGATGCGCAGCGTCTCGCCGGTGCGCTGGTCCACGACATCGGCGCCGTTGCTGTCCAGCTTCTGCGCGCGCACGTGCGTGAGCACCCGCGCGCCGAAGCCCGCGGCGGTGCGTGCCAGCGCGACGACGAGCCGCGCGTCATCGATCAGCTGGCCGTCGTAGCCGAGCAGTCCGCCGCGCAGCCCGGCGGCGCGCAGGCCCGGGACCAGGGCGAGCGCTTCCGCGCTGGGGATGCGGCGCGGTGGCGGGAGCACGTCCGACGGCGTGCGCGCGGCGCGGCGCAGCGCGTCACCCGCGTGCAGGCCCGCGGTCAGCACCAGCTCGGAACGGCGGGAAACGGTGCTGTGCAAGGGGATCAGCTGCGGCATCGTGCGGACCAGGTGCGGCGCGGTGCGGGTCATCAGCACGTTGCGCTCGACGGCGCTCTCGTGTGCCAGCGCCACGTCGCCGTGCGCCAGGTAGCGGAGGCCGCCGTGCACGAGCTTGCTGGACCAGCGGGAAGTTCCCCAGGCGAGGTCCTCGGCCTCGACCATCGCGACGGACAAACCGCGTGCGGCGGCGTCGAGGGCGGCGCCGGCGCCGGTGACGCCGCCGCCGACCACCAGCATGTCGATCTCGGCCTCGGCGACTTCGGCCAGCTCGGTAGCTCGGCGCGCGGCGTTCAGCGAGGTCGCGCGCAGCGAACCGGCGGGCAACGGCGTGGTGATCATCGCAACTCCGGAGGTATCAGCGAGGTCAGGGGCGGAGGGCGCCGTCGAGGAGCTTGGTGAGCTCCGCGGCGAGGTCGTCGGGATCGATGTCGCTGGTCGCGGGACCGGCGGTGACGACGAACGACTGCACGAGCAGCAGCAGCGAGCGGGCCTGGACGGCCGGGTCGCCGGGGCGGATGGAGCCGTCCGCGTGGCCGTCGACGAGGTATTCGCGCAGGAACCCCTCGGCGGCCAGCTGCGTGCTGCCCAGCCGTTGCACCAGGTAGGGGAGCAGCAGCTCGGCGTCGGCTTCCACGACGCGCTGCAGCAGCGGCGCGGTCTGCAGCAGCCGCACGCCGTGCACGGTGGCGCTGACCAGTCGCTGCCGGACGTTCCCGGTCCGCTCCGCCGCGCGCGCCATGTCCAGGATCTCGCCGAACTCCACGGTCATCAGCGCGGTGACCACGCTGTCGACGTCGGGGAACCGGCGGTACAGGGTCATCCGGCTGACGCCGGCCCGGCGGGCGATCTCGGTCAGCGTCGTGCGCCGCACGCCGTTGGCGAGCACGCACTCGCGGGCCGCGTGCAGCAGCTCGGCCTCGCCGACCCGGTTCGGGGCGGACCGCGCGCTGTGCCGCGGCAAGCTGCTGTGACATTGCGACGTCATGTGTAACACTGTACTGGTGAGCGGGCTGATCGAACACACCCTGCGCGGCACCTGGACCCCTTCGGGGGGTTCCGCCGCGCCGTTGTCCCCCCGAGCTCTGCGCTGGCTGCGGCAGCGCATCGGACTCGCCGAGACCACCACGCCGGCCGTTCCCGCGTCGCTGCTGGAGGTCCCGGACAGCGCCCTGCCGGAGGCGGCTCGCGAGGAACTCGCAGCGCTGCTCGGCGAGCAGCACGTGCTGACCGATGCCACCGCGCGGCTGGGCCGAGCGGGCGGCATGTCCTACACGGACTTGATGCGCCGCCGCAGCGCCGAGGAGCTCGCGGTGCCCGACGCCGTGCTGCTCCCGGGCGATCCCGAGCTCGTACAGGCCGCGCTGGAGGTCTGCGTCCGGCACGACATCGCGGTGGTGCCGTTCGGCGGCGGCACGTCGGTCGTCGGCGGCGTCGACGCGCTGCGCGGGTCCAAGGCGGCTGTGGTGTCGCTGGACCTCGCCCGGCTGGACCGGCTGGTCTCGCTCGACCCGAGCTCGCGGATCGCCGTGCTGCAGGCCGGGATGCGCGCCGTGGAGGCCGAATCGCTGCTGGCCGCGCAGGGCTTCACCCTCGGGCACTTCCCGCAGTCCTTCGAGCGGGCCACCATCGGCGGCTTCGCCGCCACCCGGTCCGCCGGGCAGGCGTCCTCCGGCTACGGCCGCTTCGAGGACATGGTCACCGGAGTCCGGCTGGCCACCCCGGCCGGGGAGTGGCGGCTCGGCGTCGCCCCGGCGTCGGCGGCGGGGCCCGACCTGCGCCAGCTGGCGGTCGGCAGCGAGGGTGCGCTCGGCGTGATCACCGAGGTGGCGGTGCGGGTCCGGCCGGTGCCGGTGCACAGCCGCTACGAGGCCTTCGTGGTCGACGGCTGGCAGGGCGGGGTCGACGCGGTGCGGGCGCTCGCGCAGAACCGGGTGCTCGCCGACGTGACCCGGCTGTCCGATGTGGACGAAACCGAGGTGCAGTTCGAGCTGGCCGGGGCGATGAAGGTCAAGGCCCTGCAGTTCCTGCTGCGCAGCAAGGGGATCCGGCAGCCCTGCATGCTGGTGCTGGGCTGGGACGCGGGCTCGCGGGCGGAGCTCGCCCGGCGCCGCGAGGCGACCCTGGGAGTGCTGCGGAGCACGCGAGCGGTGCGGCTCGGCCGCGCCGTCGGCGAGACCTGGCGCTCGCACCGGTTCTCCGGCCCGCGCCAGCGCGATGCCCTGCTCGACCGCGGTGTGTGCGTGGAGACGCTGGAGACCGCGACGCACTGGACCGGGATCAGCGAGCTGCGCTCGGCGGTGCGCAACGCCCTCGTGCGCAGCCTGCGCTCCGGCGGCAAGAAGCCGATCGTGATGTGCCACATCTCGCACGCCTACGAAACCGGCGCGTCGCTGTACTTCACGGTGCTCGCGCCGCGCAGTGCGCAGGACCCGCTCGGTCAGTGGCAGCAGGCCAAGCGGGCGGCGTCGGACGCCATCGCCGGGCGGGGCACCATCAGCCACCACCACGCCGTCGGCGCCGACCACCTGCCGTGGCTGGCCGAGGAGATCGGTGGCATCGGCGAGTCGGTGCTGGCCGCGGCGAAGCAGGCCGTGGACCCGACCGGGATCCTCAACCCGGGCAAGCTCATCCGGCCAGCGCGCTGATCGAGTGGTAGCGGAAACCGAGCCTGCGGTACACCTTGAGCGCGGGCTCGTTGTCCGCGTCGGCCATCAGCGCCACGGCGCCCTCGCGGGCGAGCTCCCTGGTCAGGAACGTGCAGACCGCCGTGGAGAGCCCGGCGCCGCGGTGGTCGGGGTGGGTGGCGACGCCGGAGAGGTAGCGCACGCCGGGCGCCGGCCAGCAGTCGCCGCCCACCGACAGCACCGTCCCGTCGGCCCCGCGGATGCCCGCCCAGCGGCGGGCCCCGGGGTCGCCGGGGAACAGGTACGAGCGCGGATTCGCCTTGCGCAGCAGGCTTTCCACCGCCTGCTCGTCATCGCGGGTGAGCCACTCGACGTTCGGCGCCGGTGCGGTCGGCGGGGCGGTGGCCAGCTGCATCCAGCCGAACGTCGCCAGCACCTCCAGGCCGAGCCGACCGGAGACCCGGTGCGCCAGCGCGGTCCGGGCGAGCGGGCGCAGCTTCTCGCCGCGCAGCCCCGGCAGCACCTCCGCGAGCAGCTCGGCGCAGTCCTCGGCCGATCCGCTGAACACCACCCGGTTGTTCTGGTTGAGCGCCGGCGCGTGCACCACGACCGCGCTGCGGTGCTGCCAAGCGGCCCCGCCGGCGTGCGGGTAGTCCGCGACCAGCGCCTGCGCGGCCCAGCGGACCAGCAGGTCATCGGTGACCTCGCCGACTTCGGCGGCGGAACGGAGCTCTCGCATGCCCCGATCGTCCCGCGCCGCCCGCATCGCCGGAAGTGAATTTCCCGTGACTTCAGCGACTCCTGGTGGAGAGGACGAGCGCGATGGCCGCGAAAGCGGCCGCGATCGGCCCGAGGAGCTGCGGGCCCGCCCAGGCGATGCCCGCCGCGCCGATGATGCCGGACAGCGCGATCGCCAGGTAGAGGATCGCGGCGTTGAGCGACACCAGGACCGGCGCCGACCCCGGTGACAGGGTGATCAGGCGGTGCTGCTGCGGAGTGGTGATCGCGAAGGCGGCGATGCCGTAGAACGCGATCTCCGCCGTCGCCCAGCCGAAGCCGCCCGTGGTCAGCGGCAGCACGAGCAGCGCGACGACCAGCCAGACCAGCGCGAACGCCACCACCCGGCTGCTGCCGAACCGGTCGGCCAGCATCCCGGCGACGTAGTTGCCGACGGTGCCGATGACGCCCAGCAGGAACATCAGCACCGCCAGCCGGACGCCGCTGCCGCCGGTCGCCGGGCCGAACACCGCGCCGATGTAGGTGTAGGGCAGGTAGACGGCGGTGAACGCGATGAGCGTGGTCGCCAGCACCACCAGCACTCGCCGGTCGGACAGCGGGGCCAGCCGCTCGCGCAGGCCTTCCGCGGCCGGGGTCGCGACGTCGGCGGGCACCAGCCGCACCAGCCCGAGCAGGCCCAGCACCGCCAGCCCGGCGACGAACCACATCGTGACCCGCCAGCCGAAGAACGCCCCCAGCGCGGTGCCCAGCGGTGCGCCCATCGCGGTGGCAGCGGTGAAACCCGTTGTCACGACGGCGATAGCGCGCCCGCGCCGGTCCGCCGGTACCAGCGCGGATGCGGTGACGGCGGCGGTCGGCACGAACAGGCCCGCGCCCGCGGCGGCGACGATCTGCGCGGCGATCACCAGCGGGAACGACGGGGCGAGCGCGGTGGCGATGTTGCCGACGAGGTACACGCCGGTCGCGAGCAGGAGCACCCGGCGCCGCTGCCAGCTCGCGGTCGCCGTGGCGAGCACCGGTGCGAGCAGGGCGCAGGTGAGCGCGAACGCGGTGACCACCTGCCCGGCGGTGCCGATCGACACGCGCAGGGTGCTGCTGAGCTGCGGGAGCAGCCCGGCCAGCACGAATTCGCACGTGCCCACGGCGAAGGTGCCGAATCCGAGCACCGGCACCGCCCACCGGTGCGGGGCGGTTTCCACTGCGGACGTCATGAGCGCGCTCCGATCCGCTGCGCCAGTTCCGACGCGGCCAGGCCGATGACGATGAACACCGCCGCCACCAGCGGCAGCGAGACGGGGGAGAACTCCAGCGCGGCGGCGCCGATCAGCCCGGCCAGCGAGGAGCCCAGGTAGCCGCCGGAGGCGTTGAGGGAGATGACCAGCGAGGTCGCCGAGGGTGCGGCTTCGATCAGCCGGTGCTGCTGCGGCACCGTCACGCTCCACGCGGTCAGGCCGAAGACCAGCACGGCCGGTACGGCGCTGACCAGCGTCTCCGCGGTGATGGGCAGCAGCAGGCAGTTGATGAAGGCGATCGCCATCGCGACCGCGATCACCCGGCGCGCGCCGAACCTGTCGGTCCAACCGCCGCTGATCAGGTTGCCCGCAGTGCCCGCGGCACCGGACAGGAACAGCAGCATCGCGAGCAGTGCGCTGTTGTTCCCGGTGGCGGGTTCGACGATCACGCTGATGTAGGTGTTCACGGTGTAGATGCCGATGAAGAACGCGACCGTGGTCAGCAGGACCATCGTGATCTTCCCGTCGCGCAGCGGTGCGAGGCGTTCGCGCAGGCTTGCCGCGGGTGGTGCCGGGATGGTCGGGAGCAGTGCGGCCACCCCGATCGCGGCGGTGGCGCCGAGCGCGGCCACGAGCCACATCGTGCCGCGCCAGCTCGTGACCGAACCGAGCAGCGTGCCCAGCGGGACGCCGAGCGCCGTCGAGACGGTCAGACCCAGGACGACCAGCGAAATCGCCCGCGCCCGCTGGGTTTCCGGGGCGAGCGAGGCGGCGGCCGCCCCGGCGATCGGGGTGAACATCGACGCGCCGGCAGCGGCGAGCACCCGCGTCGCCAGCACGGTGGCGTAGCTCGGAGCCAGCGCGGTCGCGACGTTGCCGAGCGCGAAGACGGCGAGCGCCGTGAGCAGCACCGCGCGCCGCGGCCAGGTGCCGGTGAGCGTCGCGAGGACCGGTGAGAGCACGGCGTAGGCGATGGCGAAGACGGTCACCAGCTGACCGGCCTGGGCGATCCCGACGTCCAGGTCGGCCGCGATCTCGGGCAGCACTCCGGCGACGGCGAAGGCATCGGTGCCCACCGCGAAGGTGCCCAGCGCCAGCACCGCCACCCGGAGCGGGATGCGGGTGGCGGGTTCAGCGGTCGTGGTCAACGCGACTCCCCAAAACGGTACCGATCGTTTCCATGTTCGAGGACGGTACCGATCGTTTCCGTTTTCGCGCAAGGTGGGATACCGTGGCGGCATGGCCACACGAGCCCGGGAACGCCTCGTCGAGGCCGCGGAGCAGCTCTTCTACACCGAGGGCATCAGAGCGGTCGGCGTGGAGCGGCTGGTCGCCGTCTCCGGCGTCGGCCGAGCCTCGTTCTACCGGCACTTCACCAGCAAGGACGACCTGGTGGTGACCATGCTGCGCGGCTACGACGAACGCTTCCGGAGCTGGCTGGCGGAGGCGGTCGAAGCGCGCGGCGGCGGGCCGCTGGCGGTCTTCGACGCGCTCGCCGACCGGTTCGAGGCCGAGGACTTCCGCGGTTGCGCCTCGATCAACACGATGGTCGAGATGGCCGATGTGGACAGTGCGGCGCACCGGGTCGCGGCCGAGCACAAGGAAAAGGTCATCGACTACCTGGACGAACTGCTGGCGGCGGCCGGGCAGGCCCGCCACCGCGAACTCGCGGAGCAGTTCATGCTGCTGGTCGACGGCGCCAACGTCACGGCCCTCCGCGAGCGGACCGCGGAACCGGCCCACCGGGCCAGGGCCATTGCCGAATCCCTCATGGACAGCTGACCGGAAAGGGCGAAGGCGGGGAACCGCGTTTCCCCGCCTGTTCCAAGGTATAGCGCACACGGGGGCTTGCGGCAAGACCCGGGTCGTGCCGCAGAATCCTCGCCCGAAGCCTTCGACCAGCGGAAATCGGAGTCGGCGAGCGCATTCGCCGACCGGTGCCCGCTGGCCGGACCCACCCTCGTCGGACGGGCGTTGTGATGATGGACGTGATCGTGGTCGGTGCCGGGCCGACCGGTTTGATGCTGGCCGCCGAACTGCGGCTGCACGGCGCGCGCGTGGTCGTGCTGGAGCGGGACGCGGAGCCGACCGAGGTCGTCCGCGCGGGCGGCCTGCACGTGCGCAGCATCGAGCTGATGGACCAGCGCGGGCTGCTGGAGCGCTTCCTCGCGCTGGGCACGCGGCACGAGACGGGCGGCTTCTTCGCGGGCATCGACAAGCCGTGGCCCGAGCGGATGGACACCGCGCACGGCTACGTCCTCGGCATCCCGCAGCCGGTCGTCGATCGCCTGCTGGCCGAGCGCGCCGTCGAGCTCGGCGCCGAGATCCGGCGCGGCTGCGAGGTGACCGGGCTGAGCCAGGACGAGGACGGCGTCACCGCCGAACTGGCCGATGGCACGCAGCTGCGCTCGCGCTACCTCGTCGGCTGCGACGGCGGCCGCAGCGCGGTGCGCAAGATGCTCGGCATCGGCTTCCCCGGCGAGCCCAGCAGGGTGGAGACGCTGCTGGGCGAGGTCGAGCTGGCCATGCCGCGCGATGAGCTGATGGCCAAGGTCGCGGAGGTCCGCGAGACCCAGAAGCGGTTCGGCGTGGTGCCGCTCGCGGACGGCGCGTACCGCGTGATCGCACCCGCCGCGGGCCTGGCCGAGGACCGCGCGGTGCCACCCACCCTCGACGAGCTCAAGGCGCAGCTGGTGGCGTTCGCGGGCACCGACTTCGGGGTGCACTCGCCGCGCTGGCTCTCCCGCTTCGGCGACGCGACGCGCCAGGCCGAGCGCTACCGGGCCGGTCGCGCGTTCCTGGCGGGCGATGCCGCGCACATCCACCCGCCGACCGGCGGGCAGGGGCTCAACCTCGGCGTGCAGGACGCGGCCAACCTGGGCTGGAAGCTGGCCGCCGAGCTCAACGGCTGGGCACCCGCCGGGCTGCTGGACAGCTACCAGGCCGAACGGCACCCGGTGGCCGCCGACGTGCTGACCAACACCCGCGCGCAGATGGCGCTGATGTCCCTGGAACCGGGCCCGCAGGCGGTGCGCAGCCTGCTATCTGAGCTGATGGACTTCGAGGAGGTCAACCGCTACTTGATCGAGAAGGTCACCGCGATCGGCGTTCGCTACGACTTCGGCGAGGGCCACGAACTCCTAGGTCGCCGACTGCGCGACGTGGGCCTGAAGCGCGGGCGCCTGTACGAGCTGATGCACGGCGGCCGCGGGCTCCTGCTCGACCAGACCGGGCAGCTCTCGGCGGGCGGCTGGGCGGATCGCGTCGACCACGTCGTGGACGTCAGCGAGGAACTGGACGTTCCCGCGGTGCTGCTGCGCCCGGACGGCTACGTCGCGTGGGCCGGCAAGGACCAGTCGGGCCTGGAGGACCGGCTGCGCAGGTGGTTCGGCGCGCCCACCGGCTGATCACGAGGACTTCTTGCGGCGGAGGAAGCCGGAGCCGAAGCGGAGTCGTTCCAGGGCGTCGTTGAACTCCAGGTACGCGGCCTGGACGGCGCGGACGGACTTCTCCGGCTTCGCGCGCGGTGCCGAGCGGTCGGGCTCCGGGAAGACCGAGCCCTTCATCCACTTCTCGTGCCACAGCGCCCGGATCGCGGCCTCCCACCGCGACTCCACGTCCTTGATGACCTTGTCGCGTTCCTCGGCGGCCGCGTCCTTGCGCTGCTGGCCTGCGGCGACCTCGTCGCTGAGCTCGGCCACCCGCGCTCGCTCGCGCTTGCGCAGCTGCTGCGCGGCGGTGGTCGCCAGCGCGGTCAGCTCCTTGTACCGGATCGACGCCGGAACCCGCTCAGTCACCAGCTTCCTCCAACACCTCGGTCTCCTCGGTGGCCCGCTGCCGCGGCACCTCCGGTTCGCCGAGGTCGAACGGCAGGATCACCTCGGGCCGGGAGTGCACGGCGCGGTCGAAGAACAGGCCGCGCCGCGCGCGCGGCGACCAGCTGACGATCTGCCCGGCCGCGAAGGTGGCCAGCTCCTGGCCGTGCACGTCGAAGGCGACCCACGCGCCGATGTCGTCCACCGGCCCCATGCCGAGGGTGTTCTTCACCCGCTGCACGCTGCGCCACCAGCCGATCACGTGCACCCGCGATTCCGGGCCCTGCTTGAGGATCTTCCGCAGCTGGTCGACGCCGCTGACGCGGGTGGTCGGGTCCTTGCGCTCCAGGGTCGTCTGCGCCGCGTCGGCGGCGTAGAGCACCACGCAGTGCGGCACGTCCGCGCCGGACCGGCCGTCGATCGAGCCCGCCACCTCGGTCAGCGTCGACTCGATGTCGTCCAGGCCGACCAGGTTCACCTCGTGACCGCTCGCGCGCAGCTGCTCGAAGACGTGCTGCGCGTCGTCGTCGACGTCGTCGAGCAGGCTGGCCACGGTGAACTTGATCCCGCCCGGAACGTGCTGGCGCGCCAGGGAGAGCGTCGCCGCGCCCAGCACGCTCACCGCGTCCACCCGGACCGAGCCGATCACCGCGATGTTGCGGCCCGGCGACCGGGTCAGGCGCACCGCGGCGGCGGTTCCGTCCACGTCGATGATCTGCCCGAGCAGCGCCTTCGGCGTGGACACCGGCGCGGAGAGCCGCCGGTAGTCGTCCAAAGTGGACAGCACGGGCAGGTTAGAGCCGTCGAACAGGCGCGGTGGCGCGGCGGATCCGTCCAGCTGCTTCCACAGCTCCAGCTGCAGCGCGTCGAAGGTGTTGCGCGCGGTGGCGTCCGGGACGCGGGCGATCTCGTTGCCGTGCTTGACGCCGGACTCGTGGTTGACCACCGCGTGCCAGCGCGGCAGCTCCATCGCGGCCGGGTTCTGCTCGCCCAGCACCCGGCGCGCCTTGGGCAGCGCGATCCGCAGGATGAACTGCTCGAAGATCGCCGGCTTGCCCCAGAACGCCTCGATGCCGGACACGTCCTGGCTGGCCAGCACGAGGTGGATGCCCTGCGAGCGGCCGCGCCGCGCCACGTCCTCCAGCAGCGCGGTGGCCTGCGCGGTGACGTTGTCGCGGTCGGCGAACAGGTACTGGAACTCGTCGATCACCGCGACGATCCGCGGCCACCGGCCGCCGGGGTCCTCGGTGCGCAGCTCTTCGAGCTTGGTGACCTCGTGCTCCTTGGCCGCCGCCGCGCGCCGCCGCATCTCGTCGGCCAGGAACCGCAGCAGCGCCAGGCCGAACTCGCGGTCGGTGTTGACGTTCACCCCGACCAGCTGCGCGTGCGGCAGCCAGCTCGGATCCCGCTTGCCCGGGGTGAACTGGGCGAAGGACACGCCCTCCTTGAAGTCCAGCAGGTACAGCTCCAGCTCGTCGGGCGAGTACCGGGCGGCGAGCCCGCCGAGCATGCCGAACAGGAAGTTGGTCTTGCCCGAACCGCTCGGCCCGCCGATCAGGGTGTGCGGGCTGCTGTCGCCGAGCGTGATCCACACCGGCTCGCCCTCGTTGAACCCGACCGGCGCCTGCAGCCCGGTCTTCGAGCTGTGCGCCCAGTACTGCTCGGGCACCAGGTCCTCGAAGGTGCGGACCCGCGCGCGGCGGGCCAGGAACGCCTCGCCGATCGTCGTGCAGGCCTTGGTGACCTCGTTGCGCGAGGGCGATTCGTCCAGCGTCACCACGGCTTCCGGGCCGGTGGTGCTGGTGCGCGCGCGGTCCTCGCCGATCAGGCGGACCGATTCGATCGCGCTGCTCACCGACAGGGACATGTCCACGACGATCAGCTGGATGCCGCAGGCGGGCCCGCTTCGGGCGATCCGCTGCAACTGCTGCTGCTGTTCCTCGCGCAGCGGCTCGCCGTTGCCGAACAGCACGCCGATGCGCCAGGGCTCGGAGCGGTGGCCCTTCTCATCGGCCAAGGCCCGCAGCGAGGTGTGCCCGCCGAGCAGCGCGCTGGTGTGGATCCGCCGGATGTGGTCCGACAGCGCGTCCAGCATCTCGTCCAGCCGCGTCGGGTCGTGCGCGGTGAGCAGCCCGGCGCGGGTCAGCGGGTACAGGCCGGGCAGCGTGCCGGTCAGCTGCGAGACGTCCCAGACGTGGAGGCGCACCGCGCCCGGCTGGAAGTGGCTGAGCAGCCGCAGCAGCAGGTCCTGCACCAGCGCTTCGGCGGATTCCGGGTTGCCGTCGGAGGTGATCCGCAGGTGTGCCTCGTCGAGCAGCGGGACGGCGGCGGGGAAGGGCTGCGGGTCCGGCGAATCCGGCACGATCGCGGTGCCGATGCGCCACAGCTCGGGCGGCGGAGCGGAGGACTCCCGCGTGCCGACCTGGCCGAGCCACTCCTGCCAGGGCAGCCCGGCCGAGCCGGGCGCCGCCTCGGCCACCAGCTGCGCCAGCCGGCCGGGCCCGTCGGCGGTCCACTCCGCGTAGACCTCGGCGCGATCGGCCAGCGCTTCCCGCATGGCGGCCTGGAACGCGACGTCGCCGGGATCGCCGATCTCCTGCGGGTCGCGCTCCGCCGCCGCGATGCCGGTCTGCGCGATGCGCAGCGCGAACTCCTGCTGCGCGCATTCGGCGAGGACCCTGGCGTACTCGTTCTCGGCGGCCCCGAGCGCGGTGGCGATGCTGGAGCGCAGGCGCTGGAACGCGTCTGTGACGCGGTCCCGCCGATCGTTGCGTTTACCCACACCCCACCTCGGAAGCAGAGTTACTGACCGTGATCAAAGTACCACCCGGCAGATGGCTGAGCGCGCGCCGATCGCCGGGCCGGTGACCTACAGCCTGGCGGTGAAATCGTGCAGTGCGCCCAGGATGTGCTCGATCATCTCCTGGGCCCGCTCGACCTGGTCGTCCGCGCGGTGCAGGTTCGGCGGCACCACGGTCTCCGGGTGCTCCGGATCGAGCTTGACCAGCGCTCGTTCCGCCTCGCCCAACGACTTCCGAGTGGTGCCCAGCAGCGCACCGGCATCCGTGAGGTGCTGTTCGACGATGTCCAGCGCCTGCGCGAGCTCTTCGAGCGCGGACACGGTGCTACAGCCGGCCCGCGTAGGCCTCGGCGGAGGACATGGTGGCCTGAATCGAGTTCTGCGCGCCGATCAGCGTCTGCACCACCTCGGCGAGCATGCCGTGCGCGTGCTGCATGTCCTCCTGCGCGCTGCCCTGGGTGGCGTTCACGAGCGCGGATTGGGCCTCTTCCAGCAGGTCGTTCGCCTGTTGCAGGGCGCCGACACCCTCCTGCATCTTCTGGTTGGCCAGCGAAATGCCTGCGCGAACTTCTTCCACGCCTGCCATGTGGGTCCGGTCCTCCGAGGTGGGGC
This sequence comes from Saccharopolyspora antimicrobica, assembly GCF_003635025.1. Taxonomy (GTDB): domain Bacteria; phylum Actinomycetota; class Actinomycetes; order Mycobacteriales; family Pseudonocardiaceae; genus Saccharopolyspora; species Saccharopolyspora antimicrobica. The sequence continues at coordinate 1,953,531 of NZ_RBXX01000002.1, read as the reverse complement.
GGTGCTGTAACGGTCCACAAGTTAGCTGCCTGCTCGGCGGACGGCGCAGGCAGGGTCATGCAGTTGATCACCGCCCGATTGCGGAGAGTGATCACCTGCGCGGTCGACCACTCGGCAGAGCGATAAAAGCCGAGAGTCTTCCGCGTTTCACGCGATTTCAATGGAAATCAGACCTCCAATTTCCATTGAAATCGCACTCGTTGTCCACGGTCGTCGGCGTGTCCGGAGCCGACACGCCGACGATTCCGACATGTGCCGGAAACGATTCCGACGGTCCGGTGAACCTCGGTGCGAACGCTGATCGCAATGCGCGGCGAGCGGGAACTGCTGCGCCCGGAGCACCCGGAGAGCAGCGCGCCGAAGACGCCGGGTCAGTCGCGGCTCGTGTCCACTGTGGATCGTGCGGTGACCTCGATCGCGGCGACGCCGGACGGGGGCATCGGCGCTGCCGACCACCGCGCGGTCGCACCTGCTCCGTCGGTCGACACCCGGGACCAGCCGCTGCCGCCGAGGGCCGAGGTCGCGCCGAGGACGATCTCCTCCGGTTCGCCCGCCGCTGGGCCGAGATCCAGCGAAACCCGCACCACCGGCGGTTCGACGGAGTACCCGACGATCTCGGTGGTGCGCGACAGGCGGCTGGCGACGGCGCGCGCGGGCCACTCCGCGCCCGCGCGGCGGTCGGTGACGACGTCCACCACCAGCGCCAGCCGGGGCCGGGCCCGGCCTTGCTCGTCGAGCTCGGCCACCACCGGCGGAGTCGGCGCGGGCGGCTCGTCGGGATCGACGGCCTCGGTGCGCCCGAACAGCAGCGAACCGCCCGCCCAGGCCTCGACCAGCAGCCGCTCCCCGCCGCGGACGAGCGCATCGACCAGCTCGGGGTGGTCGACCACGGTCCACGCCGTCGGCGGCTCGCAGGCCACCCGGTGCCGCGCGTAGTCGGGGCCCAGCTCGCGCAGGAAGTTGCGCACCGCGCGGGAGAGCCCGGCCACGTGCTGCCCGGTCTCCGCGCTGTCCCTGCTGATCGTGACCGACCAGCAGCCCGGCTCCTCGTCGGAGCAGTCGCCGGAGGCCACGACCCGGCCGCCGACCGTCTGCACCAGGTCGCGGCAGGCGGCGCGCGCGGAACGCTCGTCGTCGGCCCCGACGACCACGGTGATCAGCAGCTCGAGCTCGTTGTTGTTCTTCATCGCGGGGGAATCATCCCGCACGGGTGATCGGTAGGGCGAGCGCAGATCGGTTCGGGACGCCTGTGTCCGGCGTCATACCGGCACCCGTCGCGCCATCCCGCCTGGCCGGCGAAACGTGCTGCGGATCAACGGGATTCCGGTGGTCGGCTACTCCGGCAGCGGTTCGCCGGCGCTGCCCTGGTCCACGCCGTAGTAGTGGTAGAGGTCGCGCCCCTCCTCGGGGGAGAGGTGGCCGTGCTCGGCTTCGACGCGCGGCGCGTTCTTCACCCGCTCCTTGTCCACGTCGAGGTCGAGCCGGTTCTCCTCGGTCCTCGCGCCGGTGAGCGGGACGAAGGTCTCCCTGACCCCGAGCAACCCGATCCGGACGGTGACCCACTCCGGTTGCTGCGTCGCGTCATCCACGTAGACGTTGCCGACCCGGCCGACGCGCGTGCCGTTGCGGTCGAACACCGGTGTGCCGATCAGGTCCTGAGCGCGCTCGACGTTCATGGCTGCCTCACTCGATCCACCCCGACCGGGCGGGAGATCCGCCCGCCTGCCGACGCCAGTCAGCACCCATCAAGCTGCCTGCAGCACGGTCTACCTGCAACTGCGCAAGCGACACGCCTCACCCGAACGAGTAATGATCGAGAATATGGCCCCTGAGTGTTAATAGTGAAAAGCGCCCGCTGTTCAGGCGGGCGCCGAGGTTCCGACACGCGAAACGAATCGATCTCCTAGGAGTTCAGCTCGCGGCCGATGAAGGTCAGGACGTCGCTCATGACCTCGTCCTTGTTCGTCTCGTTGAACAGCTCGTGGCGGCCGCCGGGGTAGATGTGCTCGTGGAACTCGTCGCCGCGGATGCGGTCGATGCCGGTCCTGGTATCGGCCTCCGGCACCAGCTCGTCGTCCTCGCCGTGCACCCACAGCGTCGGCTTCTCCAGCGCGGGCCCGTCGTTGATCGCCAGCAGGCAGTTGTCGATCGCGCGCAGCGTCGGGCGCTTGAACGGGCCGTGCCAGACCAGCGGGTCCGCCAGGTAGGCCGCGCCGACCTCCGGATCGCGGGACAGCGTCTCGGGATCGATCGGGGTGTCCGGGATCTCGTCGTGTTCCAGCAGGTCCAGCACGTGCCAGGTGCCGAGCACAGGCGCGGAGAGCACCACCGCGGCCAAGTGCTCCTGGTGCTGCTGGGCGTAGCGGGCGGCGAGCATCCCGCCCATCGAGTGTCCGATGAGGACGATCGGGAGGCCGGGGTGCTCGGCGGCGATCTGCTGCCGCAGCGTCTCGAGATCGGCCACGATCGTCTCGGCGTCGGTGAAGCGGACCCGCTCGCCCTCCGAACGCCCGTGCCCGAGGTGGTCGGGCGCGTAGACCTGCGCCCGCGCGGACACCAGCTGCTCGGCGACCCACTGGTAGCGGCCGGAGTGCTCGCCGTAGCCGTGCGCGATCAGCGCGATCCAGCCCGGGTTGGTCGCGGCCCACTCGCGCACCACCAGGTTGCCGTGACGTCCGGTGATCTCTCGATCCGTTGGCTCGATCATGGTGCCACCACAGCACAACTCATCCGATCGAGCCAAGCGCCGCGCCGCGTTCCAGCGCGCCTCCGGATCACAACACCAGGTCAGGGCCGTCAGGCGCGTTGCGCTGGGCGCGCGCTGCCGCACGCCCAGCCGCCGGGATCACTGGTGGTAAGCGGTGCCGTCGATCTTGCCGAAGCCGCAGACCGGGCCGCCGTTCCAGGTGACCGGGAGCGGGTCGGTCTCGTCGGGCGGGATGACCTGCAGGCTGGCCGCGGTGGGCGCGCACGGCCCGTCGGTCGGCTCGCCTTCGTGCGGGACGGCCGTCCAGTGCAGCGTGGCGCTGGCTGACTCGCCGGGGCTCAGCGTGATCATCGACGGGCCGGGGTTCGGGGTGCGCTTCGCGTCGGTCGGCAGCGGCCGGCCGGACGAGTCGACCAGCTGCATCCCGCCGTAGCCGTACAGCGTGCACGTCTCGCCGCTGCTGTTGGTCAGCGTCAGCTCGGCGTAGCGCTGCCCGGCCCCGGCGTCCGGGTTCTGCAGCGAGCCGGTGAGCATCGAGGTGTGGCACCGGGTCACCTCGTCGGTCTTCGGCTTCGGCGCCTCCGGCGGCGGGGCCGCGGAGTTCTCGGTGGTGGGCGTCGCGGGCTGCTCGGCGGGCGGGTTCAGGTCCGCGACCGCCGACGGCGGTTCGGGCTGGCTCTGCGGTAACGGCGCCGAGATCGCCTGGCCCGCCGGGGTCGCTTGGCCGCAGCCGGCCATCAGCCCGGCGACCAGCAACGCCCCGGACGCCTGCAGCGTCCGCACTCCGATGGTCCGCAGTCGATGCGCGGTCATGACGACCACCTCCCGTCCCCGCCCTGCGCGGCGGGGTCTGTCGGTAACTGCTCTGCTGTTGGGTAGACGTGCGGAAGGCGGGAGGGTTGCCTGCGCCCCGCATTGTCCCCGCTTCACGGGCAGTGCGTTCCGTGGCGGTGGCTACGCCGCCGGGCTGAACCGGTGGAGGCCGTCGATCGGCTGATCGGGTGCATTTCGGATGGTGCGGTTACCCGATACGCGTAATTCCCGAGATGGGAATTGGCCGGCCCTCTTTTTGGGGTGGTCCGATCGGGTGGCTTTCTTGACCTGAACGGCGGGACTGCGGGTTTGTGCGAATTAGATATCTTTGGGCACCGCTAGCAGGCCGAGCTCAGGGGGTTTGATCATGGCCGAACGCATTCCCGGCATTGACGTGGCGCGATATCAGGGGGAGCCGAACTGGGGAGCGGTTCGCGGAGCCGGATACGTCTTCAGCTACATCAAGGCGACCGAGGGCATCGGGTACGTGAGCCCGACGCTCGACGCCCAGCTGGCCGGCGCTCGCGGGGCCGGGATGGTCACCGGGCTCTACCACTTCGCCCGGCCGGACACGAATTCCCCGCAGCAGGACGCGGCCGATTTCGCCGCGCAGCTGGCCCGGCTCAACTCCAGCGGACCCGGAAACCTGGCCCCGTGCCTGGACATCGAGACGGACGGGCCGAACCTGGGCGGCTGGGTGAAGGGCTTCATCGACGCCATCCGCGGGCACACCGGTCGCCACGAGGTCGTCGTGTACGCCTCGGCGTCGTGGTTCAAGGACAAGCTCGCCACCGACACCTGGGTGGATCCCGGCGTGTTCCTGTGGGTCGCCCACTACGGCCGCCCGCCGGGCGAACCGGGCTACCTGACCGACCGCGTGGTGATGCACCAGCACGCCTCCGACGGGCAGGTGCCGGGCATCGGCGGCAACACCGATCTGAACGTCTCGATGGTGCCGCTGGAGGTGCTCACCGGAGCCGGCGCGCCGCCGCCTCCGCCGCCGGCCCCGCCGGAGGAGACCTACGTGGTGCAGCCCGGCGACACGCTGTCGGAGATCGGCGCGAAGCTGGGCGTGGACTGGCGGGAGATCGCGCGGGTCAACGGCATCACCAACCCGGACCTGATCTACGTCGGCCAGGTGCTGAAGATCCCGCGCTGAGAGACGGTTTTCCAGGCGCGTTCTGCGTAGCGGTGCGGGTAGCGGAACCTCAGAGACTGCCTGGCTGCGGGATCCCGTTTTTATGTATGGCCCAATACACGGCAAACGGGCTGTCCTCGCCAGGCAGCCTCTGAGAACCTGCGGCGGTGCGAGCTGCGAGGGTGGGTTATGCGCTTGCGGCGCATGCGACAGCTCCTCGACGTGCAGTTTTGGGCTCCGCGGGTGCGGAAGCACCAGGATGGAAAGGCTGGCTGAGGTGATCGCTCAGCGGAACCTGAGCGCTTGAGCGCTACCCCGGTCTTGGCGCGAGACCTGGCGGAGGGGGCGCGGGTTTTCCAAACCGTTACTGCCGGGTGCTGCGATGACCGATCTCCCCGGCCTGATCCGCACTAGCGTCTGCGCGTGAACGTCGCGCGAGGCGGAGGTGAAACGCGATGACGGGAACGGCGGAGCTGATCCGCGGCCACTGGACGCGTGGTGAGCCGGGACGGGAGGCCCCGCAGCAGCTCGTGATCGCGCTCTACCGCTGGTGGGTCGTCGCGATGGCCCTCAAGATCGCGGGCGCGACCTGGGACATCTGCTGGCACTTCAAGTGGCTGCGCGACGATCTGGCGCCGCCGCACCTGATCAACACGGTCGGCACCGTGATCGTGCTGGGGCTGGTGGTCTTCCACACCTACACCGGGATCGGTGCCGACCGCGCCACGCTGCGCTGGATGCAGTGGGGGCTGGGCATCTTCCTGGTGGCCGCGCCGCTGGACGTGATCAACCACCGGGTCAACGGCCTGGACATCACCGCGTGGAGCCCGTCGCACGCGCTGCTCTACCTCGGCACCGGGCTGATGAGCATCGGGCTGATCCGGGGCTGGGCGCAGCACGGCCGCGGCGACCGGTACCAGTACCCGATCGCCTGCTTCCTGTGGTTCACGGTGCTGGACAACTTCCTGTTCCTGAACCAGCACCAGGAGTACGGCGTGCTGGGACTGGCCGCGTGGGACCGCGGCACGCCCTACGCCGAGGACATCCTGCTGCAGTTCGCCGCCGACGACCTGGGACGGCCGCTGGACCGGATCGCCGTCGAGTACTTCACGCTGCCTGTGCCGGACTGGGTGTACCCGTCGTGGGCGGTGCTCACCGGGCTCGGCACGTTGCTGCTCGCCCGGCGGCTGGTCGGGCGCAAGTGGACCGCGACCACCATCACCGCCGGCTACCTGGCGTTCCGCTGCGTCGCCTGGGGACTGCTGGCCGCGGCCGACTTCCCGATCTCCACCGTGCCGTTCTTCCTGCTCGCCGGGGCCGTGGCGATCGACCTGTCGTTCCAGCTGGCGGCGCGCATCCGGCCGCTGGTCGGCGCGGTGGCCGTGACCGCGGTGTCCTACGCGGCCCTGTCGGTGCAGGAGACCTACCTGGCCGCGCCGCCCTCGGACTACTGGTCGGCGGCGTACGTGGTCGTGCTGCTCGCCGGGCTGTGGTGGTTCGTCCAGTTCCTGCTCGACACCGAGATCGGGCGACGGCTGACCTCGCGGGCTCAGATGACGACCGGGGCGCGGGAGAGCACCACACCCAGCCCGTAGGCCACGCCCATCACCGCGACCTCGGCAGCAGCCCAGCCGAGGAGCGCGGTGCGCTGGTGGCGGGCGATGCGGGGCAGCAGGCGGAAGCGCATCTGCGACGCCACCGCGCCGAGCGCCACCAGGCAGATCACCTTGGCCACGATGATCTGGCCGTAGCCGGTGGTGAACAGGCCGAGCAGGCCGACGTTCGGCGTGATGGCCAGCGTCATCAGGCCGTTGAACAGGCCCGAGGCGCCGACCACGATGAAGGCTGTGGTGGCGAGCTTGGAGAACCGCGGCAGCGCCTCGACCAGCAGCCCGCGCCGCGGTGCGACGAACAGCGCGACCGCGGCCAGGCCGCCGGTCCACATCGCCGCGCCGATCACGTGCAGCTCCATCGAGATCATGCTGAAGTCGTGGTAGCGCCAGTCCGTGGCGTGGCCGGTCAGCGGGATCGGAAGCAGGCCCAGCAGGGCGACGATGGTGCGCAGCTCGGCGGGCACCGACTCGCCGAACCGGATGGCCAGCAGGCCCAGCACCGCGCACGCCAGACCGGCACCGGCGCTGGCGAGCAGGCCCGGACCGGCCGGGACGTTCGCGACGTAGTCGACGAGCAGCTCGAGGGTCGCGCTGCGCTCCGGGCTCAGCTCCGCGGCCTGCAGGACCAGGGAGACCAGGGCGGCGAGCATCCAGAGCAGCGCGGTGATCACGGTGGCCCGCCGGGCCAGTGCCATGATCGGTTCGGTCTGCTTCGGGCGGTCGAAACCGATCAGCTTCGGCAGCAGGCTCATGCCGACGGTGGCGAGCGCGGCGAGGTCGAGCACGACCCGCGCGGCGGGCAGCCCGAAGCGCACCAGCGCCGGCGGGTCGGGGAGGCCGGGGATGGTGCCCACGGCGGTGTAGGCGGTGGTGATCAGGGCAGCGAGCAGCGCTCCGCCGACGAGGGCGAGCACCACGGCGGTCTTCGCGCCGGCGGTGCTGCGATCCGCAGCGTCGCCGGGACGATCCGGTTCCGCGGTTCGTCTGGCAACGGCATCAGAATCGGCGGCCACGCATGCATCGTCTCACCCGGATGAGCGGCTATTCAGGAGCGGGCACCGAAGCCGATGACTGGTCGTGACTGAATTGTTTCGGTGCGCGAGTTCGCGATCGGCGGCGTGATGTTGGCGATGTGTAGCCTCGGTCACCGTGAGCGGCCCGAATAGTTGATCTTCGAATTCGATGAATTCCCAGTTCGCACCGCGTTTCAAGGCGTTGTTGTGATTGGCCGGATCGGCCGGTTCGGCAATCCGCGCGACCGCCCGGCCGAACCTGGTTGTGTTGCTGACAATGTCCTCAGCATCGTTGTTCTAGAGTCGACTGCGTGTATCCGGCGGCCAGCGCAGAAGCGCACGCGGAGGGCGCGCCCGGCGCAGCTCGACCGTGCGCGGGCGAAGCGATTCCGGAACCTGTGCGGTTCTTTCCGCTCGATTCGTCGCGTCGTCGGCTTTCGTTCACCGGCTCGGTTCACGCTTATTCGTCCGGTGTTTCACGGAGCGCTGCATTCACGTTGCGCACCGCACCGGCCTGTCAGCGACCCAGGGTGTCCACGGAGATCCCCCGAGGTGCTCAGGTGCATCTGCGGGATTTGCGTTTCACCTGGTCAACGCGGATCGAAGAGGTGTTTGCCAGGTGCTTTCGCCCAGTCGCGCGCGCCACGCCGCGAAGTGCGAGCCTGGAACGTCTCAGGGAAATTGGGGGTCCGACCCCGGATGTGAACCGGACCCGCGAAGCGCGAGATTGAGCGGTGTGGACGGACAGCGAAGGCGGGAACCGCCGGATCCGACGCGGACAGCAGACCGGGGCGGCGGATGCCGCGAAGCCTCGACAGCGGGACGTGACATGGGTCGCCGACTAGGGTGTTCGGTAGTCGAACGTTCCCGCAGCCTGCTGAAAAGGACTGACCCGGTCGTGCAGCACCAGCCCCTGAACCCGGCGACTGGGCGTGGTCCGCGATGACTGCGCTCGCGGTGCTGCTCGCTGCCCTGGGGGCGCTCGGGAACGCGATCGGGGCGCGCATGCAGCACGCCGCGGTCCACGACACGATGGACGGCAACGGGCTGGGCCTGCGGGTCCAGTCGAAGCTCGTCCGCAACCCGCGCTGGCTGATCGGCCTGGCCGCGCTCGGCGGCGGCGCCGTTCTGCACGCCTGCGCGCTCGGCCTCGCCCCGCTCAGCGTGGTCCAGCCGATCGGCGTGCTCGCGCTGCCGACGACCGTGCTGCTGAATACCCGCCAGCAGGGCATCCGGGTTCGCGACCTGAACCGCAACGTCCTGTTCGCGGTCATCGCGGCCACCGGCGGCGTCGCCATGTTCGTCTTCCTCGCCGCCGGCAGCGCGACGGCCACCCCGGTGGCCGGCGATGCGCAGCTGATGGCCACCCAGCTGGTCGCTACCGCCGTGCTGGCGGTGGGTGTGCTGGCGATGCTGACCCGGTCGAAGGTGCGCTGCATCTTCTTCGCGGCCGGGTGCGCGATCGCCTACGGGTACGTGTCGCTGCTGATGCGCGCCGTCGCGCAGCAGCTCGGCACGACCGACCTGCTGGACATCAATCCCCTTCCACTGCTCGGCATCGCCGTGGCGATGGTCGTGGGTGGCTGGCTGCTGCAGCACGGCTACGCCAGCGGCCCGCCGGACCTCGTGGTGGCCTGCCTGACCGTGATCGACCCGCTCGTCGCGGTCGGTCTGGGCATCGGGCTGCTCGGCGAGGCCGACCTGGTCAGCGCCTGGACCGCCACCGGTCAGATCGTCTGCGCGGTGGTGGCCTGCATCGGGGTGTTCGCGCTCGCGCGCTACCACCCCGACACCCAGGAGCGGCGCGTGCCCGCTCCGGTGACCGGCAGCAGTGATCTTGCCGGACCGAGTTCGACAGATCGTCCTGACGGGAGTTCCTCTTGACTTCGCAACCGCTGAGCCGACCGATGCGGATCGTGGTCGGTGCGACCACCTACCCGCCCCACGTGAACGGGGCGGCGAACTTCGGTCACCGGTTGGCGACCGGGCTGTCCGCCCGCGGCCACGACGTGCACGTCATCTGCCACTCGTCCGACCGGTCCGAGCACATCGAGGTCGCCGACGGCGTGACGGTGCACCGGGTGCCCTCCTACGGCTCTCCGTTCCACCCGGAGATCCGCGGCATCATGCCCTGGCAGGCCCGCCGCGCCGACCGGCTGCTGGCGGAGATCCAGCCCGACGTCGTGCACGTGCAGTCGCACTTCTTCATCTGCCGCGGGCTGATCAACTCTGCCCGGCAGCGCGGCCTCCCGCTGGTGGCCACCAACCACTTCATGCCGGAGAACATCTTCGGCTACATCAAGGTCCCGCAGGTGCTGCAGGACGCCGCCGGCCGCCTGCTGTGGCACAACCTGGTCAAGCACTACAGCAAGGCCCAGCTGGTCACCGCTCCCACGCCCCGCGCCGTCCAGCTGCTGCAGGACAACGGGTTCGCCGACATCGCGCTGCCGGTCTCCTGCGGCATCGACGTCCAGCGGTACCGGCGGCCGGCCAAGCGCTTCCGCGCCCAGAACCCGGACCCGGAGACCCGGACCGTGCTCTTCGTCGGACGCCTCGACGAGGAGAAGCACATCGACGACCTGCTCCGCGCGATGTCGCTGCTGCGCACCAAGGCCCCGACCAGGCTGGAGATCGTCGGCAACGGCAGCCGCCGCGCCGCCTTCGAGCAGCTCGCCGCCGACCTCGGGATCGCCGACCGGGTGCAGTTCCACGGCTACCTCGACGACGACGAGCTGCTGGAGGCCTACGCCCGCGCCGACCTGTTCTGCATGCCCAGCATCGCCGAGCTGCAGAGCCTGGCCACCATGGAGGCGATGTCGGCGGGCACGCCGGTCGTGCTGGCCAACGCCATGGCGCTGCCGCACCTCGTGCAGCCGGGCCAGAACGGCTGGCTGTTCCCGCCGCGCGACGTGCACGCGCTGGCACGCGCCATCGACGACGTGCTCGTCGACCGCGCCACGATCGACCGGATGGGCGCGGCCAGCGAGCGGCTGGTCTCCCGGCATGACATCGACGAGATCCTCGGCCGGTTCGAGTCGATCTACCACCACGTGGTCGACCCGGAGGGCGCCGTCGAGCTCGACGAGATCCGCACCGAGCTGGCGAGCTGAGCCACCATGACCATCCCGGAACTCCAGCCCGTCGAGCGGGTGGCGCGGATCAGCGGTGCCGACCTGCACTACTGGACCTACCGCGAGGACCTCGCCGAGCCACGGCCCGGAACGACCGCCGCCGGCACCGGAACCGACGAGCCGCCCGAAGCGGCCGAGGCGGACACGGTGCTGATGGTGCACGGGCTGCGCGGCACCCACCACGGCTTGGAACTCGTCGCCGCCGGGCTGCCCGACCACCGGGTGGTCATTCCTGACCTGCCCGGATTCGGGGACTCCGGGCCGATGACCGGGCAGCGCCATGACGTCGCCGGCTACGCGCGCGTGATCACCGAGCTGATCGAGCAGCTCGGCGGCCGGCAACGACCGGTCGTGCTGCTCGGGCACTCGTTCGGCTCGATCATCGCGGCGCGGGTGACCGCTTCGGCACCCGAGCTCGTCCGCAGGCTGGTGCTGATCAACCCCATCGCCACCCCGGCGCTGCGCGGGCCGCGCGTGCTGTTGTCCGGGTTGACCTCCGCCTACTACACGCTGGGCAAGCGGTTGCCGCTCCGGGCCGGGCACTCGCTGCTGAGCAATCGCTGGGTGGTGCTGGCGGCGAGCCGGGCGATGACGCGGACCAAGGACAAGCAGCTGCGCGAGTTCATCGACTCCAACCACCTGCGCTACTTCAGCCGCTTCCACAGCCCTGCCCTGGTCAGCGAGACCTTCGACGCCTCGACGACGCACACCGTCGCCGACCACGCCGACGACATCCAGTTGCCCACCCTGCTGATCGCCGGGGAAACCGACGAGATCGCACCGCTGGCGGGCCAACGAGCGCTCGCCGCCCGGATGTCCGATGCCGAGCTGGTGGTGATCCCGAACGTCGGGCACCTGGTGCACTACGAAACACCGGGTCCGGCGGCCGAGGCGATCCAGCGGTTCTTGGGAGCGCCATGACCAGCGTTGATGGTGAGCACGCGGCGGATGTTGCCGGGCTGCGCGCGGAGCGGACCGGGACGATGACCGTCGTCGTCGACGCGCGCTGGACGCGCACCGACCAGCACGACGGGATCAGCCGCTACGGGGCGAGCCTGATCGAAGCATTGCACCACCTCCATCCGGTGACGATGTTGATCCACGACGAGCGGCAGCTGCGGTTGCTGCCGGAAGGTGTTCCGCACCTGAAGGTCAACAGCCCGTTCTCACCGCGCGAGCTGTGGCTCTCGCGCACGCTGAACCGGCTCGGCGCCGACGTGGTGTTCAGTCCGCTGCAGGTGATCGGGGGTTTCCGCCGCAAGTACCGGCTGGTTCTCACGCTGCACGACCTGATCTACTACCGGCACCCGGAGCCGCCGGGATTCCTGCCGCTGCCCGTCCGCGCGGCGTGGCGGCTCTACCACAAGGCGTTCTGGCCGCAGCGCGTGATGTTGAACCGGGCCGACGCGGTGGTCACGGTCAGCGAGACGACGCGGCGGCTCATCGCCGAGCACCGGCTGACCCGGCGTCCGGTCACGGTCGTCCACAATGCACCGTCGCCGCTGCCCGATGACATCGACGTGCGGGAGAACGGCGCGCAGGACGTTGCACCGGCCGGGGAAGCCGCGGGCGGTCCGCGGGAACTCGTGTACATGGGTTCGTTCATGCCGTACAAGAACGTGGAAACCCTGATCGCGGGCATGGCACTCCTTCCCGGGTACCGGCTGCACCTGGTCAGCCGGATCGCGCCGCAGCGGGAAGCGGAGCTGCGGGCGCAGCTGCCGCCGGATGCGGACGTGGTGTTCTGGCGGGGCATCGGGGAGAGCGACTACCAGCGGCTGCTCGGTCGGGCCAGCGCGCTGGTCACCGCTTCTCGGGACGAGGGTTTCGGACTGCCGGTCATCGAGGCGATGAACGCGGGGACGCCGGTGGTCTGCAGCGACCTGGAGATCTTCCACGAGGTCACCGGCGGCCACGCGGAGTTCTTCGACCCGGGGTCGTCGAAGGACTTCGCCGCTGCGGTGCGCCGGGTGGAGGACGCCCGGGTTCGTGCGGACCTGGTTGCCTCTGCTCGCGGCCAGGCGGCGGAGTTCACCTGGGCCAACTCCGCCGAGCGACTGCTGGAGCTGATGCGGGACCTGGTCCGCTGACCGACCGCGTGGTGGTCCGGAACGGGCTGGTGCGAGCCGGCCGTGGATGCCGGTCGGGCCGCCACGTGCCGAACCGCTCCGTCAGTGCGACCAGACCTTGATGGCGCGGACCACGAACGTCGCCTGTGGCGCGTGCGTCCCGGGTGGGTAGGTCGCGAAGTCGGCCTTGGTGTCGCAGTGCGGATCCTGGTACGCGGTTACCTGGTGACCGGTGTTGTTCACAAAGGACAGTGCCTCGCCCTCGTGCTCCAGCGCGATGCACCGTTCCATCTCGAACGTCGAGTCGTGGATGCTGATGTCGTGCCGCCGGCCGGCGTGGTCCTGCTCCGTCCAGACGCAGAAGTTGCCGCTGGGGCAGGGGTTTTCGGGTGGTGCGGAGGCTGCGTGCGCGTTGTTGGCGCCGATCAGCACCGCGGCCATGGCCAGCAGCACGGCGAGGAACACACGCACGGTCCAGTACGAGCGGTTCGTGGTGGTGGTGAACGAAGACATGCGAAAAGCCCTTCTCGTTGGGAAAATCAGGAGTTCGCGGCCCGATTCGGCCTGCTGGGAACAAGATTCCCGAACCGCTGATCGGAACGCCAGCAAATAAGCTGGATACACCCCGACCGGGTGGACTTTGCCGCCCGGCGAGTTCCGGCGGCGGACTCGCGGCTCGGCGATCCGCCCGGTCGCGCGCCTGCGCAGGCTGCGGCGACCGGAGTTGGGCCCGGGGTCCAGGAGCCGGCGGCGGATCTGCGGCCGGGGCCGTCGGTCACGGCGGGCCGGGCGAAGCCGGGAGAACCGCCGCTCCTCCGCGCGAATGCGCCGGATTCAGAGGTAGCACGCGCTGACGAAACCGGTGATCGAGGTGCGCCGATTCGTGATTTCGAACCATTCCGAATTGTTCGACCCGTCCGCGCAGCGAATGGCCTCACCGGGCACCGAGCGGAGGATCGAGGCGCGGTCACCAGGACTCCCCGAACCGCGTGCGTCGGAGCTGGTGCCGGGTGCCGAGCGGATCCGCACGCCTGGCTCCGCGAAGTCGCTGACCTGCGTCTGATCTGCGGTCTTCGCCAGCGCGTCCCGGATTCCGGCGACGATGGTGCCCAGCTGCGCGCCGAGCCCGGACAGCGGGATCGCGGCGGCGACGAACGCGCTCAGCAGCGCATTGCGAATGGCGGTGCGCATCGTGTCCCCCCACTTCCGCCCGCCGGAACGCCCATTTCCCCCTGCTATTGCCGAGGCGATCTCCTTCGAGCGGGTAGAACTCCATTTTATGGAGAATTTTGGGCGCCCGGCAGTATCCGATTGGGTAGAGCGAATTCGTGCGCAGCGCCCGGATTTCCGGTGACCGTGCGCGACGGATTCAGGCCGCCGCGCACCACCTGTGGGGGAGCCGCGGTGCGCGCACGACGGTGCGTGCCGGGAACGCCGGAGGCCCCAGGACCGGGTCGTCCTGGGGCCTCCGGCGGTACGTGCGTCAGCCGACTCGGGAGCCGATGCCGGTCAGCGACCGGACCTCCATCTCCGCGCGGCGCTCCTCGTCCACCTCGTCGCGGCCACCGAGGAAGGTGCCGATGATGCCGCAGATGAACGAGATCGGGATGGACACGATGCCGGGGTTCTTCAGCGGGAAGAACGCGAAGTCCACACCCGGCAGGATCGAGTCCGGCGCACCGGAGACCACCGGCGAGAAGATCACCAGCAGCAGGCAGGAGCTCAGGCCGCCGTAGATGCCCCACAGCGTGCCGCGGGTGTTGAAGCGCTTCCAGAACAGCGAGTACAGCAGCGTGGACAGGTTCGCCGAGGCCGCGAAGGCGAACGCCAGGCCGACCAGGAACGCGATGTTCTGGCCGTTGACCACGATGCCGCCGAGGATCGAGGCACCGCCGATGACCAGCGCGGTCATTCGGGCCACCTTCACCACGTCGTCGGAGTCGACGTCGCCGCGGCGGATCACGTTGGCGTAGATGTCGTGCGCGAAGGACGCCGACGCGGTCAGCGTCAGGCCGGCGACCACCGCCAGGATCGTGGCGAAGGCGACCGCGGCGACGATGCCCAGCAGCACCGTGCCGCCGATGCGGTAGGCCAGCAGCGGCGCCGCGGAGTTCTCCGCACCGGGCGCGGACTGGATGGCCTCGGTGCCCACCAGCGCGGCCGCGCCGTAGCCGATGATCAGCGTGCAGATGTAGAAGGCCGCGACCACCCAGATCGCCCAGGCCACCGAGCGGCGCGCTTCGCGGGCGTTGGGCACGGTGTAGAAGCGCATCAGCACGTGGGGCAGGCCGCCGACGCCCAGCACCAGGGCCAGCGACAGCGAGACGAAGTCCAGCTGGGTCAGCTCGGACTTCCCGTACTGCACGCCGGGCGCGAAGATCTCCCGGCCGTTCGGGTTGTTCTCCGCGGCCTGCAGCAGCAGGTCGGTCATGCTGTAGCCGAACTTGCCGAGCAGGAAGATGGTGATCAGGGCGACGCACAGCAGCAGCATCGCGGCCTTGATGATCTGCACCCAGGTGGTGCCCTTCATGCCGCCGACCAGCACGTAGACCATCATCACCAGGCCGACCACCGCGATCACCAGCGCCTGGCCGAACGCGCTGTGCACGTCGAGCAGCAGGGCGACCAGACCGCCCGCACCGGCCATCTGGGCGATCATGTAGATGATCGTGATGGCCAGCGTGGAGGCGGCCGCGGCCGCGCGCACCGGGCGCTGGCGCATCCGGAAGCTGAGCACGTCGCCCATGGTGAAGCGGCCGGTGTTGCGCATCCGCTCGGCCACCAGCAGCAGGTTGATCAGCCAGGCGACCAGGAAGCCGATGGAGTAGAGGAAGCCGTCGTAGCCGTAGATCGCGATGGCCCCGGCGATGCCCAGGAACGAGGCCGCGGACAGGTAGTCGCCGGAGAGCGCGATGCCGTTCTGCGCACCGCTGAACGAGCTGCCCGCGACGAAGTAGTCGCTGGAGCTGCCGCGGCTGCTCACCCGGTACACGATGAACAGCGTGATCAGCACGAACGCCGCGAAGACGGCGGTGTTGATGATCGCGCTGTCGGCGGGGATCAGCTGCTGGTCGTTCATCGCTGGAGATCTCCCGCGTCCTGTCGGAGCTCGTCGACCTTCGGATCGATGTGGCGGCGCGCGAACCGCAGGTAGAGCATGGTCAGCCCGACCGTGGTGACGAACTGGGCGACGCCCAGCACCAGGCCGACGTTGATCTCACCGATGAGCGGGCGCGCCATGAATTCCCGGGCGTAGGCGGCGACCGCCACGTACCCGATGTACCAGATCAGGAAAAACGCCGTCGCCGGGAAAACGAACCATTTCAGCCGCCGACGCAGCGCTCGGAATTCCGGGCTCTCCTCGATGGTCCTGAAATCGAGGCGTTCCGGGGTGGCTCGAACCGCGCTCTTGTCGATTCCTCCGAAGGCCGACCGCGGATTTCCGGGCTGGTCACCTGGGCTGCCGCGCAGCGCGGATTGCGTTGCGTTGCTCATGCTTCCTTCCTGGAACTTCGCGGTGGGCCCGCCGGGCGCGCGCGGGCGGCGGAGGCGGGGAATTCTAACCACTTCCCGCGCGGGATCAACAGTGTGGTGATCACCACGCGGGCCGTTGTTTTCCAGGGTCTCAGGTGGGCTCGGCGGGCCTGCACCGGGATCGTGGTTACTGTCTGGTACTGCCAGGTCAACGGCTCGAAAGCGCTGGTGGGATCTGATCGACCAGGCTTTTCGGGGCGGAGTCGGCGGCGAGGCGGCCGGAACTCTAGGCTGAACGAGTGAAAACGATGGCGGTTCTTCGCCGACATCGACCACTGGGCGTGACATCCGCTGATTGTCGTAGTCGAATGGTAAAAAGCCCCCGGTACTATCCCGCCACCAGGGGCTTATAGTGCTTGGGCAGCGAAAGACAGCCGCTGACGGGAGAGGTAACGGTTCGGTACCGGTGTCGCAAATGTACCGGCCGGAGATGCTATTGGTGACGCTGAGTGCCGCCGGAGCCCCATCGGTACAGCGCAGTACCGGATGGTGTTTCTCGGCGCCCGGAGCCCCCCGACCGCAGCTGGATTTCACCCCCGACCGCCCAGACGACGATTGCGGGACCGCACGCATGCGCCGTTCTCCAACCCATTGTTCGCCCGACAGGCTCCGAACCGCCATCGACCAGCGCGGAGTCCCGAGCTCGACGCCAGGAGGGCGCTCGTGAGCGAGGGGAAGTTCGGGCGGCTCCGCAGCGCCGTGGTCCAGTGGCGCAACTGGTCCCTGCCGGTCAAGCTCGGCGCCGTCGTCCTGGTCCCGGTCATCTTCGCGATCACGCTCGGCATCGGGCAGATCCGGTGGCAGGTCGACCGGGCCGCCGAGTTCGGCCGCGTCGAGGAAGTCCTGGATGCGGTGGAACGGATCGAACCGCTGGTCGACGGGCTGCAGCGGGAGCGCAACAGCGCCGTCGAGTTCCTGGTCGGTGACGGCGACGCCGGTGCCGTCGACCGGGAGGTCGCCGCGGTGGACCGCGCGATGGGCGAGGTCGGCGAGGTCATCGAGTCGACCGACGCTTTCGGTCCGGTCGTCGTGGACCGCTACCGCGAGCTCCGGCCGCGGTTCGACGAGCTCGCTGCGCTGCGCCAGCAGGTGCATGACCACCAGCTGCGGGCGGACCAGGCCATCGGCGCCTACAGCGACGTGATCAACTCGGTGATGTCGCTGAACCGCGCGCTGACCGGCAGCGTCGCCGACCGGAGCCTGTCCAGCACGGCGTTCGCGATGCAGGACATGCTGGCTCTGATCGAAGAGGTCCGGTTGCAGCAGGCGTGGGTGCTGACCGGCCTGAGCGAGGGCAGTCTCCAACCGCAGGCGCTGGACAGCCTGCAGGGGTCGCGAGCCCGGCTGCTGGGCAAGATCGTCGATGCCCGCGCAACGGTTGCGGCGCACTGGCAGCAGCGGCTGGACGAAACGCTGCTCACCCGGCCCATCGTGGAACGCAACCAGATGCTGGCCGCGCTGCTGAAGGAGAGCACCGACGGCATCTACAGCGGCGGGTACTCGGTCACGCAGGAAGACTGGAACCAAGGCAGCGACGCGTCTGTCCAGACGATCAACGAGGGTCGCGATGAACTCGCCGCCGAGGTGCGGGCGATCGCCTCGCAGCTGGAGAACGAGGCCAGCGATGCGGCGGGCTGGGACTCCGTGCTGCTGCTCTCGGCGCTGATCATCGCCGCCGCGATCATCATCGTGATCGCCCGCCAGCTGCTCCGCTCGCTGCGCGAACTGCGCACCAGCGCGCTCGACGCGGCCGACTACGAGCTGCCCGCCGCCGTGGACGCGATCCGGCAGGGTAACCGCGCCGACGCCGCGGTGAGCCCGGTGCCGATCGACACCACCGACGAGGTCGGGCAGGTGGCCCGCGCCTTCGACGAGGTGAACGAGCAGGCGCTGCGCCTCGCGGTCGAGCAGGCGGACCTGCGGCGGGGCTACAACGACATGTTCGTCAGCGTGTCCCGGCGCAGCCAGAGCCTGCTGGAGCGGCAGCTGCGGCTGTTCGAGGAGCTGGAGCAGGACGAGGAGGACCCCGACCAGCTCGCCCGGCTCTTCCAGCTGGACCACCTGGCCACCCGGATGCGCCGCAACAACGAGAACCTGATGGTGCTCTCCGGCCACGACCTGGCGCGGCGGTTCACCCAGCCCACCGACCTGGCCGACGTCCTGCGCGCCGCGGTCTCCGAGATCGAGCAGTACCCGCGGGTGATGGTGCAGCCGCCGCCCGCGGCGAAGCTGCGCGGCCACACCGCCAGCGACCTGGTGCGCCTGGTGGCCGAACTGCTGGACAACGCGGCGAACTTCTCCGCCCCGGACACCACGGTGACGGTGTCCAGCTACCAGGCCGGCGACGGCACCGTGGTGCTCGACGTGCTCGACCAGGGCATCGGCATGGGCGACGCGGAGCTGGAGCGGGCCAACGAGCGGTTGGCCGCGGTCGACGAGGACGACCTCGCCACCTCCCGCCGGATGGGGCTGTTCGTGGCCGGGCGCCTGGCGGTGCGGCACGGCGTCGGCGTCGAACTGCACGGCGGCCCGGACGTCGAAGGCGTCCGCGCGACCGTCATGATCCCGGCCGAGCACGTGGTGACGGTCGAGCCCGGTCCGGTGCTGCCCGCCGCACCGCAGCTCAGCGGCCGCAACGGCCACACGCACACCGACCTGCCGACCTCCGGTGAGCTGCCGCGCCGGAAGCCGGCGGAGAACTCGCCCTGGCAGGAGCCGGGGCCGTCGAGCCTGTTCGAATCGCACACCCCGGAACCGGAGGAATCACCGACGGCGCACCTGTTCGACGCGCCGCTGGACATCCCCCAGCAACCGCGGGCGGTTCCCGGCGAATTCGACTGGCCAGGCGTCGAACCGCCCGCCGAACGGCCGGAGGAGGAGTCGCCCATCTTCGAGGAAGCCTCCACCCAGTGGTTCCAACCAGCGAGTGAGAAGGCGCAGTCCGAGACCGGTGAGTTCAGCTGGCCCGGGGCGCAGGACGCTGCCGACGACTTCCCGTCGGCCGCCGCCCCGCAGCCGGAACCGCCGTCGCTCACCGATTCCGGGCTGCCGCGCCGCACCCCGCGGGGTGCGGCCGAACCGGACGCCAAGCCGTCCCGGAGCGCCGAGGACATCAGCCGCAGGCTGGCCCAGAACGGGGTCCAGTTCGGCGGTTCCACGGACTCCCGGCTCAGCCCGGTCGAACCGGAACCGTGGATCCCGCACGATCCCGGGGCCGATGACGCGTGGAACTTCGCCGCCGACAAGGCGCGCGAGGCGGCCGAGGCGGCGGCGAACCCGCAGCCGGGCTCGTTCACGCAGGCCGGGCTGCCGCGCCGCACTCCCAAGGCGCACCTGGTTCCGGGTAGCGTGGCGAATTCGGAGCCGACCAGCACCGGGACGTTCCAGCGCGACGCGGACAGGCTCCGCGGCAGGCTGGCGGACTTCCAGAGCGGTGTCAGCCGCGGTCGGCATCGAGCAACCGACGAGGATTGACATGGTGTCCGCAGCGCGAAGGCGTGATCACCTCGGCGACGAACAGGAGGTTGCATGACTGCTCAGATGATTTCCCGCAGGTTCGGCTGGCTGATCACCGACTTCACCGAGCGCGTGGCCGGTGTGGCGCACGCGATCGTGGTCTCCGCCGATGGACTGGTGCTGACCGCTTCGGCGACCCTGCCCCGGGACCGGGCCGATCAGCTGGCCGCGGTCGCGTCGGGGCTGCTGAGCCTCACCCAGGGTTCGGCGAAGTGCTTCGAGGCCGGTCGTGTCGTCCAGACCATCGTGGAGATGGAGCGCGGCACGCTGCTGCAGATGGGCATCAGCGACGGCTCCTGCCTGACCGTGCTCGCCGCTCCGCAGTGCGACATGGGGTTGATCGCCTACGAGATGACCATGCTCGTGGAGCGCGTCGGCCAGATGCTGACCCCGGAGATCCGCTCGCAGCTGCAAGGCTCGACCGGCGCACTCGTGTGAGGATGCGATGAGCAGGAGATCGGATTACCCGGCACGGGGGCGAAGACGCGACAGCAGCGGTGACAACGGCTTCGCCGACGTCGTCAACGGTTTCAGCTTCGGCAGCGGAAAGCGGAAGCGCAAGGGGCGCGCCGAGCCGGAGCGGTACGATGATCAACAAGATGAGCGGTACGAGGTCCCTGCGGAGTCCTATCCGGACGAGCCGGTCGAGGAGCCCGTTGCACCGGCCGCGTCGAGCATCCGCTCGTACACCTGGACCGGTGGACGAACCCGGACCACCCACAATCTGGAACTGGAAACCCTCGTTTCGGTCGGTGAGGGCTACCAGCAGGGCACCGCGGTGCGGCTGGAGCACCAGTCGATCGCCGAGCTGTGCCAACAACCCCGATCGGTCGCGGAAGTGGGGGCGCTGTTGTCCGTGCCGATCGGGGTGGCCCGCGTGCTGCTGGCCGACATGGCCGAACTGGGGTTGATCACCGTGCACCAGACGGTGAGCGAAAGCGGTAGCGCACCACACATGGTGTTGATGGAAAGGGTTTTGAGTGGACTCCGTCGGCTATAGCGCGCCCCGGCTCGGCTCCCCGCCGCAGCCCGCCGGCACCACGTCGACCTCGGCGAAGATCGTGGTGGCCGGTGGCTTCGGCGTCGGCAAGACGACCTTCGTCGGTTCGGTGTCGGAGATCGTGCCGCTGACCACCGAGGCGGTGATGACCGAGGCGAGCCGCGGTGTGGACGACCTGGGCGCGACGCCGAACAAGCAGACCACCACGGTGGCGATGGACTTCGGCCGCATCACGCTGGCCTCGGACCTGATCCTGTACCTGTTCGGCACGCCCGGTCAGCAGCGGTTCTGGTTCATGTGGGACGACCTGGTCAAGGGCGCGATCGGTGCGGTCGTGCTGGTGGACACCCGGCGGCTGGCCGACTCCTTCTCGGCGATCGACTTCTTCGAGGACCGCGGCCTGCCCTACCTGGTCGGGGTGAACCTCTTCGACGGGAAGATGCTGCACTCCATCGACCAGGTCCGCGAGGCGATGGCGATCGGCCCGGACGTGCCGATCGGCCCGTGCGACGCCCGCGACCGCGAATCCACGAAGCGCACACTGATCGCGTTAGTGGAGCACGCAATGCGCCACTGGACTTCCCGCCAAATGGGGTAAATCCCCTGCTGAAGCTTCCAGGCTCGTTCTGCGTGGCGGTGCGGGTGGCGGAACCTCAGCGCCCGCCTGGCTCCGGGATCCCGTGCCCAATACACGGCAAACGGGCTGTCCTCGCCAGGCGAACGCTGAGAACCCGCGGCGGTGCCGGTTGCGGGAGTGGGTTATGCGCCTGCGGCGCATGCGACCCCTCGCGAGTTGCGGCCGGTAAGTCGTCGCGGCTGCGGCCACGAACCAAGATGAAGAGAGCCTGTCGCGACGAAAACGGCCCGTGCACCTGGTGCGCGGGCCGTTCGCGTTTCACGGGGTCAGGGCTTGCGGGCCACTCCGCCGAGGAGGTTGTGGGCTTCGGCGCTGGGCCGGCGCAGGAGGGGGCCGTCGGGCCACCAGTCGAAGAGGTAGGTCAGGCCCGGTTCGACCATCTCCAGTTCGCAGAACAGGGCGGCGATCTCCTCGCGGCGGCGGTAGAAGCAGCTGCCCATCATCTCGTTGAAGCGCGCCTGGGAAGCGACCGCGAGCTCGGCGTGGGCGCTGCCGTCGTCCGGGTTGAACAGGTGCGAGATCGCGATGTAGGAGCCCGGCGCGAGCGCGTCGACGTAGGCCTGCATGATCCGGTTCGGATCCTCGCCGTCGGTCACGTGGTGCAGCGTGTTGCACTGGATCAGCCCGACCGGCCGGCTCAGGTCCAGGTGCTTGGTGACCATCGGATCGCTCAGGATCGCCGCGGGATCGCGGAGATCGCCCATCGCGAAGTGGGTGTACTCGTTCTCCTCCAGCAGCGCGCGGCCGTGCGCGGCGACCGACGGGTCGTTGTCCACGTAGACGACCTTGGCCTCGGCGTTGAGCCGCTGCGCCGCCTGGTGCGTGTTCTCCGCGGTGGGCAGGCCGGATCCCAGGTCGAGGAACTGGTCGATCTCGGCGCCACCGGCCATGAACCGGACGACCCGGATCAGCCAGGCCCGGCACAGCCTGCCGACCTCGATGGCCTCCGGCGCGATCTGCTGGATCTGCCGGAGGACCTGGCGGTCCACCTCGAAGTTGTCCTTGCCGCCGACGAATGCGTCGTAGACCCGCGCGATGCTGGGCTTGGTCGTGTCGATCTGCGGCCGGTCAACGTCTGCCATGGAGTGGGTCCGCTCGGTCCGGGGTGGAAACGATCTAGCCCAGGGTAGGTCCCCGGGTTCGTTCGGTAAACACCTATCACTCCGCGTCCACGACGATGTTCACGGACTGTTCAACGCCATCGGGCTCGGCGAAGGCCAGCAACCGGCGGCCCTCCTCGGCCAGCGCTTCCACATCGGGCAGCGCCCGGTAGGCGGTGATGTGCAGCGTCGCGGCGTCCCGTTTGCGGGTGATCTGCCAGGTGCCGTGCAGGAACCCGTCCACCAGGATCGTCCCGGGCAGCACCGCGTTCTTCACGCTGAACAGGCGCTTGCGGTCCTCGGGCGACATGACGCGGCTGCGGTCGTGGTGGGAGAGCAGCAGGTTGTCGAACGGCGGCAGGAAGCGCGGCGGGCTCGGCAGTTCCGGATCCGCGAGCTCGGCGTCGGGGAGGTCGACCAGCTCGCGACCGTCCTCGTCGCGGAAGCCGCGCAGGTCCATCCCGCGCACCACGTCCTTCAGCCCGCGCAGCCCGGACCAGGTCTGCATGTCAGCGACGGTGGCCGGGCCGAACGCGGCGAGGTAGCGGCGGAGCACCTCGGCGACCGGGGTCGAATCGGCGAGCGGGCGGCCGAGCCAGGTCTCGGCGGTGGCGTAGACCGGCTGACCGCTGCGCCCCCAGATCGCGCGCGGCGGGATCTGCACCAGCGGCAACAGGTTCCGCACCGCGAACGCCAGCGCGGCCGGCGACCGGTCGGGCCAGCGCTCGGCGAGCAGCGGTCGCAGCTGGGCCGCGCTGCGGGGCTGCTCGTCCAGCAGCTTGCGGCCGACGGCGGTGAGTTCGTCCTCGTCGAGCCCGACGAGCTCGCTGCGGTGCTGGGTGTTGCTGCGCACGCCGCGGTCCAGCAACGACTGCACCATCGGCCGCAGCAGCAAGCAGTCCTCGGCGGAGACGAGGTGCACCGTGCCGCGCATCAGCACGATGCGGACCACGCTGCGGTCCAGCAGGCGCTGGGCCAGGTCGTCGGGCTGGAAGGTGGTCAGGCGCGTCCACAGCCCGAAGTAGGGCGGGGACGGTGCTTGCGCCTGCATTCCGACCAGGTGCTCCACGGCCTCGATCGCGGACTTCCCGGACCGGCGCAGCAGCAGCTGCCGCTGCAGCGTCGTGCGGTTGAGCTGGCGCTGGGTGAGGACGGGCACTAGTCCGCCTCTCCCGTTTCCGCCTCTCCGCGATTCACAGTGGTGGTTGCGTTGGGCGTTGATGTCGCGTTTTGCGGTTTCTTGTGGCTGGGTTGCGTCACGTTCCCCTGGGGTGCGATTGAGATGTGCTGCGGTTGGCACAAAGTCACTCATCGCTCCTCCTTCCGCCTCCGAGACCGTACGTGGACGCACCGAGATGCGGCGGTGGCAGACTTACCGCGATGAGCGGAGCGGTTTTGGTCCTCGGGGGCCGCAGTGAGATCGGCATGGCGGTGGCCGAGCGCCTGGTCAAGCAGGGCCACACCAAGGTCGTGCTGGCGGCGCGGCGGTCGGCGGACCTCGACGCCGAGGAAGCGGTGCTCCGCCAGGTCGGTGCGACCGAGGTGGCGCGGGCGGAGTTCGACGCGGACGACGTGAGCAGCCACGACGAACTGCTGCGCGGCATCGTCGACGAGCACGGGCCGATCGAGGTCGCGGTGACTGCCTTCGGTCTGCTCGGCGACCAGGAGCGCGCGGAACGCGACGCGGCGCACGCGATCCAGATCGTGCACACCGACTACGTCGCGCACATCAGCGTGCTGACGCATCTCGCGAACCTGATGCGGGAGCGGGGCAGCGGCCGGATCGTGGTGTTCTCGTCGGTGGCCGGGGTGCGGGTGCGCCGCGCGAACTACGTGTACGGATCGGCGAAGGCCGGCCTCGACGGGTTCGCCAACGGGCTGTCGGACGCGCTGGTCGGCAGCGGTGTGGAACTGCTGATCGTGCGGCCCGGTTTCGTCATCGGGCGGATGACCACCGGCATGAGCCCGGCGCCGTGGTCGAGCACGCCTGATCAGGTCGCGGACGCGACGGTCAAGGCGCTGCGGCGCGGCCGCCGCGTGGTGTGGGTGCCGCCGATCCTGCGCTGGGTGTTCGCGGTGATGCGCCTGGTACCGCAGGCCATCTGGCGCCGCATGCCCCGCTGATCACGCGAGACCGAGGGTCCGGGCGTCGATCGCGAGGAGGTCGTGGAGCGCGGTGGTGCCGGTGGTGGTGAGGCGCACCGCGCGGCCGGTTCCGATCTTCTTGATCCAGCCGTTGGTGCGGAAGCTGCGCAGCAGGTGCGCTCCGGCGGTGCCCGCCAGGTGGGAGCGGCGCTCGGTCCAGTCCAGGCAGGGCCGGGCCAGCGGGCGCCGGGTGCTCCGGAGATCCGCCTCCGCGATCCCCAGTTCGCCGGTCAACCAGCTGAAACCGGTGTCGGTGATGGCGAATCCATCGCTCTGGTCGAGCAGTCCGGCCGCGGTCATCGCATCGGTGATCGCCACGCCGAGGCGACCGGCCAGGTGGTCGTAGCAGGTGCGGCCGTTGGCCAGCGCCGCCGAGGCGCTGACCGCGCGCAGGCCGGTCGGCGGTTGCCGGGCCGGGCCGAGGTGGCTGATGAACGCTTCGAGAAGATCCGCTGCCTGCGTGTTCGCCAGCTGCACGTAGCGGTGTCGCCCCTGGCGGCGTTCGGTGAGCAGACCGCCCTCGACCAGCCGGTTCAGGTGTTCGCTGGCCGTTGACGCCGCGACTCCGGCGTGCCCGGCGAGTTCCGTCGCGGTCCATGCCCGCCCGTCGAGCAGCGCCAGGCAGAAGGCGGCCCGGGTCGGGTCGGCGAGCAGCGCGGCGAGCCGAGCCACATCGCGTTCGATGGTCATGCACTGTCCGCCTCTCCGCGATTTTCAGTGGTGGTTGCGTTCGGGATCGATCTTGCGTTGCGCGGTTTCTTGTGGCTGGGTTGCGTCACGGTCCCCTGAGGTGCGGTTGAGCAGTACTCCGGTTGGCACAGGGGGTGTCATGCAGCCATTCTGCCGCGAGGACACTTCGGCGGGCACCGAACCGTTCTGGGCCTACGGTGTCGGCATGTCGGGAGAATTCCACGCACTCCACCGGGCGGAATCGCCGCTGCTGCTGCCGAACGCCTGGGACTTCGCCTCCGCCGCCGCGCTCGTCGCCGAGGGTTTCGACGCGATCGGCACCACCAGCCTCGGAGTGGCCGTCGCGCACGGCGAGCCGGACGCGGCCGGGCGCACCCGCGCGCAGACGGTCGAACTCGCCAGTCGGCTGGTCGAGCTGCCCCGCCCGATCAGCGTCGACATCGAGCTGGGCTTCGGCGCTCCGGCCGAGGTCGCCGAAGAGCTCGCCGAGCTCGGCGTGGCCGGGATCAACCTGGAGGACGGTCTCGGCGATCCCGGGCACCAGCAGGAACTCATCGGTGAGGTGAAGCGGCGCGCTCCCGATCTCTTCCTCAACGCGCGCACTGACACCTACTGGCTCGGCGCGGCACCGTCGCTCAGCGACACGATCGATCGCGCAGCCCGCTACGTGGCGGCTGGTGCGGACGGCATCTTCGTGCCGGGCATGACCGCCGCTGAGGACATCCGCGCGCTGGTGGACGCGGTCCGGGTGCCGGTCAACGTCCTCTTCCAGCCCGGTATGGACGTCGAAGGACTCGCCGCGCTAGGTGTCCGGCGAGTGAGCATGGGCTCGCTGCTGTACCGCGCGGCTCTGCACGGCGCGATCACGACTGCTCGCGCCGTCCGCGATGGCTCGCCCGTGGCGGCGGGTGTACCTGGTTACTCGGTTGTGCAGGACTACGTTGGCGGCCTGCGCCGAGGTTCCGGTGGCTTCCAGTGACCGCCGTCCGGTCCGGTCGGGCGCGTCACGCCGGCGCCGAGGTAGTTGCGGAACCAGTCGGCGGCCAGCTCCGCGACCCGCTCCAGCGCGCCGGGCTCCTCGAACAGGTGACCGGCGTGCGGCACGATCTCGATCTTGACGTCGGTCAGCGGTAGCGCGGTGAGCAGCTCGACCGCCTGCCGGTTGAGGTTGAGCACCTCGCGGTCGTCGCCGCCGACGATCAGCAACGTCGGGGCCTGCACCGAATCCAGGCCGGTTCCGGCCAGGTCGGGACGGCCGCCGCGCGACACCACCGCCGAGACGCGGTCCGGCCGGCGCCCGGCGGCCTTCAACGCGGCGGCCGCGCCGGTGCTGGCGCCGAACAACCCGATCGGCATGCCCTTGGTGGCCGACCAGGCGTTCAGCTCGTCGATCGCGGGGACCAGCCGTTCGGTGAGCAGGTCGATGTCGAAGCGGAGTTGCTGGGTCCGCTGGTCGAACTTGGCCTCCTCGGGGGTGAGCAGGTCGAGCAGCATGGTGCCGAACCCGGCGCTCTGCAGGGATTCGGCGACGGCGCGGTTGCGGGGGCTGTGCCGGGAACTCCCGGAACCGTGCGCGAACAGAACCACCGCCCGGGCAGGCGGTGGCACGACCAGATCCCCCTCGAGCTCGCCCGCGGGGGTCTTGACGATCACCGGCTCGGTCGCGACTTGAACCATGTGAGCCTCCTCCGATTCCGCAGGCTCCGACTACCCCGGAGCGCGAAACCCGACACGTGGCGGAGGCTCCGTTGCCCGGGGCCGGATGCGATTTCAATGGAAATCGGACGTCTGATTTCCATTGAAATCGCGGGGAGACATCCACAACCGTCGGTGTGTCGTGGGGTGACACGCCGGTGATCCGCAACTTCCATTGAAATCGCCGGTCTGATTTCCATTGAAATTGCAGTACCCCCACCCTCGGCGACGGGCGTGTCGACGTCCGTCGCCGAGGTCAGGCGGCAGGTCCGGTGATCACCAGTCGGCTTCGCGGGTGGTGGCGTTGCCGAGGGTCATCGCCAGGCGGTTGGTCCAGGCCGTCATCGCCGCCACCGCGATCAGGTCGCGGATGCCTTCCACGCTCAGGCCGACCGCGCGCAGGCGGCCGATGTGCTCGGCGGTCAGCGCCGTCGGCGTGGGGGCGAGCGCGGCGGCCGCGTCGACGATGGCGCGCTGGCGCTGGTCGGGCACCGCTGCCGGGCCAGCCTCCGCCAGGGCCACCGAGGTCACCAGGTCGTCGGACAGCTCGACCTGGCGACGGCCGTGGACACCGGAGGACAGCGCGCACCCGGTGCGCAGGGATGCGGCGAGCGCGGCCAGCTCCCGCTCGGCGGCGGCCAGCTCACCCGGGTCGGTCATGATCGCGTTGTAGAGCTTGCTGCACGCCTCCAGGGCTTCCGGGTCGTGCTGCAGCGCCACGTCGAAGGAATCCGCCTCCACCCACGGCACCCAGCGCATCTGCGGGAACGCCTCGCCGGGCGTCGGCAGCTCGCAGCCGTCCGCGGTCGATCCGACGGCGATGGTGTTCGCCGGTTCCGCGCACGGCCCGGCGTCGGACTCCTCGACCAGCCGCAGCCCGCGCAGCAGCCGGATCCGGAAGCTGGTGGCCGCCACCACCTGGGCCGCCGCCACGACCTGCGCCGTGCTGAAGCCCTGCGCCCGCAGCTCGCCGATCTCGGCGACGCTCACGTCGGCCGGGTCCAGCGCGACCTGCTCGCAGTGCGCGAGCAGCGCCTGCTGTGCCTCGGGCAGCTCGGCCCAGCGCTCGGTGTCCCGGACGATCTCGGCGGATCCCTCGCCCGCCAGCGCGTCGAGCTCCGCCGCCAGTTCGTCGTCCGGTTGGTCGTTCACCAGCGCGACGCGCAGCGCGATCCGGGCCCGGTCGGCCCGGTCCAGGGCGGTCAGGTCGGCAGGGCGGAGCACGGCGGCGTCGACGTTCGCGGTCAGCTCGCGCACGTCCGGTCGGAGCACGGCCAGCACCGCGTCGGCGCGGACACTGCTTGCGGTCGTCATAAGCATCCTCGTCCGGTTGAACGGCTTTCCGCGGGTAGTTTCCACGGCCCGCGCGTCCGGGTGATCACGAGGGGTCCCCGCCCTCGGCGAGGGTGACCGCGCGGCAGGCGAGGTGCAGCGCGAGGCGTTCGTCGCGGTGGCCGAGGTCGACCGCGAGGAGCCGTTCGATCCGCTCGATGCGAGCGGCGACCGTGTTGCGGTGCACGCCGAGGACTGCGGCGGTCTCCGCGATGGACGACTCCGCGTCCAGGTACGCGGCGAGGGTGCGGACCAGGTCGCCGGGCTGGCCGCGCAGCGGTGCGATGAGCGTGCGGGCCGCGGGTTCGAAGGTGTCCGTGCGGGTCCACTCCAGCAGCAGCTGGGCCATGCCGAGCTGGTCGACGTGCAGGAAGCGGCCCGATTCGGGGCGGGTCCGGGCCATCCGCGCGGCGTCGGTGGCTTCGGCGATCGTGGTCGCCAGTCCTTCCGCCTGCGGGTGCGGGCGGCCGACTCCCACGTGCACGTCCAGGGTTCGCCGGAGTTCGCGGGTGGCGGCGCGCAGCTGCGCGGCCAGCGACCGCACGCGGTCGGCCGTGGGTTCCTGCTCGGAGGTCGCCCAGCCGGTCCAGCCGTCGCCGTGCTCGACCACCACGGCACCGACTCCTTCGGCGCGCAGCACCCGCTCGACCTCCCGGCTGCGCGCCACGGTGTCCACAGCGGACTGCGTGCCGATCCGGATGCCGATGTGCCAGCCGCCGAGGCTCCAGCCCGCGTCGGCCGCGCGTCGGCGCAGATCGGCGGTCGGCTCGTCGTCCAGGCGGAGGAGATCGGCGAGCAGCGCGGCCCGGGACCGGGCGTCGCGCTCCAGCTCGATCCGGTTGGTGAGCAGCCAGCGCTGCACCGCGGCGGCGGCGACCGACAGCGCCGGCGGCACGACGTCGGCGCGGGCCGCGCTGCGGTCGGCCAGCTCGGTGGCCAGCCACAGCGCCGGGCGCGTCGTGTCCAGGAGGAGCACCGGGTGCGCCAGGAGGATGCCTTCGCCGAGCCGGGTGCGCTGCGGAACCGGTTCGTGCACGCGGACTTCGGTCGCGTGGGGGAGCTCTCCGGTGATCAGCGCGCCGCTGTCGTCGAGCAGGGCGACTGGTGCGTCCAGCAGGTCGCGCAAGGTCGTGACGACCTCCTCGGGCGGCCGGACGCGCGAGCCGAGCGCATCGTGTACGGCCAGCACCAGGTCCGCGCGGTCGAGCACCGGCGCGGCGAGCAGCATCCGGGCCGAGATCAGCAGATCCAGCGGAGGCGCTGTCGAGGTCAGCAGCGGGACGTTCAACCGCTCGGCGAGCAAGCGGGTGGTTTCCAGCAAGCCTCCCTCCGGCAGCAGCAACCCCGCACCGCCCGCGTCGGCGATGCGGCGGAGCAGCGCGTCGACGCGCCAGTCGGTGGCGGGGATCGGCTGGACCACCACCACGAGCTCGCCGGGTTCGATGGAGCGGTCGTGCGCCATGGGCCGGGCCAGGCGCACGAGCCGGTCCACGTCACCGGCCAGGACCTGGACCGACTCGCGCCAGTCCGGCACCGCGAGCAGGCGGTGGACGCTGATGGTCATCGCCGCACCTCCAGCAGGACGGGGTCGCAGTCGATGCCGTAGGCGCGCGGCGCCAGCACCTGGAGGCGGCGCGGATCGGTCCAGAACCCGGCGGCGGGCAGCTGCAGGACGGTGACCTCGACGCCCCGGCGGATGACGTCGCAGAGGATCGGCACGCCGGTGCGGTGGTCGAGCACCGCGAGGACGTCCGGCGTGGACGCCACCGGTTCGCCGTCGCGCATCGCGAACAGGTACTCGTTCTCCATCTCCAGCCGGAGCAGCGACTGGCTCCGGTGGTCCCGCACCGTCGCGCTGCCGCGGGCGAACCCGGTCCGGCCGTGCTCGCCGGGACCCGGCCGCCGCGACACCTCCACCACCCGGCCGAGCCCGAGCACCCGGCCACCGGTGGCCGCCGCGAGCTCCTCGGCATCCGCCGAGAGCGCTTGCCTGCCAAGGGAGAGCGCGGCGCCCATGGTGCCCGGGATGGCGCATTTCGGCAGCTCGGAAGCGGGGATCGGGGCCAGGGCGAGGACCGCCCAGCCTCCGGAACCGGCGAGGAAGGCGCGCGCGGTCCGCTCCACCTCGATCGAGGTCCCCTCGGCGAGGACGAGCACCTGCCCGCCCGGCTCGGCCAGCACGACAGGTGTCAGGCCCTTGCCCGCGGCGGCGACGGAGAGCTGGTCGAGCCGGGGCACGCCGCGCCCGGAGAGATCCGCGTCCACCACCGGAAGTCCCAGCTGACCGCCCACGACCAGCGGCACGACCCCGTTGAGCCCGCCGACCTCGATCGAGACCAGCGCGTCGGCGCGGTGACCGGTCCACCGCTCGATCGCGGCGAGGGCGGCCCGGAACTCCGCGCCGCTGGGCAGCTTCTCGGCGAACACCGCGGTCGCCCCGATCACCCCGATCGGCACCACCCGGGCATCGCCGGACAGCTCGCCGACCGGGGTGAGCGCGGTCCGGTGGCCGGCGGCGAGACGGCTGAGCAGCAGCGCGGTGGCGGTGACGGTGTCGCCGCCACCACCGGACCCGAGCAGCGAGACGCCCCGCTCCAGCGCGGGCACGTCCGCAAGGCCGATCTGCACGCCCACAGCCTGCCCCATCAGCGCAAACCCGGCGCAAACGGCCTCAGCGAACGGTCCTGACCCGGTAGACCAGCACCGCGCCGGCGATCGCGATGACCGAGGCGGTGGTGTAGAGCACCGGGTATCCGCCGAGGTGGGCGACGATCGGCGCGGCGACGGCCGGTGCCAGCACCTGGGGGAGCGCGTTCGCGATGTTGATCAGCCCGAGGTCCTTGCCGCGGTCCAGCGCGGCCGGGAGCACCTGGGTGATCAGCGCGAAGTCGACGGAGGTGTACGTGCCGAACCCGATGCCGAGGACCAGCGCCGCGACGACCGCGCCCGTCCAGGTCTGCCAGCCCGCGAGCAGGAGACCGGCGACGGCCATGATCGCGCCGGACCAGGCCACGAAGGCGCGTCGGTTGGCCACCCGGTCCGACCAGATCCCGGCGACCATCACCGAGACCAGCACGGTCACCGCGTTGATCGCGGTCAGGACCAGCACGCCCCCGTCCGGATCGGGCAGGCGCACCGCGTCCTTCAGGTAGAACAGCAGGTACAGCAACGTGATCGAGTTGCTGAGGTTGATCAGGAAGCGGGTCAGCCAGGCCCACGCGAAGTCGCGGTGGCGGGTCGGGTCGAGCCGGAACCCGGCGAAGAACGCGCGCCGGTCCCACGGCGGGCGCAGCTCCGCCGGTAGCACCCGGTCCCGCCGCAGCAGCACGTACGGCACCGGCGCGAGCAGGACGAACACCGCGCACGCGAGGTATCCGCCGACGATCCCGCCGCCCGCGACCGCGAGACCGGTACCGGCCATGATCCCGATCGTCTGCGCGACGCCGAAGTACCCGCCCGCGGTGCCGCGGTGCCGCAGCGGCACCTGGTCCGGGATGGCGGCCGACAGCGCGGCGAACGGCGCGTTGAGCGCGGTCTGCACCAGGCACCACCCGGCGATCATGCCCACTACGCCCTGCGCCGCGGCCATCAGCAGCAGCCCGGCGACTCCGCCGAGCGTGCCCACCACGACCCACGGAATCCTCCGGCCGAAGCGGGAAGCGGTGCGGTCCGAGAGCGCGCCCCAGACCGGGTTGGCCAACATCGAGAACAGCGCGCCGATCCCGGCGGCGAACGCGAGCACGGCTTCCTTGCTCCCCGGCGCGAACGCGTCGGCCTGCTTCGCGAGCAGGATCTGCAGCGGCCCGTACCAGCCGACGAAGGTGCCGACCGTGGCCAGCGAGAACGCCAGCACCCAGCGGATCGGCACCCGTTCGGTCGGTTCGCCGAGGCCGTCCGCGGTCATCGCGATGCGGCGATCCGGTCGCGGTACCAGCCGAACGACGTCTTCGGGGTGCGCCGCTGGGTCGCGTAGTCGACGTGCACCAGCCCGAACCGCTTGGTGTAGCCCTCCGCCCACTCGAAGTTGTCCAGCAGCGACCACACGTAGTACCCGCGCACGTCCACCCCGGCGTTCATCGCCGCGCGCACCGCTGCCAGGTGCTCGTCCAGGTACACGACGCGTTCCAGGTCGTCGCACCTGCCTTCGGCGTCGACGGTGTCGTCGTAGGCGCAACCGTTCTCGGTGATCACCAGCGGTGGGAGGTGCTCGGCGTAGCGCTCGTGCAGCGTCGTCAAGACCTCGGTGAGCCCCTCCGGGGCGACGGCCCAGCCGAACGCGGTGCGCGGATATCCCTGCGGCGCGAGGACTTCGAGGGGCACCGGGCCCTCGGCGGCCCGGACGGAGTTGATCGAGTAGTAGTTGACGCCCCACAGGTCCGGCGGCGTGTGGATGACCGCCAGGTCGCCCTCCGCGACGAACGGTTCGACGAGCGCTTCGACCTCCGCGGGATACCGGCCGAGCAGCACCGGATCGGTGAACAGCCGGTTCTGCAGGACGTCGTAGAGCGCGGCCGCGTCGCGGTCGGCGTCCGAGCCGGTGTGCGGGCGTGCCGGTGCGTAGCTGGTGATGCCCATCAGCCGACCGTGGAGCACCTGCGCGGCGCGGCCGCCGGCCAGCAGCAGGTGGTGCACGACCCCGGCGGCCTCGTCCAGCGGCAGGGTCAGCCCCGGCGCGTGCTCGCCGGTCACGTGCCCGAGCGCGAAGTGCTCGAACATCTCGTTGATCGTGGACCAGGTGCCGACCCGGTCGCCCAGCCGCGCGGCGACGATCTGCGCGTACTCGGCGAATCGCTCGACGGTGTCCCGTTCCCGCCAGCCGCCCGCGTCCTGCAACCACTGCGGCAGATCCCAGTGGAAGAGGTTGACCGCCGGGCTGATCCCGTTGCCAGCCAAGGAGTCCAGCAGCCGGTCGTAGAAGTCCAGCCCGGCCGCGTTCGGCTTTCCGGAGGCGTCGGGGACGACCCTCGACCAGGACACCGACAGCCGGTAGGAGTCGATTCCGAGGTCGGCCATCAGCGCCACGTCCTCGGCGAACCGGTGGTAGTGGTCGCACGCGACGTCCCCGTTGGAACCGTCCGCCGTGGTGCCCGCCGCGCGGGCGAAGGTGTCCCAGATCGACGGGGTGCGCCCGTCCTCGCTCGCAGCGCCCTCGACCTGGTAGGCCGCTGCGGCCACGCCCCAGGTGAAGTCAGGTGGAAAGCCCGTCATGAACCGCTCCTCCACGTCTAAAACATGAAGACAATTCGGGTTCAGTCAGAGTGTCTCGGCCGCCAGTCCGAGTCAAGGGCGAGTTCGTTGCTCGCGGGTGGCGATGGTGCATGGCCATCGCCACCCGCGAGGGTCAGGGGGCGACGAGCTCTTCGACCGGGCGGAAGTCGTGCGGGAGGCCGAAGGCCGCCGGGCCGAAGACCGCCAGGGCTTCCGGGGTGCGCATCAGATCCGGCGTGGAGATGCCGATGACCGTGATCCGCTGGCCGTAGCGCAGGGATTCGGTGGTGATCGGCTCCGCCTGCTCGGCGTCCAGCACGCACACCAGGTCCGGGACCACGCACCGCACCTCGCCGTCGACCAGCGCCACCAGGTTCTCGTTCTGGAACTCCAGCTCGAGCTCGTGCTCGCCGTCGAAGGACACCGCCGCCGCGCGCCCGCGCGCGAACCCGGCCTCGGTGCGCCGCTCGACGTCCGAGACCTTGCCGCGGAACAGCACCCGCAGGTGCCCGTACAAGGTGCCCTTCAGCACCTCGCCGAGGTGCGCGACCGGATCGGCGTTGCGCTCGCGGGCCTCGCGGATGGCCTTGCCGACGGTGTGCGCCAGCGTGAGGGTGCGCGGGACGGCGGTGCGCTTCACGTCCGCCCCGCTCATCGAGTACTCGGCGATGTGCGCGACCCCGCCCAGGCGGATGGTGACGCCGCGCGCCAGCCACTCCATCCGGACGTTGTCGGCGCCCGCGTCGATCACCGCCGTTTCGCCGCGCTCACCGGCCACCGCCATCGGCGACCCGGTCACGCCGTAGACCCCGAAGGTCTCCATCTGCAGTTCCGGGAACGCGCGGCCCATGCCGTCGGCGTCCACCACCGGCAGGCCGGTGCGGGCCGCCACCACCAGCGGGATCATCGAGTTGATCCCGCCGCACTCGATCGGCATCGTCGCCGTCGCCTTGGCCCCGAGGTGGGACTCCAGCGCGCGCAAAGCGGTCACCGGCTCCTCGCCGCTCGGGATCTTCTCGTGCACCACCGTGGGCGCACCCATCTGCGCCGTCGGGATCACCAGCGCGTCGTCGTCCACTTCGGACGGATCGAGCACGGTGATCGGCCCGGACTCGCGGATCGCCTGCTGCACCAGCAACCGGCCCACGTACGGGTCGCCGCCGCCCCCGGTGCCCAGCACGGCCGCGCCGCGGGCCAGGTCGGTCAGGTACTCCTCGGTCAGCTGCCAGCTCACTGCCGGACCCCCACCGGGTCGATGTCGTAGCCGAAGTAGCGCGGCCCGGCCAGCTCCAGCCCGGCCGGGGTGTGCCAGCGCGGATCGGCGGGCGCCGCGATGATCGCGATCCGCTGGCCGAAGCGCATCGCCTCGGTGGTGATGGCCTCGCCGGATTCCCGGTCCAGGGTGCAGATCAGGTCCGGCACCGAGGCCAGCACGGTGCCGTCGCGCTCGGCGACGAGGTGCTCGTTCTGGAACCGCAGCACCAGCTCGGTGCCGCTGTCGCCGTCCATGCCGACCAGCCGCGCGTCGCCGCGGGCGAAACCGGACACGGTGCGCCGCGAGACGTCGACGACCTTGCCGGTGAACAGCCGGCGCCCGCTCAGCCGGTCGACGACGGCGTCCACCGGGTCGCGGTGCTCGGCCTGCGCGGTGCGCACCAGCCGGCCCAGCTCCGCGCACAGCGTCAGGGTGCCCGGGACCAGGGACTCGCGAGCCTGCCCGCCGGTCATCGCGAAGCTGCTGATCATCGCCGAGCAGCCCATGTCGATGGTGACGCTGCGGGCGAGCCGCTCCGCCCAGTGGTTGTCCACGGTGTCCAGCACACCGCGGTTGCCCTTCTCGTCGGCGATGGCCATCGGCGTGGCCTTGATGCCGTACAGCGTGGGCAGCACCATCTGGATCTCGGGGAACGCGCGTCCCATGCCGTCCCCGTCGATCAGCGGCAGGCCCAGCTGCGCTGCGGCGGCCACCGGGATCAGCGAGTTGACCCCGCCCGCCTCGGCGCACGCGATGTGCGTGAGCTCCTGGCCGAGGTAGTCGGCGAGGGTGCGGGCGGCCAGGCCGATCTGCTCGATCGACGGCAGCTTCTCGACCATCACGGTCGGCGCGCCCATCATCGCCACCGGCAGCACCGCGGCGTCCGGCGGCACTTCTTCCAGCGGTGTCAGGGAAACCGGGCCGTGCTCGCGCAGCGAGGCGCTGGCCAGCAGCCGGCCGATGTGCGGGTCGCCGCCACCGCCGGTGCCCAGGATGGCCGCGCCGCGGGCGATGTCGTCCAGGTCGGACAGTGCGATCTCGCGCATGCTCACGCCTCCAGCTGCAGGTCGCCGACGGCCTTCACCCGGATCCGGGTCGCGTTGCCCGGCAGGTACGGGATGGGCACCTCGTCGAAGTCCACGATGTCCACGGTGGACGGGCTCGCGCCCGCGGCCACCGCCCGGTCGACCGCTTCCTGCTTGGCCTCGTCGACCACCGAATCGCGGCGGCCCGGCTCGATCGCGTACACCCGGTCCACCTCGCCGCCGATCTGCGCGATCGCCGCCCCGATGGCGTTGGCCACCGCGTAGTTCTCCGGCCGGTGCACCTCGCCCGCCTCGCCCAGCTCGTCCGGCAGCAGCACCGAACCGCCGCCGACGGCGACCACCGGCAGCGGCTCGGCGGAGGTCCGCATCCGCTCGACGGCGTCGGCGTTGTCCGCGGCGATGCGCTCCAGCGCGGCCCGGACCAGGTCCTTGTCGAGGTGCTTGACCAGCTCGGGATCGCCGATCTCGGCGCGCCCGGCGGCCACCGCGATGTCCGTGGCGGTCAGCGTGTCGCCGCCGAACACCAGGGCCTTCGAGGTCAGCTGGTAGCCCACCGACTCCGGGCCGACGGCCCCGTCGCGCACCAGGCTGCCGCCGCCGATGCCGATCGACAGCACGTCCGGCATCCGGAAGTTGGTGCGGATCCCGGCGACGCTGACCGCGGTGGTCGCTTCGCGCGGGAAGCCCTGGTTGAGCACGCCCACATCGCTGGTGGTGCCGCCGACGTCGATCACCGCGCAGGTGTCCAGGCCGGACAGCACGGCCGCCCCGCGCATCGAGTTGGTCGGGCCGGAGGCGAACGTCGCCACCGGGTAGCGGCGGGCGAAGTCGACGTCCATCAGGGTGCCGTCGTTCTGGCTCAGGTACAGCGGCGCGGTGATGCCCGCACCGGCCACCGAGGTGGCCAGGCCGTCCACGATGTTGGCCGCCAGCTCCCGCAGCGCGGCGTTGATGACCGTGGCGTTCTCCCGCTCCAGCAGGCCGATCCGGCCGATCTCGTGGGACAGCGAGATCGCCACGTCCGGCAGCTCGGCGGCGATCAGCTCCGCGGCGCGCTGCTCGAAGTCGTGGTTGACCGGGGAGAAAACCGAGGTGATCGCGACGCTGCGCACCCCGTTGCGGCCCATGTCGTCGATGGCCTTGCGCAGCTCGGCCTCGTCCAGCTCGGCGATGTGCCGTCCGTCGAACTCGTGCCCGCCGTGGCACAGGTAGCTGCGCCCGGACACGGCCTCGACCAGTCGCTGCGGCCAGTCCACCATCGGCGGCAGCGACGCACCGGCGGGCAGGCTGAGCCGCACCGCGGCGGTGGGGGCGAGCCTGCGGGCCTCGATGAGGGCGTTGATGAAGTGCGTGGTGCCGATCATCACCGCGCGCACCCCAGCGGGGTCGAACGCGTGCTGCCGCTGGAGACCGTCGATGGCCGCGACGATCCCGGAGGTGACATCGGTGGTGGTGCTCATCTTCACGGCGGCGAGCACCTCGGTGCCGTCCAGCAGGACGGCGTCGGTGTTGGTGCCGCCGACGTCAATGCCGATGCGCAAGTCGGAACTCCTTCGTCGGTTTTCCATGCTCGTTTTGCTTAGCGGTGCCGGTGGCGGAACCTCAGACGCCGTCTAGCTGCGGGATCCCGTTCTTATGTATGACCAATACACGGCGAACGGGACTGGCCTCGCCAAGAGCCCAGTTCGGGTGGGTGCAGTCTGAGAACCCGCGGCGGTGCCGGTTGCTCGGGTGGGCTATGCGCCTGCGGCGCGTGCGGTGGCTCCCTTGCGGTGCCAGGTGTGCTTCGCGGCTGCGGTTCGCGATCAGGGTGGAAGATCTTGGCCGTGTTCCTGGAGATTCGTCTTCCGCACGGGTGGTCATGTGCTGGTCTTCGTCGTCGCGAGGGCAGATGTTGTGCTTGTCCTGCCGACGCCGCGGACGAGGCCGAGCTTCCCGGCGACGACGTAGAGCACGAACGCGAGGACCAGCGAGTTGATGCTCGGCAGGCCGAACTCCACGAGTCCGCCGACCAGCGCGGCGACCAGCCAGACGACCAGCGTCGCGGGCACCCAGTTCGGGGAGGAAGCGGGGATCTCGCCGCGCGCCCGCGATGCTTCGAGCTCCCCGCGCCAGCGGCGCACGATGAAGTACTCGGCGACCATGATCCCGCCGATCGGCGGGAACGCCACCCCGAGCACGGTCAGGAAACCGGTGAACTGGTCGAGGATGCCGACCGCGGCCAGCACGCTGCCGATGAGGCCGAACACCGCCGTCGCGATGCCGCGGTTGAGCTTCTTGCCGAACACCGTGCCGACGAAGTTCACCAGGCCCAGCCCGGAGGAGTACAGGTTCCAGTCGTTGATCTTCAGGGTGCCCGCGACGATGACCAGGATGCCGACCCAGCCGACCGACGAGGTGACGATCGTGGTGATGTCGGCGGAGCGCACGGCGTGCGCGAGCAGCACCCCGGCCAGGCCGATCACGTACTCGCCGAGGGTGATGCCGACCAGCGTCTGCTTGACCACGTCGCCGACGGTGCGGTTGAAGCGGGTCATGTCGGGCGTGATCACCGCGCCGGTGATGAACCCGCCCGCGACCAGCGTGGTCCCCTCCAGCAGCGACAGCTGCGGGCCGGGCGGGGCGGAGGCCATCAGCGCGCCGAGGTCGTGCTGCGTGAGCTCCACCCCGATCGACCAGCCGACGAGCACCAGGAAGGCGGGCACCGACACGTAGGCGACCCAGGCCATCGAGCGGAACCCGCGCAGCACGATCGCGGTGACCAGCAGGCCGAACACCAGCGCCCAGCCCCACTCGGGCAGGCCACCGACCAGCGAGACCAGTCCCTTGGCCGACACCGCGGACTGGATGCCGAACCAGCCGATCAGGCTGATCGCGATGGCCAGCCCGATCAGCGCCGAACCGGCGCGGCCGAAGCCCGTCCAGCGCGCCAGCATCGAGGTGGACAGGCCCTCGCGAGCGCCCATGATCCCGACGAAGATCGCCACGACTTCCAGGATCACGGCGCCGAGGGTCAGCGCGAGGAAGGCGTCCCAGAAGCTCATGCCGAAGCCGAGCGTGGCGCCTAGCAGGAACTGGCTCAGCGCCGAGACCTGACCGAACCGCTGCACGGCCACCGACCACCAGGAGTAGCGGGCGTGGTCGGGCACTCTGGTCAGCGCGTAGTCGTCGACCCCGACGGACGAAGCCATGGCGAGCTCCTCGGGTTGGCTCGGAGGGGCGGTTGGCGGACACCGTAAGCCCTGGTCAACCCGTCGTCAGTGGATGAAGTGCACAGTGGGAACGAGCTAGCAGTGCATGGCGCACAGTTCGGGTCGGGCAGCCGTGGCGCTCCTCGGTGCCGTTAGTACGCTCCGGCCATGGAGCGCGAGGTGGTCGAGGGCCTGCTGTCCGAGCTCGGCACGGAGGCCGAGAAGCGGGAGCAGCCGCGGCAAGGCGACAACGGCGATGCGACGGACGGCTTCGATGAGGAGCCGCTGAGCTTCAAGGAGATGCTCGGGCTGCCGGACCGGCTTCCGCCGCTGCGGTTGCCGTCGGAGGAAGAACTGGCGGCGGCCGCGCGGCAGAGCAGGTTGCTCGACTGCCTGCGGTCTCTGGCCTCGCGCGCCGTCGAGCACTCGCGCGGGGCTGAGGACTGGACGGCCGCCGAGGTGACCGCAGCTGCCGAGGCGCTCGGTCTGCCGGTGCCGGAAACGGTCGAGGGGCTGGCCGATGTCCCGGACCTGGCCCGCCGGTGGGACCTGGCGGTCGATGCGGAGTTCATCGATCCCGCCACCGCCGCCGCGCCGGGCCCCGCGCTCGACGAGTGGCCGAGCGGCAGCGATGAGGACGTGCTGGACGTCTGGTCCGATGTGTTGGGGCTGATCAGCGAGGACGCCTTCCAGGGCGAGGACGTCGATCCCGAGCTGGCCGATGACGGGGCCTTCGCCCTGGTGATGCTGTTCATGACCCGCCACGAGGGCATTCCCGCCTGGGCGCTGCGGAGGATGGTCGCCGATGTCGTCGAGGTCGAGCCGGAGGAGTGGGAGCGCTGGGTCGAGACCAGCGGCGACCTGGCGGACCGGCTGCTCGCGATCCTGGTCGACCTGGGCGCGGCGCAGGTCGACGACGAGATCGCCCGGCTCACCCCGCTCGGCCAGTACGCGCTCGCCGGCGCGCTGACCGAAGACGGCGTCGAAGTGCCGATCCTGCCGTCGGCCGAGGAGATGACCGCCGGCGATCTGGTGGAGTTCGCCGTCGCCGCGGGCGACGCCGAACTGGCGGCCGAGCGGGAAGCCTGGCTCCAGTCCCGCACTCCCGCCGAAGCGGTCGACGAGCTGATCGCCTCGGCCGCGTCCGGCGACGTGGAACACCGGGTGATCGCGATGACCCTCGCGAAGTCCGTCGAAGGCGCGGAGCAGCAGTGGCGGCAGGCGCTGGACGACCCGGCCCTGGCGCCGTACGCGAAGTCGGCGCTGCAGGAATCGGGTGCACCGGACGTCGAGCCGACACCTGCCGACGCGGCATGGCTGCTCGCGGATCTGCTGTCGGCGGGAGCCGCCGATGACCAGGACGACCTGGCCGCGCTGCTGGCGGATTCGGTCCCCGCAGGCCAAGAAGCGGCGCTCTTCGACCAGATCTGGCGCCTGGACCACCCCCACGCGCAAGAGGTGCTGACCCTGATCGGCGACCACCACCCCGACAAGAAGATCGCCAAAGCCGCCCGAAAAGCCGCCCACAAGGTCCCCACCAGGTGAACTTTTCGAGGTGAAGGGCGCTTTCAGGCGAGCAACTCGCTAAAAGGCGCCCTTCACCGCTGGGGTCACGCGGCGGCGTCGAGGAGGATCTTGCGGAAGTCGTCGAAGGCTTCGTGGACGATGTTGTGCCCGATCGGCAGCGAGCGGACGTGCCACGACGGGTCGTCCTTCAGGCGCTCGTAGGTCGCGGTGAGCGGCGAGTTCTCGAACGCGGCGCAGTAGACGTACTCGCGGCGCGGAACCCGGCGGTGCGCACCGGTCAGCCGGATCTGCTGGGTGATCGTGGCCAGCGGGTGCGGCACGGCGCGCTCGTCGAGGACCGGTAGAGGCGCGAACGCGAACCCGTCTTCGCCCGCGCCGCCCGCGTACCAGTCGTGCCAGAAGCCGCCGGTCAGCGACCAGACCGACTCGCCGTCCTCGGGCGCGAAGGCGTCGACGTGCAGCAGCGTCGCGATCCGCTCCGGTGCCCGGTCGGCGACGCCGGTGATCACCATCCCGGCGTAGCTGTGCCCGCAGAGCACGACCTCGCGCAGGTCTTCCGACTCCAGCAGCCGCACCACGTCGTCGATGTGGGTGTCCAGGTTGACCCCGGCGGTCGACTCCTGCGGCCCGAGTCCGGTCAGCGTCACCGCGTGCACGGTGTGGCCCTCCGCGCGCAGTTCCGCCGCGATCGGGTCGTACCACCAGCCGCCGTGGCAAGCGCCCGGAACCAGCACGTAAGTCGCCATGTCTCCTCCTCGGATCGTTCTGCAACCGACCCTAGGAGCCGTTTAGGACAGCTTCTGTCCACAAGCGGGGTGCTTCCTGGAATGCGCGAGGAAGCGCCCCGCTCGGCTCAAGCCCGTGACGTCTCGCGCGCGGCGTCGAGGAGGATCTCGCGGAAGTCGTCGAAGGCTTCCTGGACGAGGTCGTGCCCGACCGGCAGTGCGCGGACGTGCCACGACGGGTCGTCCTTCAGCCGCTCGTAGGTCGGCGTGAACGGGGAGTTCTCGAACCCGGCGCAGTAGACGTACTCGCGGCGCGGGACCCGCAGGTGCGCGCCGGTCAGCCGGAGCTCCTGCACGACCGTTCCCAGCGGGTGCGGCACCGCGCGCTCCTCGTGAACCGGCAGCGGCACGAACGCGAATCCGTCCCTGCCCGCGCCTCCCGCGTACCAGTCGTGCCAGAAGCCGTCCGTCAGCGACCAGGCCGAATCCCCGTTCTCGGGTGCGAAGGCGTCGACGTGCAGCAGCGTCGCGATCCGCTCCGGTGCCCGGTCGGCGACGCCGGTGATCACCATCCCCGCGTAGCTGTGCCCGCAGAGCACGACGTCGTTCAGATCCTCGGATTCCAGCAGGCGGACCACGTCGTCGATGTGGGTGTCGAGGTTGACCCCGGCCCCGGATTCCTGCGGG
This sequence comes from Saccharopolyspora antimicrobica, assembly GCF_003635025.1. Classification (GTDB taxonomy): domain Bacteria; phylum Actinomycetota; class Actinomycetes; order Mycobacteriales; family Pseudonocardiaceae; genus Saccharopolyspora; species Saccharopolyspora antimicrobica. The sequence goes on along the minus strand of NZ_RBXX01000002.1, from coordinate 1,911,759 downwards.
CCCAGCCCGGTCAAGGTCACCGCGTGCACGGTGTGGCCCTCCGCGCGCAGTTCCGCCGCGATCGGGTCGTACCACCAGCCGCCGTGGCAAGCGCCCGGAACCAGCACGTAGGTCGACATTTCCAGTCCTCCAAGGTTCGATCTGGAAATCGATCCTATGTGGCCTTCGGCCGGAGTTTCGGAAAAACCGGTCACGAAGCGGACTTTCGGTGCAGCCGACACGGATCATCCCGGCATGTGGAAGCTTTCGGGCCGAGACCTCCGCGAAGAGGGGTTACGGCGAGGTGCCGAACCAGCCCGGCACGTCCAGCCGGAAGGAGTTGCCCGGAACCATCGCGCGCAGTCCGGATTCCAGATCGCGCAGCCGGTCCGCGCCCAACGACTCCGCCCACTGCGCGCGCAGGTCGTCGAAGATCGCCGCAGAGCGGGTCAGCGCGTCCACGCCCCGGTCCGTCAGCCGGAGCAGCTTCCGCCGTGCGTCGTCCGGATCGTCCGCTCGTTCGACGTAGCCGAGCTTCTCCAGGCGGTCGGCGGTCTTCCCGGCGGCCTGCTTGGAGATGCCGAGCCTGCGCCCGAGCTCGCTGGCGGTCGCGCCGTCCGGGCCGATGGCCTGCATCGCGAACCCGTACGCCGGGCGAACGTCGGGGTGGCCCTGCTCGGCGAGCTCGGCGTGCAGCTGGTCGATCAGCGACCGGAAGCCGGCGAAGAGCAGCAGCGGCAGCTCGAAGCCCGGGGTCTCAGCGCTTGCCATAATCGACAACCTCGTTTACCTTTTCGTCAACCACGTTGTCGAGTTTAGGGGAGTGCCTTGTTCACCGACCACACCACCGAAACCGCGCCGGAAGGTTCCCGCCGGGCCATGGCCGGGACCGCCGAGCGGCTCGGCCACCTGCCCGCGGCCGTGGCGCGACTCGCCGAATCGCCGCACCTGCTCAACGGATTCCTCAAGCTCAGCGCGATGTTCGACGACACGACGCTGGATCCGCTCGCCCGCGAAGTCGTGATCATGGCGATCGCAACGCGCAACGAGTGCCACGTCTGCGTCGCGATGCACTCCGCGAAGCTCGCCGCGCTGAACGCGGCACCCGAACTCGTCGAAGCGCTGCGCGAGCAGCGGCCGTTGGCGGATCAGCGTCTCGAAGCGATCCGCGTGTTCGCGCTGCAGCTCGTGGAGCGCGCCGGTGCGGTGGAAACCGAGGAGCTGCAAGCGTTCCTGGCGCACGGCTACACCAAGCAGAACGCGCTGGAAGTGGTCCTCGGCATCGGCGTCTACACCACGTCCACCCTGGCCAACCGGCTCGTGGACGCGCCGCTGGACGAGCCGCTCGCACCGTTCGCCTGGCTCAGCGCGTCAGCAGCGAGGTGACCTTCACGGCGGTGCTGTTGATCCAGACGTCGGAGTACTCCACGGCCTGCCCGTCGCGGGTGTAGGTCACCTGCTCCAGGTAGAGAACCGGCGAGCCGGTGGAGATCTCCAGGGCCTCAGCGACGTCCTCGCGGGCGAGCTCGGCGCTGAACGTGCGCCGCCCCTCGGCCACCGGGAGCCGGTATGACTTCTCCAGCACGTCGAACAGCGAATTCCGCTCGAAATCAACGTCTTCGATGCCGGGACACAGGTCCGCCCGCACCCAGTTCACCAGGTACGCCAGCGGCCCTTGCGGCCCGCGGAACACCCGCACCAGCCGCAGCCCAGGAGTCCCCGGCGGCGCGCCGAGGAGCGCCTGAACGGTCATCTGCAGCCCTTCCAGCCGAGCGCTGACGACCTGGACTTCCAGCGCGTACCCCTGCGCGCGGAAGTCCTCGGACAGCGAATGCAGGCGCTGCGCGATCTGCGGCTCGAGCACGCCCGCCGTGACGAACGTGCCGCGCCCGCGGGTCTGCACCAGCAGCCCTTCCTCGATGAGCACGGCCAGCGCCTTGCGCAGCGTCCCGCGGCTGACGCCCAGCTGCTCGGCCAGCGCAGGCTCGGGCGGGAGCTTGTAGTGGGCGGGCCAGCGACCGTTGAGGATGTCCTCCCGGAAGGACGCCGCGATCTGCGCGTGCAGCGGTTCCGGAGCATCCCGCGAGATCCTCACCTGGCCCCCTTCGGTCGTGCGTGGCGGTCGTGAGTGCGTAACAGTGCTCGAACACTGTTACGCACTCACGACCCCCCGCTGCGGTCAGTACGACGAAGCCGCCGCGCCGCCGGTCACGATCGCGATGCCCGCGCTGGTGCCCAGCAGCGAAGCCCCCGCGTCGAGCAGCGACACGGCCTGCTCGACGGTCTTGATCCCACCAGACGCCTTCACCCGCACGCCCGGGCGGGCACGTTCGACGAGGTAGGCGATGCTGTCGGCGTTGGCGACCTCGACCGCGCCGCTGCTGGCGTTCTTCAGGTACGCCGCACCGGCGTCCATCGCCAGCTGCACCGCGCGCTCCCGCTCCGCCGCGTTGAACTTCGGCAGTTCGAGCATGACCTTCACCGGGATCCCGGCGGCCTCCACCACGGCAGCGATGTCGTCGCGGAACTCCTGCTCCATGCCGCTGCGCAGCCAGCCCACCTGCACGCCCATGTCGAGCTGGTCGGCACCGGCCTCGGCGATCGCGCGCGCCTCGGCGGCCTTGCCCGCCGTGGTCATCGAGCCGACGGTGGGGAAGTCCAGCGCGCTGGCGACCTGGACACCGCTGCCGCGCAACCGCTCGGCCACCAGCGGCACCCAGGAGGCCGGGACCATCGCGGCGTTGAAGCCGAACTGCACGGCCTCCTCGCAGTGCCTGATCAGGTCCTCGCGGGTGAGGCCGATCTCGATGGCGGTGTGCTGGATGAACGGGGCGAGCGAGGCCGGTTCGGCGGCCGAGTAAGCGGACACGTCATCACCTTTCTTCGAGGTCTTCGGAGCGGGGGAGGCCGGGGACCACCTCGTGGTGGGCCACGGCGAAGGCGCCGGCCGCCGCTGCGTAGCGGGCCGCGCGGCGCAGATCCCAGCCGCGGCACCAAGCGACAGCGAACGCGGCGTTGAACGCATCGCCGGCGCCCGTGGTGTCCACGACCCGGGTGGCGAGCACCGGCGGGATGTGCGCGCGCTCGACGCCGTCGTCGACGTGCGCGCCGTCGGTGCCGCAGGTCAGCACGATCTTCGCGGCGAACCGCTGGCGCAGCGCGTCCAGCAGAACGCCGGGATCGGTGGTGTCGAGTCCGGTCAGCACCTGCGCCTCGGTGAGGTTCGGCGTGAGGACGTCGACCAGCGCCGCCACGTCCTGCGGCAGGTCGCGGGCGGGAGCCGGGTTGAACAGGGTCGGCGTGCCGTGCTCAGCGGCGGTGCGCAGCGCGGCGGCGACGGTGTCGGCGGGGATCTCGTTGCAGACCATCAGGAGGTCGGCGTCGGCGATGACCTCGGCGAAACCGGCGACGTGCGCCGGGGACAGCAGGTCGAGCGCGCCGGGCGCGACGATGATCCGGTTCTCCCCGTCCTGCTCGACGAGGATCACCCCGGTCATGGTCGGAGCGTCCACAGTGGCCACCGCACTGGCGTCGACACCTTCGCGCTGCCACAGCTCCCGGCCCTGCGCGCCGAGCACGTCATCGCCGACCGCGGTCAGGAATGAGACGTCGGCACCGAGCCGAGCCGCGCCGATGGCCTGGTTGGAGCCCTTGCCGCCCGGTCCGAGCGAGAAGGTGGCGTCGCCCAGCGTCTCGCCGCGGCCGGGAATCCGCTCCGCCCGCATCGTCATGCCCGTGCCGTAGCTGCCCACAACAGCGATCCGCATGGCACCTCCCTGGATGTACAACAGTGTACATATGTGTCCTGCGCGACAGTGCTCACTGCCGAGCCGTACGCCTGGATTGACGCGTTATCTGCGTCGACTTACAGTACGTGCGGTTCCACCGAGTGGACAAATCAATGAACATATTCGTGCAGGAGATGCGATGCCCGAAACCATCCCGCTGGTGATCGACACCGACACGGCGCAGGACGACTGCATCGCCCTGCTCGCGGGCCTGCTCGACCCGCGAGCCGACCTGCGCGCCGTGACGATGGTGGCGGGCAACGTCGACTTCGACCACCAGGTCCGCAACGCCCACCTGACCTGCAACGTGGCCGGCCGCCTCGGCGAGGTGCCGATCCACCTGGGCTGCCGCCGCCCGATGGTGCGCCCGTGGGAGAGCGCGGAGAACGTGCACGGCGACGGCGCGGGCGGCCTGACGATGGACCTGACCGGCTGCGAACCGGAAACCGAGCACGCGGTGGACGCGCTGATCCGGCTGGCCGCGGAGAATCCCGGCGAGCTGTCGATCGTCGCCATCGGCCCGCTGACCAACATCGCGACCGCGGTGGTCAAGGACCCGGACTTCGTCGGCAACGTCAAGACCCTCTACGTGATGGGCGGTTCCAACAACGCCCGCGGCAACATCACCGCGGCGGCGGAGTTCAACTTCTACGTGGACCCCGAAGCGGCCAAGACGGTCTTCGCGGCGGGCTTCGAGATCGTGGTGGTCCCGTGGGCCCCGCTGACCCTCGACCAGGCGGTGTTCGACCAGCCCAAGCTGAACGAGATCGCGGCCCTGGGAACCCCGCTGGGCGACTTCTTCACCAAGGTCTGCGCGGCGACCCTGGAGTTCGACCGCAGCGTCGGCATCGACGGCACCACCCACCCGGACTCCCTGACGGCGGCGGTCCTCCTGCACCCGGAGCTGATCAACCGCAGCGCCCGCTACCACGTGGACGTGGAAACGGCCGGCGAGCTGACCCGCGGCTACGCGGCGATGTCCTGGGGCGTGCACGGCCTGGAGCCGAACGCGACGGTGATCGAGGAGATCGACGCCCCGGCGTTCTACGCCTACATCAAGAACCTCCTGGCCACCCGCACCACCCTCTCCCGGGAGATGGCGTGACCTTGGCTGCTGTGCGGGTGCGCCCGCCCCTGGTGCTGACGGCCCTGCTGGTCGCGGTGGCCAGCTTCCAGATGAACGCGACGATGCTGTCGCCGGCCATCGACGACATGGCCAAGTCCCTGAGCACGGACGTGGGCACCATCGGCCTGAGCGCCACGGTGTTCCTGTTCGTGGCGGGCCTGGCGGGCGTGGTCCTGCCGCGCTACAGCGACATCATCGGCCGCCGCCGAGTCCTGTTCGGCTCGATCGCGGTAATGGCCACCGGCAGCCTGATCGCAACGGTGGCCCCGAACGTCGAGACCCTGATGATCGGCCGAGCCCTCCAAGGAGCCTGCGGCGCCACGATCTCCCTCGGCATCCTGACGCTCCGAGACATCCTCCCGACGGCGCAGTTCGGCCGCTACCTGGGCATCCTCACGGCGGTGAACAGCGGAGTGGCCGGCGTGGACACCCTGCTGGGCGGAGTCATCACGGACACGATCGGCTTCCGAGGAATCTTCGGCCTCACCTTCGCCCTGGAGGTGATCGCGGTAGCGATGATCGCGGCCTGGGTCCCGGACTCAGCGCGCACGGGCGCCCGCATGGACTGGCGAGGAGCAGCGGTGATCTGCCTGGCGCTGCTCGGCATCAACGCCTGGCTGACCCTCGGCCCAACAATGGGCTGGCTCGCAACCTGGCCCCTGACCTGCCTGCTGGTGGGCCTGCTCCTCCTCCCCCTGTTCTGGCTGGTAGAGCGAAACCAAGCAGAACCGCTCCTCCCGCTCCGAGCCCTCCGAAGCAGAGGAGTCTGGGGCCTCCTCCTGACAACGTTCTGCACAATGGCCTCGATCTTCGCGGTCCTAACCTTCGTCTACCCGACGTTGGCCCAAAACGCGACCGCCGGCTTCGCCTACGACGGAACGACGACGGCGCTGATGTTCCTGATGCCGTATGCCCTGGCGGGCTGGATCCTGGCCCCCTTGGCCGGGTCGCTGGCCCCCCGCATCGGCTACCGAAACATGCTCCGAATCGGCCTAGTGGGCAACCTGCTGCTGATCGCAGGCACGATCTTCGCGGTGAACTCCCCCTGGCTCCTGTTCGTCCTCGTGGCCCTGATGGGAGTCTCCTACGCAGCCTGCGCAGCAACAGCCCTCAACGGCATGGGCGTCATCTACGCCCCGAAGGAATCGCCAGGAATCCTCCCAGGCCTGAACGCCACAATGTTCAACCTCGGAGCCTCAGTCGGCATCGGAGTCCTCTCCGGCCTGGTAGCCAAGGGCACCCCCGACGGAGCGACGGACCCCGCAGGCTTCACCACAGCGTTGGTCGTAGCCGCGATTATCTCGGCGGTAGCTCTCCTGGCCTCGTTAGTCCTGCCGGGGAAAGCAGGAACAGCCGAGAAGGTCTGACCTGGGTGATTCCAGATTCCTCGCACAATGCTGCATTGGCGGACGTAAACCCCTGACAGTTCCTTCTTGGTGCTTCTAACTCCACCGTTCAGTAGCGTGGTTGCTTCCGGCCGGCGAGGGCCATGTCTTGGCCCTCGCCGGCCGGAGCGGTACCAGCCGGTTGTTGCTGGGTAACGCCCACTCATACGGCAGGCGCTACCCAGCAACATCACCTCGACGAGCAGCTCGAGCTGTGCGCCGGCGTGGCTTGCGCACCCCGAGTCACAGGAAGTGCGTCGTCCTGAAGACGGTCATCACGATCCAGGCCAGGGCGAGGAGCACCGTCAGGTAGCTCAGCAGGATGAGGAGGCGCCGGAGCCGCTTGGAGCAGTCGAGGCACCGCCCGATCATGTTGATCAGTGCAACAGCCCACCCTCCGGGTTCATCGTTCGAGTTTCCGCCGGTAGGCGGGGTAGGGTTACACATGCGAGTTCTCCTTCGCGTCTTTGATGAGGGCTTGCGCTGCCCCACCCGTGGCCGCGGGTGGGGCAACCTTCTCTTCCAGGTGTTCCCGACGTGCGGCGCACCTTGCTGTCGTATCCGCTCGGTCGCAGATATGAAGCATGTGTTGAGCCGATGCATCGGATGGAAGTCCCTGCGCTGCGGCTAGCGCGCAAGGAGTTCGGGTTCGCTGATGAATTTGGATCAGGCGGCCTCCTTTGTAATTCATGAGCTGAGCTGTGGCTGCAGCCTTGAGTGGATTCAACGTCCACCGTTGCTCGGTGCTTGGTGTCGATTGAAACTTTCCCCGGCGCAGGGGATCAGTCTTGCATCCTCCGGTCAAGGCAGATGCAAGCGGGAGCTTAACAGCGGGCGGATGCGCTGCGGGAGCGGCTCACGGATCCGGTTTTCGCAGGTCGCCAAAGCGCAACCTGCGAGAATAGTGGATGGCTCGATTCCTGACGACACCTAGGAGGTGTAAATCGAAAAGAATCCCTACCGTTGTGATCATTATCACCCATCCTTGTAGTACGGTTTTGCTGACTGACCTGATGCTGGCTGAGAGTGGCCAGCTGCCACGGCCTCCTGTAATCGGAGGTATCGTCGACTCCTTTCGGCCGGTTGATGACTTGATTGATGCCTGCTCATAGTGCCGCCTGCATCGCTATCCCGGAGTCCGGGAACAGGCCGTACTGATTTAACGCCAGCGCAAACTGAAGAACATCGCTGTGTTGGCGAGTCTGGCCGAATATTTGTACCAGTGTCCGCGCCAGCACGTGCTCGCCATGCCGCCGAAGGTGCACGACACATGCGGCGCTTTCTGGTGGGCCGAGCAGCGCTGGGAACTCCCGGATGAGGGTGAGTGCATCTTCGGGGTGGCCGCTGCGGAAGATCCTGACTGCCGACGTTGCTGCTGAGTCCGCTGTGGCCCCCGGTGCCGCTGTCGGCGAGCTCGAGCTGGAGGACGACGTCGGCAAGCTTGCGCAATTGGAGCGCTGCCGGTCTCGTGCAAAAGCTGGATTGTCGGACTTTGCACGGGTGCCGGTCTTGCTTGCGTGGTCCTCGGTCGCCGGGTCCGTCTGTGATGAGAGGGGGGATGGCTCATTGCTCGCCAGGGCTCGAAGGTGAAGCAGTTCCCCGAGGTCAATGCTCCGGTCGCCGGATTCCTCGGATGCAGCGCAGTGCAGTGCTCGTACGAACTCCTCGCCCGGAACGGTCTTCCCGTTGAACGACCGGGATAGCTGACTGATCGACGGCAGGTCGTCGCATGTGGCTGCCAGGCGTCGGCGCAGCGCATCCAAGGTTGGTGTGGGCAGGTTGAGAGACGCCCGTAGGTGCCAAAGCGCGTCGACGAGCTTGGTGCGCGCTGGTCTGCTGTTGATGGGACGACTCCGATCCTGGTGGCAGCACGACTAAACGTCCTGCTCCGGGTGGGAAGTAGGACGAGCTGGGCGAACATGACCGACCGCAACATGATCGCCACTCTGGTAGGGGATCATGTCACCGTTCGTGATGTCAAGCTAGCCCGCATCTTCCGCTCTGGCGTGTCGAGCGCCTTCAGTGAGGCGTGCATGAGACACGGAGAAGTGCTGGACAATCCAGGGTGATCGGTGTCCACTGGGCTGGGAAGATCTCTGGGGGTGCCAGTACATGGCTCGACAGGGACGTTACGGTGAGACGTCGGCTCCCCCGGCTGGTTGTCACTGCGTTGTGCATGACGAGGAGGGCTCAATGACGCTGCCATCGTGGCGCGACCCGAAGCTCGGGAGCATGGTCAGGGCGGCGCTCTGGCTGGAGACCGAGGTTGGAGAGGGCAACATCTTCACCAAGAACCGCTTGCGGGAAGCGTTTCCCGACGTGTCCCAGATCGATCGGCGGATTCGTGATCTCCGGGACTACGGGTGGCAGCTGGACACCAGACGTGAGGACGTGTCTCTTCGGCAGGAAGAGCAGCGGTTCGCGAAGCGGGGAGCTGAGGTATGGCTTCCTGAGTTGCGCGCCAAGGCGAAGCCGAAGGATAAGTCCGGACTGTCGGCTGCGCAGCGCACGAAGATCATGGCGGACGATGACTTTCAGTGCCGATCGTGCGGTGCAGCAGCCGGCGACGTGTACGAAGACGGAGTTTCCGTTGCTCAGCTGGACATCACGCGCAGGCAGGTCAAGCTTCCTGACGGCACTGAAGACGTGCAGCTGGTCACCGAATGCGCGCGATGCAGGGTCGGTGGCCGCGGGAGAGCTGTCGACCTCGGTGAGGTGATCGGTGCTGTGACGTCGCTTTCGCCGCTGGAACAGGAAATTTTCGCCGACTGGCTGGATCGTGATCGCCGGACCTTCAGTACCTTGGAAAAGATCTGGGCTACCTACCGGACATTGCCGAAGGATGCCCGCGCCGAGGTCCGGAAGGTTGTTAGTGGTAGTGCGGATGATGTGCCTGCCGGCGGACAACTTTGGTGACGCAGCCAAACTGGTCTGAGCGCAGGTTATTTGGTGAGCCCTAAGCCGGCAGCCTGGAGTACCACCGGCAGCGTCTTCGGTCAGCTGCGAAAGTTCAAGGGATGGAGTGAGTATGGTGCGGGAGTTCCCGCTGCCGCCTAGGGCGGAAGAGACCGGCGAGCTGATCAGGAAGCGGCTTGCGGAAGCTGCCGCTTCCAGCGGTACCCGGGAGACAGTGACGGTTGAGTGGAATCAGCAGCCACTACACGTTGAAGTTATCGATCTTCCGCTCAGCGTCCTTTACTTCAACCCCGCGACACACCGGATTCGTGCGCAGCGCAGCTACGATCCTGCCAGGGATCGGGTCCTTACCGAGGATCCGTTCAGTGCGGAGAGTCAGGAGTACTTGGCTTATTTGCTCCAAGCTGAGCCGGCGGATCCGAGCCGCAGGGATCCGGACTTTGACGCGCTCAAGAGGAGCCTCGAAGATTTCAATCAAACAGATCCTGGTCTTGTAACTTACCAAGGTATCCTTGTGAACGGCAATACTCGTGCAGCTGCGCTGCGTGAGATCGGCCGCCAGTCATCTATGCGCGTTGGTGTTCTTCCAGAGTCGTTCACCTGGGCAGATATCAACGCTGTTGAGCTCTCCCTGCAGCTCCGCAACGATCGCAGGCGTGACTACTCCTACATCAACAGGTTGCTAGCGATGGAGGAGCAGGCTGCTCTTGGCAAGAGCAAGGAGGCTATCGCTAAAGAATTCCACGTCTGGCCAAAGACTGTCGAGCAGGAGAGATGGATCCTTGGTGAGATCCGGGATCAGATTTCTCGCAGTCAGAAAAGCGAGGGGCCGAGCCTAAGGCTGATCGACTTCGAAGATCATCAGGAGAAGCTCAAGGAGTTGCACCGTGCCTGGCTGAAAGCTCAGTCCGTCGATCCTGACCGGGCCGATGTGCTCAAGGAGCTCCGATTCGCTGCCATTACTCTTGGATTCTCGAAGACGGATATTCGGCACATCGGGGACGGGGCCTTTCATGAAGAATATCTGGCCAAGTGGCTTCCGGAAGAGTTTTCCACTGCGCATGATGACGATGAGGAGCTGGCTGTCCCGGGGTTGGGGGTATCCCTTCCGGGCGAAACAAATGCGTTGGCGGTCGCGCGCAAGATCAATGACGAAGTTTTGAGGGCTAAAGCCGGGTTGAAGGCAAGTGCTGAGATCTCGGCTGGAGAGAAGGAAGAGGCTGGGGATAAGCTCTCTGAGGTTAGAGAAGCTTTTGATAGAGCTATTGATCAAGCGGGCCGTGACTTTCGGCTGCGCAAGCGGAAGCAGCAGGCGCCGGAGCGCCTTCGGGACGCTTCCGGGAGCATCGACCAATGTGTTGCGGAACTTTCGCAAGCGCGCGCTGCACGTGCTCTTGATGAAGATGAATTCGATGAAGCTATTGTGAATCTGAAAGAGAGTCTTCGTCGACTTGCGCGTCAGGCGGGACGTGGAATGGCGCACCCTGGCGAAGGGCTTTCTTGGTTGATCAGTGCGGTTTCCGATGAGAGGACCGTATGACCGGAGAAGGGGCTACTACGTCACTTCAACTTGGGTTCGACGAGACTCGCGCGCGGGTCGTTTTGAGAGCTAGCGCACAATTCCGTGATGAACTTGTTCAGCTGGCGGCGCGGTTCCCGAGCTGGGTACAGCTTGGCTCGCTGGCCATCAGTATCGATCTGGACGACCTGCTTGGTCGGCTAAAGCTGATCAACGGCTGGCCAGATCACACTGGTGTGGAGTGGGAGCCGGAGCTTGCTGAGCTTGTGCGGGGAAATCTGCAAGATGCCGCCACTGTCAAGTCACGGCTGAATCCCACCAGAGCCGTTGAAGAGCTTGGATCGGCTGAAGTTCTTGCAGCACTTGGCGATGACTGGATTGGTGATCTCCGGACGTTCCAGCTGAGGGATGTTGCCAAGCTGCTTTCCCTGCACCATGGCGCGAACTTCAGCGTACCTGGTGCCGGCAAGACCCGCGTTGCGTTGGCGGTTTACGCCGCTCAACGTAACGCCGGGAAGGTTCGTCGACTGCTCGTCGTATGCCCCAAATCTGCTTATGAGGCATGGCAATTCGAAACGGGGGCATGCTTTCGACATCCACTGCGAACCCAGATCTTCGAACGCGTGGCTGATGGGTGGGCCGAGGTTCTGATCGTCAACTACGAGCGGCTTGATCGTTCGATTGCTGCGCTAGCCGGTTGGCTCCAGTCGGAGCCTTCGATGATCATCCTCGATGAGGCTCATCGCATGAAGCTCGGCAGTAGAGGGACATACGGTGCGGCTTGCATGGCGCTTGGCCCACTTGCACGGCGTCGGCTGATTCTCACCGGTACGCCGGCGCCAAACGGTGCTAAGGACCTAGAGAGTCTGATGGGCTTCGTGTGGCCTGGGTACGGGCATCGCACTGTGGCTACTGCAGTGGGTGGAGGTGATCTTGCGTATGCCAGCAGCGTCTTGCGCCCGTTGTTTACCAGGACGACGAAGCAGGAGCTAGGCCTGCCCATGGTGGACTCCAAGGTCCGGTACGTGGATATGCCGCCGTTGCACCACGAGATCTATTCCTCGCTGGTGGGAGGACTGTCGGAGACTACGCAACGTGATGATCTCCGCTCGCTGGGAAAGACGGCGCTCCGGCTGCTGATGGCGGCTACGAGTCCCGCCCTGCTGCTGGAAGGTGCGACCAAGTACGAGCCGCTCTCGTACCAGCTGGAGCCGCTGGAGGTTCCGCGGAACGCCTCTCTGTTCGAGCTGCTGCAGAAGCTTCCGAGTTACGAGTTGTCGCCCAAGTACAAGGAAGCCGTCGCCATCGTCGCTGACAACGCGGCGAAAGGCCGCAAGACGTTGGTGTGGACGACGTTTGTCCGCAGCCTGACCACGTTGGAGAAGTTGCTGGAGAAGTTCCGGCCGGCAGTCGTGTACGGCGGTACGCCGGACCGGGAGGCGGAGCTGCAGCGCTTCCGGCATGACCCGAACTGCATGGTTCTGCTGTCTAATCCAGCCACGCTCGGGGAGGGCATCTCGCTGCACCAGGTCTGCCACGACGCTGTGTACGTTGACCGGGACTTCATGGCTGGCCGCTTCTTGCAGAGCCTTGACCGTATCCACCGCCTTGGGCTCGACCCGAACACGGAGACGCGGGTCACGGTGCTGGCCGCCCGGGACTCGATCGACATCACAGTGGACGAGCGTCTAACGCAGAAACTTGAGTTCATGGGCAAGGTCCTCGACGACCCCTCGGTTCAGCAGCTGTCTGATCTTCAGGAAGAGCCTTCGGTCGCCGGCGGGCTCGACGCCAGCGACGTTCGGGCGCTGCTTCGGCACATGGGGAGCTAGCCGCAGACGTCGGCTCGGGGACGGGGCCGGCGTGCACTGTCAGTCGGCTCCGTAACCTGATCTCAGCTCGTGGTTGGCGGGGTTGCGCCATCTGCGACACTTGGGCGTCGTTTGCGTGAGACTGAAGGAGTGCCGGTGGGTGCCAGCGTCGGCAGTGGTGGTCCACTGACCTCAGTGGAGATCTGTGCGGGGGCTGGAGGCCAGGCCATCGGCTTGCACGATGCGGGCTTCAAGCACAAGGCACTCCTGGAAATCGATCCGGACGCGGTCGCAACGCTCCGCAAAAATGCGGATCAGCTTGACATGGATGAGGAATGGATCCTTGAAGAGGATCTAAAAAAATTCGTGAACGGCGGCGTGTGCACAAGGCTTAATATTAAGCGCGGCGAGCTGGATTTATTGGCTGGCGGCGTGCCATGCCCTCCTTTTTCCATTGCGGGTAAACAATTGGGGGAGGAGGACGACCGAGATCTCTTCCCGGCTATGCTGGATTTGGTTGACGAACTTTTTCCACGTGCTGTGATGATCGAGAACGTGCGTGGCCTGCTGGGGAGCCCGAAGTTCTCCGCTTATCGAACGTCGATCTTGAAGCGTCTCAGCGCGCAGTATCACGTGGCTGCAGTTGAGGGCGATATTTCGCGCACATGGAGAATCATGGAGGCGAAGGATTTCGGTGTTCCGCAGCTTCGTCCGCGCGCGATTCTCGTAGCGATTCGGAAAGACTTGGTCGAGCGCGGCCATAGTTTTATTTGGCCAGTTTATCGGATCAAGGATGGCAATCGGGGTGTTTATGATGCCCTGTTCGATTCGATGAAGGACCGTTGCTACAAGCACGGCAAGGAAGGTAAGAGGGTTTTCAGGGAGTGGGTGAAGAAAGCTGGGAGCGAGGCAAATAGGCACGCCGTCGCGCCTACTCTCGTAGGGGGATCCAAGAAGCATGGCGGGGCTGACCTCGGCCCGACGCGGGCGAAGCGTGCCTGGGCTGAGCTGGGTATCGACGCGATGGGTGTCGCGAACGACCCTGATGATGGGAAGTGTGACCCGGAACGGGACCTGTTCCGGGAGGCAGGCCCAATGTTGACAGTCAAGCAGGCTGCGATCATCCAGGGGTTTCCGGATAGCTGGGAATTCTCCGGCCGTAAAACTGCCCGTTATCGTCAAGTTGGGAACGCTTTTCCGCCGCCCGTTGCTGAAGCGGTGGGCCGGGCTATTCGGGCGGCGTTGCGCCCCGAACAGCAGGATGAAGTCTTGCGGAATTACGTGATGGAAGACAGCTTGCCTGCTGAGGAATTGCCGGACATTCAGCTTGATATGTTTGACTCAACGGGCTTTGAGGCTGTTCCTGCGTGAGTGCACTGCGCCCACGATTTTGTGCACACATTCCTCGGCGGATTCGTGCTCCCAGAACCGTAGGACGAGCCACCCGGATTCAGTGAGCTGTTTATCTGTGTCGCGGTCGCGTGCGATGTTGCGCGCGACCTTGTCGGACCAGTACCCGGGGTTCGTACGGGGCGCCTTGTAGTGCTCAGGACAACCGTGCCAGTAGCAGCCGTCGATAAAGACGGCGATCTTTGTCGGTCTGAACACCATGTCCGCGGTGCGCCTTAGACCCGGCAGAGGGCGAGCGCAAAGTCGGTAGCGCAGCCCGCGCGCATGTACGAGCCGTCTGATTAGCCGCTCCGGTTCTGTGTCGCGATTGCGGATCGCTTGCATGTTCCGGCGGCGCCCAGCAGAGGACGCCCACGAGCCGCTTGGCGCGGTCCAGTCGGCGGCAGAGTCAGGCATAGTAGGGAGGGTAGCCCCTGCTGAGGGTTCTACTGTCAGCACGTGTGAGCCGTGGTGGCTGATCCGGGGGCGGTGCCAGCAGATGTATGGCTGCTCGGCAAGATCCCCTTTTTATGCGTCAGCGCTAGCGATGCGCCCCTCCCTTGAATTCGGGTGGTGGCCGGGCGCGGGGAGGGGTTCGCGCCCGGCCACCTGGGTGGGCCGGTGCAGCGGTGGCCGGGGGATCTCGTGCCGCACCGACCCGGCTTCGGGGTCTACCGGCGGAGGTGGTGGCGTCCGGTGGGCTGGTCGTCGGGGTCGAGCTCGGGGAAGTGCGGTTCGGGGCCGGTTTCGGGTTGCGCTGGTGGTTCGAGCGTTATGGGTGGTTGTTCGCGGTGGTGCGCATGAGTGCCGGTGTCGGTGGTGTTGTGGTGGCGTTCGGCTTCGATGTCGGCGATGAGGTGCCACACGGTGTATTCGCCGTCTCCTGTTCCGGCGTGTTGGCCTGTTGCGAATCTCAGGTCTCCGAACGGGAGCTGGGTGGTGATCAGGGCGATCAGGAGGATGTTGAACAGTACGAAGGTGCTGAGCTGGATCCAGAACATGGCGGGGTGGCCTTCCGTGGTGGGGTGTGGCGCGATTTCGCGCGAGATCCGTATTCGGCCCCGCGGCGTCAGGAGCCCTTGTCGGCGAGGTGGCGCCAGCACTTCATGCAGGAGCGTTCACGGACCCAGTCCACTTCGGACCGGTCGTGCAGCTCGGAAGCGGGGGCCTTGGCTCCGCAGTAGGCCTGGACCTGCTCGTCGGGTGGGGTTTTCTTTGCTGCGATGGGGAAAGCGTGGCGGCCTCCCGTGACCGGCCGCCACACGTACTTCAAGTAACCCGACATCTCGACTCCTTCAGCCGTGGCCTCTGCTGTGGATGATCAGGGCCTCAGCGTTGGTTGCGTGCTGGTGCATGACCGCGTAGCGGTCTGAGATTCGCGCTGGTTCACCGGCCGGCTGCGGGTGTGTCTCTCGTGTGGGCTTCGAGATCGGGGCGACTCATAGATGCACCCGTTTCCGGCGTTTTGTCAGCTCACGGTGCGCTCGGCGTTTCCGTTGCTGTTTCATCCATCTCTGCAGCAGCGTATGCATGGTACGTCCTAGTCGTATCAGTCGTCTCATACAACTGGGGAACATAGCGGCGGGTGCGAGGTTCGGGCAAGGTGGGACACTCGTTCGTGAGGTCTCAGACGTCTATGCGAGGTGTTCCGATGTCCGCTGCGGCGAAGTACCAGGAGATCGCGGCGACGCTGCGGGGGCAGATCGACCGTGGCGAGTTGTCGGTCGGGGATCAGTTGCCGACCGAGCAGGCGTTGCAGGAGCGGTTCGATGCGTCCCGGACCACGGTGCGGCAAGCACTGAAAGAGCTTCGTGACGCTGGCCTGGTGCAGATGCGTCACGGTGTGGGCGTGTTCGTCGCTCCGCCGAAGGTCGTTCGTCGGTTGGACTCTCGCGAACGCCTCTCCAAGGCTCGGCGGGATGCGAACAAGGCCGCTTTCCTGGCCGAAGCGGACGCGCAGGGGTTCACTCCGTCGTCGTCGGTCAAGGTGTGGTTCGAGCCTGCGCAGGATTTTGCGGAGCTCTTTGGCATTGAAGAGGGGTCCGAGCTGTGCGTTCGTGATCGGGTCATGCGGGCGGACGGTGAGCCGGTGATGCTGGCGGTGTCTCGGTTGCCGCGTGAGATCACCAGGGGCACCGCGCTTGAAGAGGTCGAGACCGGGCCTGGTGGTGTGCTTGCTCGGCTGGAGGAGCAGGGCTTTGAGATCACCGGGCATGAGGAGATCGTTAGTGCTCGTATGCCGGACGCGAATGAACGACAGATCTTCGGACTTGGCGGCGGGCCGGTGCTGGTCGTGCGGCGGCGCACGTGGAGCGGTGACCGGGTGGTCGAGGTCAACGACATGGTGATGCCCGGTGAGTCCTACGAACTTCGCTACGCGTGGGATGCCGTCTGAGCACTGAACCGGCTTCGCCAGCAGCGGGACCCAGCTAGACCAGGTCGGCTTCGTGGGCGAGTAGGGCTATCTGGGTTCGATTGGTGAGGCCTAGCTTTGTCAGGGTGTGGGAGACGTGGGCTTTTACCGTGGCTACGCTCATCAGGAGGTCGGCCGCTATCTCCGCGTTCGTCTTGCCGTTCGCCACGGCTAGGGCTACCTCGTGTTCTCGGTCGCTCAGGGTTGCGAAGGCCGTTCGGGCTTTTTCGTAGCGGGTTGCTCCGGTCGTTACCTTGGTCATCAGCTTTCGGGTCACCGTGGGGGAGAGGATCGGGTCTCCTGCCGCTACCTTTCGGATCGCCTCGACTATCTCCGGGGGTGGGGTGTCCTTCAGGAGGAAGCCGCTGGCTCCTGCTTGGAGGGCGTCGACGATGATCTCGTCCGCGTCGAAGGTCGTCAGGACCACGATCTCCGGTGGGGTCTTGCGGGTTCGGAGGGCTTTGGTGGCAGCCAGGCCTCCGATGCCCGGCATTCTGACGTCCATCAGGACCACGTCCGGGTTGTGGGCGTTCGTCGCCGTTATCGCCGTTTCGCCGTCCGGGGCTTCTCCGACCACCGTGATGCCGCCCGCTCCGTCGATCATCAGGGTCAGGCCCGCTCGGACCAGGGGGTCGTCGTCGACGATCAGGACTCGGATCACGTGGGCCACGGTAGCGAGGCTTGGAGCACGAATTCACCTGTTGCGGTCAATTCGTGGTCCAGGTGCCCTCCGGTCAGGCGTACTCGTTCGGTCAGACCGACCAGGCCGGTTCCGGTGCCTGGGATCGCGGCGTCGACGTCAGGTGCCGGGTTGCTGAGGGAGACGCGCAGCGAATCTCCCGGGGCACCGGTCAGGGTGATGCGCACCGGTTGGCCAGGCGCGTGCTTGCGGGCGTTGGTCAGGCCTTCCTGGATGATCCGGTAGGTCGTGCGGCCGGTCGGTGGAGGTGGGGCTGCGGTCGTGCTGTTGGAGAAGTCGACGTCGGTGCCGGTTTCCCGGGTTTCCGCGATCAGGGCGGGGAGGTCGTCGATGCCGAGGTGGGGGCGTTGTGCGGTGTCGTCGCGGAGCACGGTGATCACTTCGCGGAGTTCGTCCAGGGCTTGGTGGACTCCGTCGCGGATCACCCCGGCCGCCTTCGCGAGCTGGGCCGGGTTCGCGTCCTGGCGGTATTCGAGCGCTCCCGAGTAGGTCGCGACCAGGGACAGGCGGTGGGCGAGGACGTCGTGCATCTCCCTCGCCAGGGCCGTGCGCTCCGCCGCTCGGGCTTCCGCGATGCGCCTGCCCTGTTCGGCTTCGGCTCGGCGGGCGCGCTCCTTGAGCGAGTTGATCAGCTCCAGCCTCGCCTTGATCAGCGAGCCCCAGCCGACGAGTGCCGCGTGCGTGATCACGTCGAGGACCAGCCACCAGCTGTAGGGGAGGCCGGGCATCGGTCGCCACAGGCCGAGGACCGCGTGGCCGGCGACGCCCGCCAGCGCGACCCACGATGCGGTGCCGATGCGGTGCTTGCACGCCACGACTGCCGTCGCCATCGTCGCTGCCGGGGTCGCGGTGATCGCCAGTGTCGCGAGCCCCGCCAAGCCGAGTGCGGTCGGGATCGGCCACCGCCAGACGCCGAGTGCGAGTACGCAGGCGAGCACTCCCACGGCGATGTCCACGGCCAGCTCGCTTGAGCCGATGTCCGCTTGGGTCTTGCCGAAGACCTGCACAGTGACCAGCAGGACGACGACGATCGCGGGGGCGATGCGTATCTGCACCTGGGCCAGGGTAGGGCGGGCTGCGGCAGCCGGAATCAGACCAAAGTCGATCCCGTCCTAGACCGCGGTCGATCCGGGAATGATCCTTCGCCCGACGCCGGGACAGCGGCTCGGCGGCCAGCATTCAGCGCCATGAGGAAACGAGCTCTCGTCGCCACCACCGCGGTCGTGCTGACCGCAGCTCTCACGTCCTGCGCGCAGGAATCCGTCGCCGCTCCCGTCGGCGGTGAACTGGTGGCCTTCGAGCCGCTGGTCTCGATGGATGCCGCCGGGCTCACCGCGCACCTGGCGCAGCAGGGGTTCGCGCCGGCCGACATCCGGTACGGCGTCGATGCCTACCGGTACCTCTACCGGACCACCGACTTCGCTGGTGAGCCGACGGTGGCCAGCGGTGTCGCCGCCTTCCCGCGCTCCGACGAGGAACTGCCGCTCACCGTGTACCTGCACGGCACCAACCCGTCGCGCAGCACGGCCGCTTCGCTCGCGGACAGCCCGGACCGTGCCGCGGTCCTGCTCTTCGCCGGTACCGGGCAGGCCGCCACCGCTCCCGACTACGCCGGGTTGGGGCTGAGCCTCGGGCAGCCCGAGTACATGCTCGCCGAGCCGACGGCCAAGTCCTCTTTGGACAGCTTGCGGGCGACGCGGGAGGTTGCCGAGCGGGCGGGCAAGGAGCTGGACGGGGGCGTCAACGTCGCCGGGTTCTCGCAGGGCGCTCATGCATCGGTGCTGCTGGGGAAGGCCCTGCAGGACGACCCGGAGTCGGAGCTCCGGGCGGTCGGCGCGGTGGCCGGGCCGCACGACATCGCCGGGACCGAACTGCCCGGTGTGCTGGACGGGCGGGTCGATCCGCGCTCGGCCGTGCTGTACCTCGGGTACGTCGTGACCTCGTGGAACCGGGCCTACCACCTGTACGACTCGCCCAGCGAGGCGTTCCAGGCGCCCTACGACCAGACCGTGGAGGCGCTGTTCGACGGCACGCACTCGTACCCGGAGATCCTGCAGGGACTGCCGGCGACGCCGCAGGAGCTGCTGCGGCCCGAGATGCTCCAGAAGCTGCTGCACCCCACCGGGAAGTTCGCCGAAGCTTTCGGGGCGAACGACGGGCTGTGCGCGCGATGGGCGCCGGAGGTTCCGGTCCGGCTCTACCACGGCACCGAGGACGTCGACGTGCCGTTCGCGAACTCGGAGCGCTGCCAGGAAGCTTTGGGTGCCGAGCTCGTCAACGCCGGTCCGCTGGACCACAACGGCACCGCGTTCGCGGCGATTCCGCAGGTGGCCGACTGGTTCGCGACTCGCGGCTGAGGCGCGTGGCCTCCCCTGATCTACCTGGGGGTGTTCAGGGAGGCCGGCGGTTCTGGTGATGTCCGATTTCCGCCAGCACCGCTCCCGGCCGAGGGGTGATGCTGGCGTGACAGGGGACCGATGAACGCCCGGTTCCCGGTGGCGAGAGGATGTTCCAGTGCACCCGGTGAAGACCGTCATCGACAGCCCCGTCGGCCCGCTGACCCTGGTCGGGGTCGGGGGAGCGCTGACCGGCGTCTACATGGAGCGTCAGCGGCACCGGCCGCCGGAGGAGTCCTTCGGGGAGCGCGACGACACGGCGTTCGGGCCGGTGGTCGAGCAGCTGGGCGAGTACTTCGCCGGGCGGCTCACCGATTTCGACCTGCCGCTGGAGCTCGTCGGCACCCCGTTCCAGCGTGTCGTGTGGGCGGCGTTGTGCGAGATCCCTTACGGCGAAACGGTTTCCTACGGCGAGCTGGCCGAGCTGATCGGACGGCCCACCGCCTCGCGCGCCGTCGGGCTCGCCAATGGCAAGAACCCGATCAGCATCATCGTGCCGTGCCACCGCGTCGTCGGCTCCAACGGCGACCTCACCGGTTACGGCGGCGGTGTCGAGCGCAAGCGGGGCCTGCTGGACTTCGAGCGGCGCAACGCGTCGGGTGTGCAGACGGCGCTGGAGTTCTAGTTTTCGCAGGTAGAGGCCCGTGAGTACTTTGTGAGGCTATAGCAACACAAAACACTCACGGGCCTGGACGACGGAACTTCCAAGGGAGACCTGGCCATCAGCGCCGCGTGGTGCGGAGGTGGATGCGCTCGCCCTGCTTGCCGAAGAGGCTGAGGACTTCGACGCTGCCGCGTCCGGCGGCGCCGAACCAGTGCGGGATCTGGCAGTCGAACTCCGCCGCCTCGCCCGCTCCCATCACGAAGTCGTGGTCGCCGAGGCGCACGCGCAGCTGGCCTCGGAGGACGTAGAGCCATTCGTAGCCCGCGTGCGTGCGCAAGTGGGGCTCTTCGTCGTGCGCCGGGATGGTCATCTTGTACGCGCGCGGTTCCGACTGGTGGCGGGACAGCGGGATCAGGACCCGGCCGCCGGATTCGGTGGGCTGCTGCGGAACGCGCGGGTCGACGATCCGGGGCGCGGAGACGATCTCGTCGAAGGGGATGCCGAGCGCCGCCGTGATCGGCAGCAGGAGTTCGAGGCTCGGCTTGCGCTGGCCGGATTCCAGCCGGGACAGGGTGCTGGTCGAGATGCCGGTGCTGCGGGCGAGCTCGGCCAGGCTGACGCCCTTCTTGTCGCGGGCTTTGCGCAGGCGGGGAGCGATCTGCTCGATCGCGGCATCGACGGTCGGTTGCTCGTTCACAGGTACCAGCAAACCAATCCGTCCCGGAAACGGCAACGTTCTTTGCCGATACCGGGTCGTCCTCCCGATGCTGTTCGTGGAGGTGGTCCGAGTGGACGCAGTGAAGTGGGACGCGGTCATCGTCGGAGGTGGCGCGGCCGGGTTGTCGGCCGGAGTGGTGCTCGCCAGGGCGCAGTACGCGACCTTGGTGGTGGACGGCGGTGCGCCCCGGAACGGCCCCGCTGAGCACATGCACGGGTACCTGACCAGGGACGGGATGGCGCCGCGGGAGTTCCTCGCGACCGGCCGGAGCGAGCTGGCCAAGTACGGCGGGGAGCTCGTGCGGGCATCGGTGGCCGGTGCGCGGCGGGCTTCGGACGGCACGTTCGAGCTGGAGCTCGGCGACGGTCGTACCCTGCGCACCCGGGCGGTGCTGGTCGCGACCGGGCTGACCGACGAGCTGCCGGACATCCCGGGCCTGGCCGAGCGGTGGGCGTCCGAGGTGCACCACTGCCCGCACTGCCACGGCTACGAGGTGAAGGGCCAGGACATCGCCCTGATCGGCAGCGAGATGGGCGCGGTGTCGAAGCACCTCGCCGCGCTGCTGCGCCGCTACAGCAAGTCGGTGACGTTCTGCGTCAACGGCGTCGAGCTCAGCGACGTCGAGCGGCAGCGGCTCACGGATTACGGCGTGCGCCTGGTCGACGCGGGCGTGAAGCGCGTTGTGGAAGGCGCTGACACGCCGGTCGCGATCGAGCTCGACAACGGCGAGACGGTCGGGTGCGAGGCGATCTTCGTGGCGCCGCGCCCCGTTCCGCACGACTCGGTGCTGACCGCGCTCGGTGCGGCGAAGGACCCGGTGAGCGGGTTCGTCGCGGTCGATCCGCAGGGCGCGACGGATGTTCCCGGGGTCTGGGCGGCCGGGAACGTGGTCAACCCCCGCGCGCAGGTCATCGCCTCCGCCGGTGCGGGCACGACCGCTGCCATCGGCATGTCGGCCTGGCTGCTGGAGCAGGAGCTGGGAGGTGCGAACTGATGGTCAGCACCGCAGCGGAAACCACGACCTCCGACCGGTTGCCCGTCGGCGTGTACCTGCTGGGCTTCAGCCTGTTCGCGATGGGGAGCGCGGAGTTCCTGCTGGCCGGTGTGCTGCCGGCGGTCGCGGGGGATCTGGGCGTCTCGCTGTCCTCGGCCGGGCTCCTGATCACCGCGTTCGCGCTGGGCGTCGTGATCGGCGGGCCGCCGTTCGCCGTGCTCAGCCTGCGCTGGCCGCGCCGCACCGCGCTGGTGGTCACCCAGGCCGTCTTCGCCGCCAGCATCGCGATCGGCCTGCTCGGCGACTACGAAGTCCTGCTGATCAGCAGGGCGATCGCGGGCATCGCCTACGCGGGCTTCTTCGCGGTGGCGTCGGTGACCGCGATCGGCCTGGTCACCCCCGACCGCAACGCCCGGGCTTCCGGGGTCGTGGTCAGCGGGCTCAGCGTGGCGATGGTCGCCGGTGGCCCGGCGGGCACCCTGCTCAGCCACTTCACCGAGTGGCGCGGCGGTTTCTGGGCCGTCGTGGTGCTCACCGCCGCCGGGATGATCGGCTGCGTCCTCGGTCTGCCCGCGGTCGACCGGGGAGGCCCGGCGCCGAGCGTGTCGCGGGAGCTCGCCACGATGCGCAAGCCCGCGCTGTGGCGGATCTACGCGATCACGATCCTGACCACCGCGGCCTACATGATCACGTTCAACTACCTGGCGGCGATGCTCGCCGACATCACGGCCATGCCCGCGGTCTGGATCCCAGCCGTCCTCGCGCTGTTCGGCGTCGGTGCCTTCGCGGGATTGTCCGCAGGAGGGCGGATCTCCGATCGGCGACCGCACTTCGCGCTGCTCACCGGGGCATCGGCGATCGTGGTGCTGTCGGTCGTGCTTGCCCTCGCGATGCCGCATGCCTGGGCCGTGGTGCCGCTGGTGTTCCTGCTGGGAATCGCCGCGTTCGTGCTGAATCCGGCTCTCTACGGGCGTGTTTTCGCGATCGCTTCCGACGCGCCGACCCTCGCCGGAGCCACCACCGTGTCGGCGTTCCAGCTCGGGATCAGCATCACGCCCGTGCTGGCCGGAGCGACGCTCGCCCAAGGCGCTTCGCTCACCTCTGTGTGCTTGTTCGGAGCCGTGCTCGCCGCGGCGGCCATCCCGCTCGTCCTCCTCGACCGGAAGTGACGCACGGCGGCTGGGGTTGTCCCAGCCGCCGTGCGCTGTTAGCGGGTCCAGAAGTCGCAGTGGTGCTCGGCGGCGAAATCGACCGGCCCGATCCGGTCGGGCGCGAGCTGCTGGGCGTTGCCCGCGCGGAGCCTCGGCCAGCCGGGATCGCCGGTGCGGGCGAAGTCCGTCCAGTAGTCGATCACCCCGCTCCGAAAGGCAGGCCTCGGCCGCCGAACCGTAGGCCGACCGCGGGTAGGCGGCCTCGACCCGCGGGCGGTCCGGGCCGAAGGCGGTGGTGAGGACCTCGTCGTAGGTCTGCTCGCCGATCGGTTTCCCGTTGTCGTAGCTCGCCGCGGACATGGTTCCCTCGTCGCGGGTGGAGCCGGAGAGGACCGGAACCCGGTGGAAAGCGCCCGCGGCCAGCGCTTTTGAGGGCTCGGCGGGCAGGACCGGAGTTCCGTGGGCGGGGTTGGCGAACCGGCCCGTCACGGGCTCCAGCTCCTCGGCGGGCAGCGCGCGCAGGCACTCCAGCGCCGCGTCGTCAGCGCCGGTGCAGCCCAGCTCGGCGGCGGTCCGGCGGCCGGTCGCCTCGACTTCCGGCAGCGGCACGAAGACCTCTCCCGCCGGTTGCCCGCGGAAGTCGAGGTTGTCGGGCCAGCTGACGTCGCAGCCACCGCTCTGCAGCACGGCCTTGTCGAACAGCCCGGCGGCGAGCGGCGAGGTCAGCTGAGCACAGGTGCTCATCGCTCCCGAGGACTGCCCGGCGAGGGTGGTGTTGCCGGGATCGCCGCCGAGCCGCGCAGCGTGCCGCCTTCGGTCCGCACCACCGTGCCGTCTGAGCTGGTCAGCGCGTTGACCGGTGGCTGCGCCGAGCAGGCGGCGACCGTCAGCAGTCCGGCCAGCGCCACCAGGCGATGCCACTTCCTGACTTGCATCCGAGATTCCCCTCTCGTCCGAGTTCCGGCGCGGAAACTACGGACGGGAGGGGAGTGGGCGCATCGGACTTCGGTCGGCGGGTGCTGGCCGAAGGGCGGAGGTGGCGGCGACCGAAGTGCAAGCCCGGCCACCAGCTCCGTTTCCGCTGGTCAACTACCGTGAGTGTTTTGTGTTGCTATAGCATCACAAACCACTCACGGGCCCCCACCTGCAGAAACGGGCTACGGCGTCCAGTCGGGGTTCCGGCCGGTCAGGGCGACGAGCCGGTCCAGCAGTGGCGCGGTGTCCGGCACCGCCACCTCGGCACCGAAGGCACCCAGCGCGCGGCCCTGCTCCACCATCTTCGCCGCCTCGCCGAAGGTGAAGTCGAGGAGAGCTTCGTCGAGACGCGGGGACTGGCCGGTCGCCTTCGCGAGGTCCCAGGAGTGCACCACGAGTTCGATCGTGACCATGCTTCCGACCAGGGCCGCAGGCATCTCGTTCGGGCCGCCCATGTGCGTGCTGCCCGACCACGCGCCGGGAGCGCTCCAGACCTGCGCCATGCGGTTG
Source organism: Saccharopolyspora antimicrobica (assembly GCF_003635025.1). GTDB lineage: Bacteria > Actinomycetota > Actinomycetes > Mycobacteriales > Pseudonocardiaceae > Saccharopolyspora > Saccharopolyspora antimicrobica. The sequence continues at coordinate 1,887,385 of NZ_RBXX01000002.1, read as the reverse complement.
AGCTGATCGACGACCGCCGTCCTCCAGTCGCCCACGACGAGGTCCACTTCGGACTCGGCCGAGGCCGGTGGCGAGACCGTTTCCTTGCGGGCCGCGCCTTCCAGGGATGGGCCCCAGAACAGCAGGTGGTTCAGCAGGTCGCGCACCGCGTACTCGGTGCACGGGGTCGGCGCGGTGAGGTGGCCGGGCTCGATGCCTTCGACGATCTCGACCAGGGCCGATGCCGCGCGGTTCAGGTGTTGTGCTTCGGACATGACCGCAGCCAACCACCGCGCGCGGCCGATGTATTGAACAAACGCGACATAGACTCCGGACGTGTCCAGGGACGTTCGGGAGGTCGGCGGTGCTTGGCGGCGGTTCCAGCGCCACTCCTTCCCGCCGCCTTCCCCGGATCTGGCCGGTTACGTGGCCAGGTACTGGATCGTGTCGTGGGACTACGCGGAGCCGTACCGGCAGCTGATCGTGCCTTACCCGAACGTGCACCTGGCGTTCCAGGACGGCGGTGCGACGATCAGCGGCGTCTCCAGCAAGCACCAGTTCAAGGTGCTGGCGGGGCGCGGCGGCGTGTTCGGCGTGGCGTTCCGGCCCGGCTGCTTCCGCCCGTTCCTGCGCGCACCGGTCTCCTCGATCACCGACCGGTCCATCGACGCCCGCGAGGTGTTCGGCAGCGGATTGCCGGAGTCACCGGACGTCCGGGCCGTCGAGCGGTTCCTGCGCGAACACGCGCCCGAGCCCGATGCGAAGGCGGAGCAGGCCGCGCGGATCGTCGCGATGATCGCCGCGAATCCGCAGATCACCAGGGTCGGGGCGCTGGCGGCGGAGCTCGGCACGAACGTCCGGCAGCTGCAGCGCCTGTTCGCCGAGCACGTGGGCATCGGCCCGAAGTGGGTGATCCGCCGCTACCGCCTGCACGAGGTGACCGAGCGGATGGCGGCGGGCGCGGAGCTGGACTGGGCCGCGCTGGCGGCCGAACTCGGCTACGCCGACCAGGCCCACTTGGCGCGCGACTTCAAAGCGCTCTTCGGCGAATCCCTGACTCACTACGCCGAGCGCTGCTGAGGTGCTCCTGGAGACGGGCGTGCCGGAACTGGTAGACGGCTCCGGACTGGCGCAGCACCCCGCGCTCGTAGGCGTCGGCCAGGAACTCCATCGTCGCCCAGGGCAGCCGTCCGGTCAGCGGCGACCACAAGCGGGCGAGCAGGATCCACTGGCCCCACGCGGTGAAGGCGAGCGAGTACGCGAGCGTCACGCTGATGCCGCCGAGGAGCCCGACGAAGGCGCCGTGCGGGAACCACACGAGCGGGCCCAGCGTCCCCTGGAAGAGGCTGGTCACGAGTTGGCCGCCGAAGGCGATGGAGAGCACGAGCACCGGTACCAGCAGCAGGGTTTGGCGCAGCACGGTGCGGCGGTTCTCGGCCAGCATCGCGACCGGATCAGCGGCCGAGTCGATGTCCAGGGGCTTCTCCAGCACCGCGGCGAGCATCAGCACCAGCGCCGCGGAGAGCCCGAAGATGAGCCCGAACAGGAACGCGTCGACCAGCGTCACGCCGATCGCCGCGCCAGCGGGCGGGAATCCGTGCAGCAGGCCTCTCACCAGCGTGTTCGTCGATGAGACGCCGATGCCCACGACGAACCCGCCTACCATGCCCGCGCCGAACCTGCGGACGTACGAACGGCTGGTCTTGCGCCCGGCGCCCCGGCCGCGCAACCGGACCTGCATGCGGGCCGGCCGGAACTCCACACCGCCGTAGACGATCGCCATCCCGTGCACCAGGCCGATCGCCAGCCCGATCGCCAGCCCGATCAGCGACGCCTCCAGCACTGCCGCGCCGATTCCGCCGGCGAAGCCGAGGTGCTGCAGGTACGCGGGCAGGCTGAGGGTGAGGTCGAGCAGGCTGGTGATGACCGTGCTCGCCACCACGACGGCGAGGATCCGCGTCGAGCGGCGCACCGTGCTGCCCAGCTGCCACCAGGCGATGTCGGTCGTGCCGCGCCGGTCCAGGTGGTGGGCTAGGTGGCCCAGCCAGCGCTGGACGAGCGCCGGGTCCCAGCTGCGGCGCGGCCGACCGCTGGTGGACTGCTGCGGCGGGCCAGGGCGGTAGAGCGTCGGCACGAAGCTGCCCAGCAGGTGCGCCTCGACGGCCCCCGGTGTCGGAAACCGCGCGGTGTCCAGCAGATCCGCAGGATTCGCGTCGCGGTAGACGGTTCGGGCGAGCACGACCATCAACGGCGTGGTCAGCGCTGCGGTGATGTTGGCGGCAGCGCGGCTCTCCGGTCGATCGCGCAGTTCGTCGAGGACGGGAGCCCACGCGGTCCCGAGGTAGTCGGTCAGATCGGCGCGGGTGAGGTCGACGAGCTCGATCTCGGCGGCGCGCGCCAACGCCGTCGCTTCCACCGCTCTGCCGTACTCGCCGGGACGGCTGGTCAGCAGCAGCGGCAGCGTGGTGGCGTTGAGCGCCTCCAGCGCGGCGCGGTGCAGGGCGTTGGAGATCTCGTCGAAGCCGTCGAGCACCGGCAGGACCCGGCCGGTCTCGACCAGCGCGGCGGCCAGCGTCGAACCGTCGGGAGCGGTCGCGACCAGACCCGGGTAGTCGCGCAGCAGCTGGTCGATCAGCCAGTCCCGCAGCGCGGTGGCCGTCGGATCCCACGACCCGACGCTGAAGATCACCGGCACCGGATCGGCGTCGCGGCGGGTCCGCAGGTGGTCCAGCACGAAGCGCAGCGCCAGGATCGTCTTGCCGGATCCCGGACGGCCCAGCACCACCAGGCGGCCGGACGGCGTCCGGCGGTAGACGTCGACGATCTCGCCGAGCCCGCCGGTCGATTCGCCGGCCCGGAACCGCACCGGCAGCTGGAAAGGGTCGTGGACCCGGCGGTGCTCCTCCTCGCGCTGCCAGCGGGCGGCGACCACCTGCGCGAGCTGCTCGGCGGCTTCGTCCAGGGTCCGCTGGGCGGCGGTCCGCCGCTCAGGCGGCGCTTCGGCAGGCCGCTCGGCCGGCGCTTCGGCAGCCGGTTCTTCGACGGGCAGCGGCGTGCTGCTGGCAGCGGCCATCAGGCGCTGCCGGTCGTCCGGTGAGAGGTCCAGGGCCTGCGCGAGCAGTTTCACCGTGCCGACGCGGGGATCGTTCCCGGCACCGGTTTCCAGCCGGCGGATGGTGCGCACCGCGAGCTCGGACCGCTCCGCGAGCCGTTCCTGCGTCATGCCCGCCTGCTTGCGCAACTGGCGCAGCAGCGGCCCGAACTCGCTCGTCACGTGGGCTCCCGTCCGGATGATCTCGGCCATCGGACCTTATCCGGCCGACCGGACATGCATGGCCGGTTCGGTGTCCTGGTCCGCTGATCAGCGCGAACGGCAAGATCAGCGGTGCCGGTCGGGACAGCCGGGCGGTTCACCCCTGGGAAAGGTCTGATGTGATGAGAAGAGGCCGGGCCGCACTGGCGATAGGTCTGATGGCCGCCTCCGCGGTGGTCGCTCCCAGCGCCTCCGCTGCACCCGAACCACCGCGCCTCGCCGACGGTTTCGGGCTGACGGTGATGAGCCAGCCGGAGTGGGTCGACGACAACCACCGCACGTTCGTCTTCGCCGTCGCCTCCGACGAGGTGCCGAACCCGACGCTGCTGCCGGGCCAGACCGCGGGCCAGCACGACATCATGGTCACGCTGCCCGCCGACTACGACAGCGCCGAGCGCTACCCGGTGCTGTACTCGCTGCACGGCAACCCCGATCTGCCCAACACCAAGGCCAACCAGCAGATGGCCGAGCAGGCGACCGAGGACGAGCCGCTGATCACGGTGCACCCCAACGGGGTTCGCAGCTGGTACTCGAACTGGGTGAACCCCGGCCCGGTCGGCCCGCAGAACTGGGAGAGCTTCCACCTCGACCAGCTGATCCCGCTGATCGACGCGAACCTGAGCACCATCCCGACCAGGGACGGCCGGGCGATCGTCGGGCACTCGATGGGCGGCTTCGGCGCGTTCCACTATGCCGAGCACCGGCCGGAGCTGTTCAGCTACGTGGGCGCCTTCTCCGGTGGCCTGGACCTACTCAACCAGGGAGTGCGCGCGGCCGTGATCGGCACCTCGGTGATGGAGGCGTCCGGCACGCCGACGGTGGCGCCCGACGCGATCTTCGGCTCGCCGGTCTGGCCGCTGGACGGCGTGTGGAACGCGCAGAGCCCGGCCCAGCACGTCGAATCCCTGCGCGGCATGGGCGTGGCCCTGTACACCGGCAACGGCGGTGACCTGACCGTCAACCCGGTGCAGGCGGTCGCGGAGAAGATCGTCCAGGACACCAACCTGGTGACCTCGGCGAACCTGACCGCCGCCGGAATCCCGCACACCTTCGTCGACTACGGCGACGGCAGCGAGTGGGCGGAGGGCTGCACCGGCAAGCACGCCTCGCTGCCGTGCCTGCAGGCGGACATGAACCACTACGTCGACCTGATCATGAAGCGCCTGGAACGTCCATGACCGGGGGTCCGGTCGGTCGGGCAGGGGGACGCCCGACCGACCGGGGACGGACCAGGAGCTCTGGAGGGACGACATGGCCGGGGACTGCCGGTGCTGGTGCGGCGAGTGCGCCTACCGGACGCCGTGGCTGACCGAGCCGGGGAGCGCCGGCCAACTGGCGCAGCACTACGCCGAGCAGCACCCGGACGTCGAACCCGGCGGCCGCACCGAATACCGGGAGAACGAGCGCGAAGGAGCGGGATGCGTTGCGGCGCTGGCGGTCCTGTTCCTGCTGCTGCTCATCCTGGCCACCTGCCAGTACCAGACGGGCGCGTAGTCCAACGGATTCAGCTGGTCAGGCCCCGTGAGTGGTTCGCGGTGCCATAGCGCCCCAAAACGCTCACGGGACGAACACCGACGAAAACTCAGCGAGGAGACGAAGATGACGAGACATCCGGGCAAGTGGCGGCTCGCGGCGTTAGGTGCCGCGGTCGCGACCGCGTTGGCCCTCCCGGTCTCGGCCCAGGCGGCCGAACCCGCGGACGTCCAGGACGTGCTGAAGGACTACCAGGCGCAGGTCGGGCCGGGGGCGGCCGTCTACGCCGACAGCGGAGCCGGTCCGTGGGAGCTTTCGGCCGGCACCGCCAAGTACGGCACCGTCCGGTCGATCACGTCCGCTGACCACTACCGGATCGGCAGCCAGACCAAGACGTTCACCGCGGTCGTGACGATGCAGCTGGTCGACGAGGGCGAGGTGGTCCTCGACGAGCCGATCGAGCGCTACCTGCCCGGTTTGGTCGCCGGCAACGGCCACGACGGGAACGCGATCACCGTCCGCCAGCTCCTGCAGCACACCAGCGGCATCCCGACCAACAACAACCCGACCCCGAAGGCCAACCCGGACGGCACCTACGAGCTGATCGAGCTGGTGCGCGACGGGCTCAGCCACCCGTCGGTGAGCGAGCCGGGCGCGGAGTTCCACTACTCCAACACCAACTACGAGATCCTCGGGATGCTGATCGAGAAGGTCACCGGCGCGCCGGTCGGCCAGGAGATCACGAACCGGATCATCCAGCCGCTCGGCCTGACCGGCACCAGCTACCCGGCCGCGGGTGACCGCTCCATCCCGGCGCCGCTGATCAACGGCTACATCGGTGGCCGCATCCCGCCGTTCTTCCTGTGGATCGACGCGACCGCGTTCGAGCCGTCGTTCTTCGGCCCGGCGGGCGGCATGATCTCCACCCAGCAGGACATCACGCGCTTCTACCAGGCGGTGGTCGCCGGTGAGCTCACCTCGCCGGAGAGCCTGGCGGAAATGCGGCGGACGGTCCCGGCCAACGGCGCGGAGGTCGGGCTCGGCCTCATCAGCTACACGCTGTCCTGCGGCGCGGTGACCTGGGGCCACAACGGAATGGTCCCCGGCTTCATGTCGAACACCGATGTGACCACCGACGGCAGGCACGCGGCCACGGTGACCAACGCCAACGTCATGTCCCCGAAGTACCGGGAACTGGTCGACGCGGCGATCTGCGGCTGACATCCGAAAGCCGGTGCGCGACAACGGCGCACCGGCTTTTCGCCGTTTCAGGCCAAGGTCGCGGAGGCGATGGCGGCGGCGATAGCGAGCAGCAGCGCGCTGATGATGAGCAGGCTGGACGTGCGCAGCAGCTTGAACTTCGTCGCCCCGACCTGAGCGACGACGAGCAACCGCTCGCGGTGCCAGCGCTGCGGATCGTCCGAGATGCGCGTGAAGTGCCGCAGCATCTCGGCGTCGGTCATCGATTCGTAGGTGGTGAAGCCGCTCCGCCGCAACCGCGGCCGCACGCCCCACAGCAGGAGCAGCAGAGCGACCGCGAGCAGCGTCAACGCGGCCCAGAACAGCAGAACGGCGGTGAGCGGCGCGGCGGCCTTCGGCAGCACGGCGAGCCCGACGGCGAGGATGGGACTGAACACGGCGAGCAGCGTGCTGGTCTTGGTCTCGGTGCGTGCCAGCGCGGCATCGCCCCGGCTGAGCTCGTCCTGGAGCAACCGCTCCACCACTTCCGAATCGGCCTCACGTTCGCCCATGCCGGAATCATGGCCCACCGAACCGTTCTCCGGAGCGCTTTCGGGGGACCGATGTCCACCGCGGGGAATAGCCGTCGAGGGTTCCGGGTTTGGCTTGGTGTTGAGTAGTTCAATGGCAAGCTAAATCGGAGGTGTCCGGTGGAACCGATCGACACGATGTTCGTCTTCCTCGCTCCCGGCGCCGAACGCGCTGGTCAGCGAATCGAGCAGCAGGTCGCTGGCGGGGTCAACGCGTTCGTGTGGGTGCCCGACGCCGAAGCCGCTGCCGAGGTGGTCGCGGCACAGGCCGCAGCGGGGCTCGAACTGGTCGAGCTCTACCGCGGCTTCAGCCTGCGCGAAGCGCGGCTGGTCGTCGACGCCGTCGACGGGCGGGCGCCGGTGGGGGTGTCCGGATTCGCCTTCGGTGCCGGGGCCGGCGAGGTGCGCGACTCCGTGACCATCTACGGGGCCGATCTCGAAGACCCCGGAGCGCGGCGCGTCGATGTGGAGGTCGACGGCAGGCGCACGTCGGTGGTGCCGGTCGCCGATGCGGAGGGCGCCGTCGCGGCGGCGGTCGAGGCGGTCGCCGCAGGTGCGGAGGTCGTGGAGGTCTGCGGCGGCACCCCGCTGACCACCGCGGCGCAGGTGGAGGAGGAGCTGGCGGGCCGGGCCGTCGTCGGTCTGGTCGCGTGGCCCTTCGAAGCGCTCCCCGGCGCGGCCGCTTACCGTGCGGCGTTCGAGGCCAGGTGATCAGCCGGTCTCGTGCGGCGAGAGCGCGGTCTTCAGCAACGTGGCGAGTTGCTCGCGCTGAGCACTGTCGAGCGGTGCGAGTAGCTCCTCATCGGCGGCCAGCACCGCTGCCAGCGCTTCGGTGGCGAGCTGCTCGCCGCGTTCGGTGAGCCGCACGAGCACAGCACGCCGGTCGGCCGGGTCGGTCTCGCGCACCACCAGACCGGCCTCGGCGAGCCGATCCAGCCGAGCCGTCATCGCACCGGAGGTGACCAGCGAGGACCGGGCGAGCTCGCGCGGGTTGACGCCCGCCGGATCACCGCGCCGCCGCATCGTGTTCAGCACGTCGAAATCGCCGTAGCTGAGCCCCAGCGGGCGCAACGCGTCCTTGATCGCGCGCTGCCCGTGCTCCGCCCACCGCAGCAGCCGGCCGATCACCTGCAACGGCTCGACGTCGAGCGAGGGTGCCCGCCGATTCCATTCGGCGACCATCCGATCAACCGAATCCATGGCCACCCCGGAATCGTAGTTCCGGGGCTCACCCGGCGGGCAGGACGCCGACGGCGGCGTAGCTGTTGGTGCGGGCGGCAGCTTCGCGGTCGACGGGGTCGTCCGGGCGCCACTCGGGAAGCAGCACCAAGCCGGGGTCGACGAGCTCGTAGCCGGTGAGCAGCTCGGCGATGTGGTCGCGGCTGCGCAGCGTGCCGGGTGTGGAGGTGCGGTTGTAGATCGCGTGGGCGCCGCGGAGCTGGTCGTCGGTGAAGGTGATCGGGGACAGGTGCGACAGCGCCAGGTAGCTGCCCGGCACGCAGGCCGCGCGGTAGCGGCGCACGATCTCCGCCGGATCGTCCTCGTCGGCCACGAAGTGCAGGATCGCAACGGCCAGCACGCCGACGGGGCGGCTGAAGTCCAGCAGCCCGGCGACCCCCGGAGCGCTCAGCACGGCTTCGGGATCGCGGATGTCGGCCTGCGTGACGCTCACCCGCGGCGTGCCGTCGAGCAGCGCTTCGGCGTGCGCGACCGCGACCGGCTCGCGATCCACGTAGGCGACGCGAGCCGCGGGCTCGGCTTCCTGGGCGATCTCGTGCACGTTGCCGACAGTCGGGATGCCCGACCCGAGGTCGAGGAACTGGTCCACGCCCTGCGCCACCATGAACCGCACTGCGCGCCCGAGGAAGGCGCGGTTGGCGTAGGCCCACTGCCGAGCGCTGGGAACGACCTTGAGGAACCGATCGGCGGTCTCCCGGTCGACGGCGAAGTTCGCGTTGCCGCCGAGGTAGTAGTCGTACATCCGAGCGGCGTTGGGCGATTCGATGTCGAAATCGCCTGCGGCCAAAGGATCAGCCTCGTGCTCTGCCACCCCGGCATGATCGTCTAGTCCCCGGCCACCCGGCAAGAGCCGGTCACGGCATGGGCTCGTCATCGACCCAGATGCCGAACTTGACGTTGGCGCCCTCGACGGAGGCGACGGTCGTGGTCAGACCGAGACGATCCTCACCGGCGGTCAGTACGCACCGTCTGGAGCAACCAGGATTCACCAGAACGGGTGATGTGTCGCCATTGTCCGTAACTGAGTGCTTCTCCTCCGTAGTCTGAGGCTCGTGATCGATCACGACGAGACGCCGGAGTCCGAGGCGCCTGCCGATCCGTGGTCCGCGGTGCTCCCCGGCCTCGAGCCGGTTCCTTCCTACTTGACCTCGCGGTTCGCCGCCCAGTACCGGGTGATCGTCGAAGTCCTGCTTGCCCAGCAGGACACCAGCCTGACCGGTCTGTCCTACGACGAGGTGGCGGCCGGGGTGCGTGCGCACCTCGCGGATCGGATGTCGGCCGATGTCGTCGATCGGTTGATGGGCCCCGAAGTGCTGCACCTCGACGCGCGGCTGGACCGCTTGGTGCGGTGGCGGGTGCTGACACGTTGGCAGGAACCGGCGCGCATCGGGGAGGACTTTCTGCGCAGGCGCGACCGCTACCAGCTCACGCCGCAGGCGGCGAGCCTGCACGCCTTCTGGTCATCTGTCGACGACGCCGAGGAAGCCGCCGGTGATCTGACTCTGGCACCGCGCGCCATCCACGACCGGCTGGTCGCGTTCGCCGAGTCGATCGAGCAGGCCGTGTACACCAGCGCGGCGACCGAGTTCCAGCAGATCGGAGCCATGCACCATGCGATGGCCACCTCGGCCCGCGCCTGGCAGCGCACGTTGGCACACGCCTTGTCCGGTGGTCCCGACGTCGGCAAGCAGGACGAGCTGTGGCAGACGCTGCGCTCTTACATCGGCATGTGGGGAGAACAGGTCGACGTGCACAGCCCGCGGATTGCGGAACTCGTGGGTGAGCTGGATCCGTTGCTTACCCCCGAGGTGTGGCGCGCGTGCGTGCGCGCGACGGTGGATGCCGAGGTGGGCGACGAAGTCGTGGCAGCTCAGGCGCAGCGCTGGATGGGTACCTGGAAGGCACTCGCTTCCTGGTTCGGCGGTTCGGACAGTCAGGCTCGGAGGCTGCGGCGGCAGCTCCGGGATCTGGTCGCGCCGTGGGCGCGCAACATGAAGATCTTGCTCGACACTGGCGGCGCAGTCACCCGGCGTACAGAGCTGCTGGCGCTGGCCCGCGCCGTGGAGCAGGCACCCGACGACGAAACCGCCTGGCAGGCCTGGGACACCGCGGTGGGTCAGTTCTCCGCTAGGCACTTGCTGTTGACGTCGGATTCCGCCGACGACCACGACCTGAGCTGGATGAGGGCGCCGGCCGCACCCGTCACCGCCAGGTTTCGCGAGCAGGGCGCGCGGGCTGCGGTCGGCAGGCGCGCCAAGATTCCCGACTACTCCACCGGAAAGCGGGAGGCTCGCCGGGCCCGGCGAGCCGCTGAAGCCGCCCGCAATGGCGCGGAGGCCGCGCTGCGGCAGCGCTCGGGTACTCGGCTGGCCGAATGGGGTGATGTCAGTGACGCCGAACTCGACCTGTTGATGGAGCTGATCGGAGTGGTCCGGCGAACGCGATCGGAGAGCTCGGTCACCGGTGATGGGCGGTGGCGTATCACCTTGCACCGACCGGAATTCGCGCACGACACCACGACGTTGCACGCGGAAAGCGGCAGCATGGTGCTGCTCAACTGGCACTTCCGGATGGATCCCGCGTGAGCCGCCACGCAGTCGAGCGGCAGCGAGCCTTCACGACACTGCTGCGCTTCCCGGTGCTGGAACGCCGCAGTCACCCCGAGGTGTGGTCGTTGGTTCGTGTCCACCAGGTCGTCCTCGGCGAGTGGTTCTCCCACCGGCTCGGCTACCGGTTGGTGGTGACGGATTCCGCTGCCCGCCTGTTCCGGCTGCCGGTCGACGGAACCGTGCTCGCGCCTCGCCGGTTCCAACCACCGTCCCGGCGAGTGATCGTGCTGGCCATTCTCGGTGCGGCGGCCGCCGAGGACGCTGAGGACATCACCACCACGCAGGATCTGTCCGACCGGGTGCGGGCGTTGTCCGCGCACGAGGACGTCGCGCTCTCGCCCTATGACCCCGACCGGTTCGCTGAGCGGAAGCTCTTCGTGAAGGCGGTCCAGCTGCTGGTGTCTGTAGGCGCTCTGCGGCCGACCGGTCGCGACGATGACGAACAGCGCGAGGGCTGGGCGCACCGTCGCGATGCTGTCGGGGGCGCGTACGAGGTGCGCCGGGAGTTGTTGTTGCGCATGGCAGATCCGCTCGCGTTGCGCGTTGCCCTTGCCGGAGGGCGCGACGACAGGCCGCCCGATGAGTTCGCCACCCGGCACAGCCTCATGCGACGGCTGATCGAGTTGCCGGTGCTGTTGCACGGCGATCTCACCGAGGCCGAACGGAGTTACCTGACCAGCCAGCGTCACAGGGTGCTGGCCTGGTGCGCGGAGATGACCGGCTGGACGGTCGAACAACGAGCCGAGGGGATGGCGCTCATCGCCGTCAACGAGACCGACACGGACCTGCCGTTTCCCCGGACGCGCGCCGCCGACTTCGTCGCTCTGATGGTGCTTGACGAACTCCTCCGCGCGCGTGGTGTCGGTGCGGTCGTGACCAGCGAGGACCTCAGGGCAGCTGCTGCCGAGGTCAAGGTGCGCTACCCGAAGGCGCTGATCAACGAGCTGCGTGCGGACGGCGCGGTGGAGTCCACGGCACAGGAGTTGCTCAGCGCGCTGGACCTGTTGCGGCCGATCGAGACCGGGGACGCTTGGTGGCTGACTGCTGTCGCCGCGCGCTACCGGGATCCGCAGGTCGTTGTCCTGAACGCGAGGTTGGACGAGGAGGCGGAGTGACCCAGCTACGAACCGACCGCGAGCAGTGGCTGTCGGCCGCTATGGCCGGTGGGCTGCCCGAACCCGCGCTTCGTCGATGGCAGCCGTTGCGCGTGGGCATCGTCAACCTGTGGGAGTACGACGAGGCCGAGTTCTGGTTCGCCGACGGTCGTCTGGTGCTGCGCGGCGGCAACGGCGCAGGCAAGACGAAGGTGCTCGAACTGACCACGCTGATGCTTCTGCGCGGTGAGATCGGTGCGTCCGTGCTCGATCCATTTGGTTCGCAGCACCGCACGATGCGCTTCAACCTCCTGCCTACAGGTGAGGACGATGACCCCCGTCCGGCAGCGGACGCCGGGCTGGGCTATGCCTGGGTCGAGTTCGGTAGGCTCGACGACGACGGCACGCAGCGGTTCTTCGTGTGCGGCATGGGCGTGAGCGCGCGCCGCGGCAGCGGCACTTCCGCGGTGACTACCTGGCACCTGGTCACTACGCTCCGACCAGGCCGTGATCTCCACTTGGCGTCGGCCGGCAGGCCACTCGATCAGAAGGAGCTCAAGAAGCTCCCCGGGGTCTCGGTGCCGGACGGAGCCGGCAGGTATCGCGCCCGGTTGGCCGCCGAGTTGTTCGGGCTGAGCCCTGAGGCTTACGACAACCTGACCGAGCTGCTCAAGCAGCTGCGCAGGCCCAAGCTCGGCGAGCGCCTCAACCCCACCAGCTTGGCTGACACCCTCCGGGCCGCATTGCCGCCGCTGGCCGGCACGGAGATCACCCAGCTCGCCGACGGGTGGGACAACCTCGAGAAACTGCGAGATGCGGTGGAGGAGACCCGGCGCGCCGCCATGCGGCTCGCCACGTTCGTCCGCACCGGGTGGAGGCCGTGGGCCCAGACTGTCGTCCGCAACCGGGCCGACAATCTGAGCTCGGCGACCACCGTTCTGGACGACACCACGAAAGCCCGGCGGAACGCCGAGCGGGCTCTCACCGAGGCTCGCGAGCAGGTCGGTGATCTGCAGGGAAGTGTTGAAACCGCCCGGTTGAAGCGACAGGACTGCCACACCGAGCTTCTGGAACTGGTCGGCAGCCAGGCGTTTAAAGACGCGTTCAACGCATCAGGCCGCGTTGATGCACTCCGGCACGAGCTTCGGGCGTTGAACGATCGAGACGCCGCGACCAACCGCAGGCGCGCGGCGGCTAAGAACGAAGTGTCCGCGGCTGCCTCGGTTGCCGCTGACGCCTCTCAGGTCGCTGTGGAAGCCGAATCGAAGGCAGCGGGAGCCGCCGAACGCGTCGAGGAGACGGCCCGGCCGGCCGGCCTGCGCGGTTCGACGGCCCGGCATCTTCCTAATCGCGACCTGGCCGGATTGCGCGTCGATCTCACGATGCGCCGCGAGCGCTTCGCCCGGCTGCGCAGCCTGCGCCAGACGTTCGACCGAGCCGAGATGGCCGCGATCCGGTCCGGCGAGGCGCTTTCTGATCGCCAGAACGACCTGGCCGAGGCGGCCGAGCACCGGGAAGAAGCCCGCGACGAGGTCGCGGGCGCAGTGGAGACGTTCCGCAGACAGATCCGGGAATGGAACGCCGGTGCCGTCCTCGCCAGGGCGGATGAGCGCCAGGTCGAGGACTGGTGCGATCTGGTCGCCGAGCTGACCGCCGTGGACCCGACTGAGGCGCGGCGCGTCTCACCGGATGCGGCTATCGGCCGGCACGTCGACGAGGTCCGCGAATCCCTGCGATCAAAACGCACCGACCTGGCCCACCAGCGGTCTGCAGTCATCGCAGCCCGCGATCGGGTCTCGGAGGAACTCGGCGACGTGCTCTCCAGGACCGAGCGGCCCCCGGCCCCACCGAGCTTGTGGATCCGCCGTGACCGGCCAGATTCAGGCAGCGAGGAGGGCGCGCCGTTCTGGAAGTGCGTGCAGCCCGTCGCTGAACTGCCCGCCGAGCAGGTGGGACTGTTGGAGGCGACCCTGGCCGCGTCCGGCCTGTTGGACGCCTGGGTCACCCCGGACGGCGGGCTGACCGTGACCGCCGATGGCGATCCGGCCGACACATTCGTCCAGATCGGACCAGGCCGGCCCGCCACCAACCTGACGGCAGTGCTGGAACCCACACCGGTGGGCGGTGTCCCGGAATCCGCGATCCGCACGCTGCTCGCGGCGGTCGGCTGGCACGACTCAAGACCTGCAGGAGACCGAGGGGCGGACACCTGGCTGGCGGCGGACGGAACGTGGCGGTGCGCCGCCCTGACCGGTCGAGCCGAAGCCGGCCAACCCGCGTCGTACCTCGGCGCCACTGCCCGGGAAGCCGCCCGGCAGCGCGAGCTCCAGCGCCTGCGGGAGGAACTGGCCGAGCTGGACACTTCGCTCAGCTCGATCGAGGCGCGGATCGAGGGAGTCGAGGGCGACCTGCGTCGGGTCGCCGACGAGGCCGCGCGAATTCCCGGCGAGCGGCCCGTCACGGATGCCGTCACCACGTTGCGGGAGAGGGAACGCCGGGTTGCCGACTGCGAGCGCAAGGTGAGTCGGGCAGAGGAAGCTCATCGCGACGACCAGGAGGCCAGCGACGCTGCGTGGGCGGCCTTCTCCGCCTTCGCGAGCGAGCACTCCTTCCCCTTGGACGATCTCGGTGATCTCGACACTGCGTTGCAGAAATACCAGGAAGTCCTGAACGACCTAGCCAGACTGCTCGAACTGCTGGGACTGAGCACAGCGGCTCGCGATCGCGCAGAACGCGACCTCGATGCGGCTGAGCGACGTATGGCTGGGGTTGACGGCGAGCTGAAGGAGCTGAGCGAGCAGCGGCGGCAGCTCCAGGTCCGGTTGGGCACAGCTGAGCAGGCACTCACCAGCGGCGACCGTGAGCAGCTGGACCGCCGTACCGAGCTAGAGCGCTTGCTGAAGCTGTTGGATCGAGAGCTGGACGAACTTGACCGGAGGCGTTCCGACGCACAGGTCGTCGTGGCAAAGGCGGAAGGAACTCTTTCCCAGCACGAAGAGCGCCGCGAAGCTGCCGAGAAGAACCGCGACGCCGCGCTGGTGAAGTGGTGGGAGGTCTACGACGCGGGTCTCGCACCACCCCTCGGACTGGCCGAACCGGAGCGGCGGACCATCGAGTCCGCTCGTGAGTCGACTCGCGCAGCACGCCGCGGACTCCCGGAAGCCTCCGGCGTGGATCAAGCCTGGCGCCGTTGCTACAGCAAGCTGGAGGAGTTGCGGCAGCACCTCCTGCCCGACCGGGACGCCGGGGTGCAGGAGCCGGAGGGCGACGACGAGGTGCCGCGCGTGGTAGTCCTCGTCGACAGCAGCACTGGCAGGCAATCGCCCGCGGCCGCGGCAGATCTGCTCGCGAACCAGGTCAGCGAGCAGGAGACCGCCTTCGATGCCGAGCAGCAGCGAGTACTGGCCACGTTGCTCGGCTCGACGTTCATCGAGCACCTCAAGGACCGGCTCGACTACACCGCCCGCACGTTCAACGACATCAACCGGCAGCTGACCAGCCATCCCACCCGGCACGGCAACGCGGTCCAGCTGAAGTGGCAGGCAGATCCCACCGACCCGGACGCAGGCACGGTCGTGGACGCACTCACCCAGGGCTACCAGCAGCTCTCATCCACCCGGCAGGAGACGGTGCGCGCCTTTCTCGCGCGCAAGATCGACGAGGCCAGGGCGAACGCTGCGGCCGAGGGATCCGGCGATTGGCGGGAACAGCTCTCCGCTGCCCTCGACTACCGCGGCTGGCTGAAACTCTCCCTGCAGTACCGGTCCGCCTCGACGAGCCGGTGGGTTCCGTTCGACGCGGCCAAGCACGGGGCCAAATCCGGTGGAGAGAAGGTCGTCCTGCTGTCCCAGCCGCTGTTTGCCGCAGCGGTCGTCGCCTACAACGCGGCGGCTGAGCACGCACCCAGATGCGTGTGGCTTGACGAGGCGATGACCGGCGTGGACGAGGAGATCAAGGCATCCTTCATGGGCTTGACCGTGAGCTTCGACCTGGACGTGATGCTGACCGCCCACGACGAGTGGTGCAAGTATCCGACCGTGCCGGCGGTCGCTGTCTACGACCTGGCCAGGCACAAAGGTCTCGCGGGCGTCGACGCCGTTCCGTATCTGTGGTGCGGTGGCGAGTGGCGCTCTGTTCCGACGCCCGACCGGAGCACGGCCGACGCTCTGCCGGCCGACGGCCTGTTCACCGCGGGAGCCACCGAGTGATGGCCGGACTTCCACCGGGCATCGCGGAATGGGCGGGCCTGCCGGGCCCGGCTGCGGTGCTCGCCGCCGTGCACACCCGGGCCAGACGCGGACACCGCACCGAGACGGGGACGTTGACGGCTCTGTCGCTGACCACCGAACAACGCCACCAGGTCGCGCTGGTGCTTGGTACGGGCTGGGAGCTATCCGGAAGACCCGTGCGGCTCCAGGACCTCGCGGCGAAGCTCTCCGAGCACGACCTGACCGTGCGGAGCCTGGTCGAGTCGCTCCGCGGCGAAGCGATCGAGCCGGATCGCGTTCGTCATGAGCGAGCACGGGATGTGGCGGATGCGGAACGCGCGCGCACCGTCGAAACACTGACGGCCGTGGGAGTGGACCCGTCGGACGTGGACCAGTGGCTGGCAGCCGGCGGCCTCCCACGCCCGGGAACCGGAGCGCTGCAAGGGCTGGCGGTGCAGGTCGCGGCGGTGATAGCCCATCTGCACCAGGTCGATGCCGGGATCCGTCTCGCGCAGCTCGCCGCGGATGTCCTGCACGACGCTCATGCGCTCGACTCCGATCAACCGCTGGGACGTGCAACGGCCCGCCTGCTGGCGATAGCCCACGGATTCCCGAGGCCGCAGCGGGCGGGACGGGCGTGGCGCGCCGCGTGGGCGTCTGCCGGAGTGGTCTGCGACGGTGTGTCATCCCGAGTTCTGGTGCTGAACCTGCCGCTGACCGGTGATTCCCCTGCTGCGAGGTTGTGCGCTGCCGCGCCCGGGGAACCGATCTGGTTGAGTCTGCGCACGCTCACCGGCACCTGGAGTGTTCCCGCCCTCGACGTCTTCGTCTGCGAGAACCCCACCGTTGCTGAAGCCGCGGCGGACGCGCTCGGGGCGCGGTGCCCACCGCTGGTGTGCACCGACGGGATCGCCTCCGGAGCCGCTCTCGATCTGCTGGCGGGACTTGTCGCGGCAGGCTGCGTGCTTCACGCGCGAGCGGACTTCGACCCTCCGGGCTTCACGATCGCCGACCAGGTGCTCTCGGTCGCCCCGCAATCGCGTTCCTGGCACTTCGACGCACGAACCTACGCCCGTGAATGCGGCCTGACCGGAGAGCACGACGCCGCCCAAGACCTCATGCCCGCGCTCACGGCCCTGCGTGCCGTCTACGCCGACACCCCGGTCCACGAAGAACGAGTCCTCGCGATGCTCCTGACAGACCTCGCCATCTCTCCGGAGCGATCAGTCGCCAGGTGATTCGCAGGTGCGCACGAGGGCTGCGGCTTCTTCGTCGACGAAGCGACGGATGCGCCCGGCGACCAAGGGCGTCAGCAGGCGCGCGAGACCACCGGTGAAGTCGATCCGCAACCGAACTTCGCTGACTTCGCCGACGGCCCGGATCCAGTGCGAGGCGACCATCCGGCCGCCTGCGAAGCGGGTGGCCCAGCAGAACGACGAGCCCGGCTCGACCTCGACCACCTCCCACACGGCGGCGGCCACCCCGGGCTGCTTGACCCGGAACCGGTGCCCGACCTGCAACGCCCCGTCCAACGCCGCGACCGAGCTGACGGTGGGCGTCCACCCGGGCCAACCAGGCACATCGGCCAGCACGGCCCAAACCGCGTCCGGCGGCGCTGAAATCGTCACGGTCGTCTCGTGTCGCATAGCCACCCTCCCGCGCAGCACGGTATCGCCGATCACCGCGACGGATCCAGGAAACGGCACTAGCAGCGAATTTCAGTCCCGGCCGGGAACCAGCGCGCTGATGCACGGTAGATCGTCAGCCTGTGCGTATACATTCGTGCGACGCACCGCCTGGCACTACGGAGAACATGCGCGCCACCACGCCGAGCACCAGCTGCCTGACCGCCGCCGACCTGGTGGAGGCCTGGCGAAACCTCGGTCTCACCGGTGGTCTCAACGGATTCCGATTGCGAACGCCGGTCGCTTGGCGTCGTTGACGGACATTTCCGGTTGATTCATGGGGGTAAAGTGGGGATCGCCTCAGAGGCTGTTGGGTGATTGATTGCGCTGCGAGATGGTTTCCGCGGTGAGTCGGCGGGCGGCTTCGCGTTCGGTGGTGTTGGACCAGTGGACGGTCTGGTCGGCCAGCCGGGTGGCCATGAGACGGATCATCGCGAGTTCGATCGTGGTTTCGGAGTTGGTGGTCCGGCGTTCGTAATCTCGTGCGAGGCGGCGATGACGGATCAGCAACCCAGTCGTGAGCGGGCAACCACGCTGCGCGATCCGGCTCGCACGCCGTACCGGTAGCCCAGCGGCTCGTGTATAGATACCGCCATGGCAACAGATTCCGGTCGAGCGAGTGCTGGGCCGTACACCGCTCGTCTCGTCGCCACCGTCGATGCTCCGCTGGACCCGGCATCCGCGGACGCGCCAGAGGTGCGGCACTGGCCCGGGCGCGAACTGCTGGTGCAGCGCGGGGACGCCGAACTGGTCGTCCGCGACCTGGACGGTCCGGCAGCAGTGGTTCGCTTCCCGGCACCGTGGCCGCGCCGTTTCGGCTCGGTGGCGGTCTCTCCCGAGGCCGATCTCGCCGTGTTCGCCGGGGTGCACGCGCTGCAAGCGGTGGACCCGACCGGTGCCGTGCGGTGGGAGCTTCGGCACGGCTGCTGGTCGGCCGCGGTGTGCACCGACGCCCACGCGTCGTTCGCCGAGTACGCCGACGACTACTACCACGGCCAGGCCGACCGCGGATCGGCCGCCTTTTCCTCGGACGGCAAGCTCCTGTGGGCCCACGTCCGCAACTGCGCGGGAGAGGACGTCAAGGAGGAGTGGCTGATCCTCGACCCCGCCGACGGCAGGGTGCTGGCTCGTGCCGAGACGATGACCGTGGGATCGGGCTCTTTCCACTCCCCGCACCCGAATCCCGCGTACATGGGGCTGACCGTCGCTGAGGGGCACGAGGAGTCGCCCGTGCTGTGGGGCCACTGGGACGGCGCGAAGTTCAGCGTCCAGCGGTTCGACGAGGAGGTCTTCCTCGCGGTGAGCCCATCCGGGGACCACCTCGTCGCAACGGATCCGGGGCAGTGGTCCCTCTACTTGCGCCGTGCCGAGGACGGCGTGGAACTGCGGCGGCTGAACGCCGCGGACGCGGTGCCGCAGAGCGGCGACGACCGTCCCTGCTGGGACTTCGAGGCGGCGTTCCCGGACGACGACACCATCGTGGCCGGGATCGAGAGCGCCGCGGATCCCCGCCATTGGCTCGTCGACGTGAACACGATGACCGTGCGCGGCCGGATCGACTATCCCTTCCCCATCTCGGGTTCTCCCCGCTCGGCGGGTCGCGGCACCTGGTACACGGCGGCCGAGGACGGGACCGCACTCCACTTGTGGACCCTCCCGCACGACGGATGAGCTGACCGCCTCAGGACCGCAGCCAGGCAACCCCGTCCGAGGCGCACCCGCTCGGTGCCTGCTGGAGTGGCAAGGTGACCACCTCGGCGACGCGCCCAGCCGACCCTGTGCAGTCAGGACGTCGATGCTCTAAGCGCTCGACTTCTGCGGTTCCTGCGGGGCCGCCCTCGGTCATGACGACCCGAGCATGACTCAGGACGTGTACATGAACCGGGGGATCGTTAGCAGCTCGGCCGCCGAGGCGCTGGCGAACATGCAGCTGGAGGGCTGAGCCCGAAGGTGGGGACAAAGTGGGGGTTGATCTCGAACTAGATCAGCCCCCACTGCTGTTACCAGCGGTTTTGCGCCCCCGGCAGGATTCGAACCTGCGACACCCGCTTTAGGAGAGCGGTGCTCTATCCCCTGAGCTACGAGGGCCTGGTTGGAGGGTACCTGGCGTGTTGGGGCGGGTTGGCACCGGTCGGGTTCGCGCCAGGCGGCGGGCAGTGCTGGGTTCGTCGCGTATCGTCAGGTGATCGTTACCGTTCGGGGTCGCCGGGGTGGGTATGGGCAACGAGAACCGCGGTTCCGCGCGCAACATCGTGCAGGTCGGGGCGTTGCGCGGGGACGTTCACATTCACGAGGCGGTTGGCGCGCAGCCCGTGGCTCCGGGGGAGCTGCCCGCCGCGCCTGCTCACTTCGTCGATCGGGACGGTCCGCTCGCCGAGCTGGACGAGCTGCTCGGGGAGTCGCGGGAGGGGCGGGCCGCGTGGGCGGTGATCAGCGGGGTCAGCGGTGTCGGGAAGAGCGCGTTCGCCGTGCACTGGTCGCACCTGGTCAAACGGGGGTTCGAGGACGGGCAGATCGTGTTCGACTTCCGGCGCGGGGCGCGGGACCTGGGTGATGCCGCCGAGCACTGCCTGCGCTCGCTCGGTGTCGAGGCGGAGTTGATCCCGCCGGCGACCGACGACAAGGTCGCGATGCTGCGGAGCTGGACGCAGGACCGGAAGCTGCTGTTCCTCTTCGACGACGTGGTCGAGCTGGAGGACGTCCTGGAGCTGCTGCCCGCGTCCGGTGCGAGCGTCGTGCTGTGCACGAGCCGCCAGGACGGGGCCGAGCTCGCGGCCGACGGGGCCCTGCCGATCAGGCTGAAGCCGCTCAACTCGGGTCACGCGCTCGACTGCCTGCGGCGGAAGGATCTCCGGGAGCGCGTGGACGCCGAGCCTGACGCAGCGGCGGAGCTGGTGGCCAGGTCCGGCGGGCTGCCCATCGCGCTCAACGTGATGATCGGGCTGCTGGCGCGCCGGACTTCGTGGACCATCGCGCGTGCCGTCCGGGAGCTGTCGGAGCGGAGCAGGCGGCGGACGCACTTCCGCAGGGCCTTCGCCGAACTGGACCTCGCGGTCGAACAGCTGACGCGGGCCGAAGCCCGCGTGTACGGGCTGCTGGGGCGAGTTGGACTCGCGCTGCCTGCCGGGGCGGTCGCGGCGTTAGCCGACCTCACCGAGATCGACGCCGAAGCCCATCTCGACGAGCTGCACAGGATTTGTCTGGTGGAAGAGAACGATCAGGAGCAGTTCCTGCTCCACGACCTCGTGACCGAGCACGCCGCCGAAACCCTCGGTGCGTCCGACGCGTCGTCCGACGACGCGGTCCGCCGCCTCGTCGCGTGGTACCGGCAGCAGGGCGCGTTCGCGGACCGGATGGTGACGGAGCCCAGCAGGCTCCGCGTCGTCGATGACGAAGTCACCGGGGAGAACCCGTTCACGCGCGAGGAAGCGCTGGAATGGCTGCGCAGCGAGCGCGTCAACCTGCTCGGCATGGTCCGGCTGGCGGCCGAAAGCGCTTGGCACGTCGACGTGATCGCGCTCTGCGACGGCCCGCTGTGGGCGCTGCACAACCAGGACAAGCACTACTCCGACACGTTGTCCGCCCTGGCCGAGGCCGTCACTTCTGCCGTGGCGATCGAGGATCTGCCCGCCGAAGCGCGCATGCGCAGCCTGCGCGGCCAGCTGCTGGTGGAGTGCGGTGAGCTCGATGAAGCGCTCGCCGAGTGCGCCGAGGCCGTGGCGGTCGCCGAGCGTGCCGGGCACCGGCGGATCTTGGCGTCGGCGCTGGAATTCCAGGGCAAGGCGCTGCACGCTCTCGAGCGATTCGGAGCAGCCATCGAGAACTTCCGGCGGGCGCGGCAGCTCAACGCCGAGCTCGGACGCCAGCGCGGCATGGCGATCCAGGACTACCTGATCGGCAAGTCGCTCTCCGCGCTCGGCCGCAACGAGGAAGCGCTCCAGGCCTTCGGCTCGGCGACGGAGCTGATCGCCGGGTTCCCCGGGGACAAGCGGACGCCCAGCCGGATCAGCGTTGCCGCGGCGCGCGTCCACCAAGCGCTCGGCCAGCACGAACAGGCTGCTTCCCAGCTCCGCGAAGCGATTTCGGCAACGCGCGAGCGCTCGTCCTTCGACGTCGCGGAACCGCTGGAACTGCTGGCGGATTCGCTGACCGCGCTCGGCCGTCCAGGTGCGCGGGAGTGCCTGGAGGAAGCTTTGGAGATCTACGAGCAGGCCAGAAGCCCGAAGGCCGAGCGGGTTCGGCGGAAGCTCAGCGAGGGGTGAAGAGGTCCACTGGTTCTGGGCGGGCCGGCCAGGGTGGTTCCGGTAGGTCCAGGTGGTGGTAGATCAGTTCTCGCAGGCGTTGGTGGGAGTTGCCTGCGAAGGTG
Source organism: Saccharopolyspora antimicrobica (assembly GCF_003635025.1). Taxonomy (GTDB): domain Bacteria; phylum Actinomycetota; class Actinomycetes; order Mycobacteriales; family Pseudonocardiaceae; genus Saccharopolyspora; species Saccharopolyspora antimicrobica. The sequence goes on along the minus strand of NZ_RBXX01000002.1, from coordinate 1,865,650 downwards.
CGGTCGGCGAGCTCGTGGTGGTTCGGGACCGGGGTCGCCGCTTCGATCTGGGGTAGGAGATCGGCGGTCGGGTCGAGGTGTTGGGCTCGGTCGCCGAGGAGCGCCATCGGGGATCCCGGGACCACCTCTGCGTCGCCGAATGCCGCTAGTAGCAGTGGTTTTCCGAGCGCTGCCGCGTAGAGGGCCAGTGAGCCGTGGTCGCTGATCACCACGTCCGCGGCTACCAGTGCTGCCTGCCACTTTCGCAGGCGGGGGATCAGCAGCAGGTCGTTGTGCAGGGCCGTGCGGAGCCAGGTTTCCAGCTGGAGCCGCTCGTACTTCTGCCAGACGTTCGGGTGCAGGGCCAGGGCGATCCGGTGGTCCGGCAGGTCGGCGGTCAGGAGTTTTGCCAGGTCACCGCGCTTGGCGAAGAGCGACTCCGGGCCCCAGGTCGATGCCGCGAGGACCAGCCTGCGGTCACCGGCGAGCGCGCTTCGGTACTGCTCGCGCATGGGCAGGCTGGCTCGCAGGCGGGCGTAGCAGGGATCGCCGATCACCTCCGCGTGCGGCACTGCCTCCGGGCACTGGTGCTGGAGCTGGGCGAGCTGGCTCGGGTGCGACAGGCCGACGACCGCCGGGACGACTCGGCCTTCGTGCGTCAGCTGAGCGCGGGAGAGGCCGGAAACCTCAGCCGTGACACCGCTTTCGGTGGCTCGCAGCTTGTTGTGACCGGCGCCGTGGGGCAGCGTCAGCACCGGTATTTCGAGCTCGTGCAGCGGGCCGTTGCCGCTGGGGGAGATGGCGAGGTCGAAGTCCTTGCCGATGGCCGTTTCCCAGTCGACGACCTGGGCGCCGTGCAGGTGCAGCTGCTCGGCGAGGTTCGTCGCGAACTCGGATCCGGTCGCCACCGCGAAGCGGGTTTCCACGCGCATGTCGTCGGCCAGCAGCGGGAGCACGTCGAGCAGGCGGTCCAGCGCGGTCAGGGTGCGGACGACGCCCAGCACCCGCCGCTGGATCGGCGCGGAATCCCACCGACCTGCGCGCGCCGCCACGACCGCACCGGCTTCCGGGCTTCCGGGCTTCCGGGCTTCCGGGCTTCCGGGCTTCCGGGCTTCCGGGCTTCCGGGCTTCCGGGCTTCCGGGCTTATTGTAGCTGGTGAGGCGGGTTCTCCCGGCTCTCGCGCGGTGCGCATGACGGTCGATCCTAGTACCGCGCCGGAGCCGGAACAGCAGTGCGGCGCGGGCGTCCGATCAGGCCGTCGTCGACGGATCCGACGCCGGGCTCTCGTCGATCTCCACGCGGTTGCGCCCGGCTCGCTTCGCCCGGTACAGGGCGATGTCCGCGGCCGCGAACAGGTGCTCCAGGTTCGCCGGGCCCGCCGCCACGCCGATGCTCACGGTCGGCGGTTTGGTGATCCGGCCCAGCACCAGGCGCCAGTCGTGGTTGTGCACCGCCGCGCGGATGCGCTCGGCGACCACCGGCCCGGCCTCGCGGGAGTCCTCGCTGGATCCCACCAGCAGCACCACGAACTCGTCGCCCGCCCAGCGGCAGATCAGGTCGTCGGCGCGGCATTCGCGGCGCAGCAGGTGTGCGACCTCCTGGAGCACGACGTCGCCCGCCGGGTGCCCGGCGCGGTCGTTGACGTCCTTGAACCAGTCGACGTCCAGCAGCACCAGCCACGGCACGCGCCCCGCGGCCGCGGTCTGCTCCAGCAGCAGCGGAGCGCGGCGTTCCAGGCCCAGGCGGTTGGTGAGGCCGGTCAGCGGGTCGCGGAGCGCGGCTTCGCGGGCGGCCAGCGCCATGCGCTGGGCCTGCACCGCGACGCGGCGCTGCTCCAGCGCCTGGCCGAGCCCTTCGCGCAGCGCGTCGACGGCCAGCCGGCTCGCCGAGACGGTCCGGCGCAGTGCGGCGGCCTCGCCGACCGGGTCGGCCAGCGCTTCGCAGATGCCCGCCAGGTCGAGCGAGAACTGCATCATCAGCATCGTGTCGCGGATGGTCTCCGCGGCGTCGAGGGCCCGGCTGGCCAGCGTCCGGGCCTCCTCCAGCCGGTGCTGCTGGCGGCGCACCACCGCCAGCACCCAGTTGGCCACCGAGGAGGTGAACCAGTCGTCGGCCGCGCGGGCCAGCGCGAGGGCCTCCTGCGCGACGCGCTCGGCGGCGTCCGGGTCTCCCACGCCGACCAGCGCCCGCGCCAGCCCCGCCATCGCCGAGCGCTTCACCTGGCCGGGCTTGGTCAGCATCCGGGACTCGTCGAACAGGTCGCGGGCCAGGGCGAACTGCGCTCCCCGCTCCTCCAGCGGGAGGGTCGCGGCGCGGAAGATCCGGGCGTTGCCCTCGCGGTTCAGGCAGTGCGCCAGCGCGGCCGAGTCGTCGGTGTCGCGGGCGAGCTGCACCGACAGCGCCATCATCTCCAGCGCCGGGCCGCGGTGGCCGATGGTCTCCAGCAGGTAGCCGAGCATGCTGACGGTGTGCGCGGCGGCCGCACCTTCGGGCCGGTCCACGTCGAGTTCCGTCCAGCCCTCGGCGAGCAGCTCCAGCGCTATGGGGATGTGCTTCAGGCGCCACGCCAGGGACGCACGGTGCACCAGGACGGCCGAGCGGTTCCACTGCTCGGCGACCCGGTTCGCCCCGGCCTCGATGAGCTCCTCGAAGGCGGCCTCGGCCTCCGCGAAGCGGCCGGAATCCAGCAGCGACCGCACTTCGCGGTCCTGGGCCGGGATGTGGCCGGCCATCAGCGGGTCATCGTGCTGCACCGCTTCCTCGCAGGGGCGCACCTCGTCGTGGAACCGCGTGCCGGTGCGGTCTTGTCGCGCTCAGGCTACCGGTTGCGACCGTTCCCGTACTTGTCGTAGTGCAAGACGTCGTCCAGCGGCAACCGCTGCCGCCAGCCGTGACGCTCCAGGTCGGGGGTTTCGGCGAGCGAGCGCACCGGGCCCACGCACAGCCACGCGACCGGGCGCACTCCGGTCGGGATGCCGAGCAGCCTGCGCAGGAACTCCTCGCGGTAGAAGCTGACCCAGCCGACGCCCAGCCCCTCGGCGGTGGCGGCCAGCCACAGGTTCTGGATGGCCAGGCACACCGAGTACAGCCCGGCGTCGGCGATCGCGTGACGGCCGAGGACCTGCGGCGCGCCGCGGTGCGGGTCGTAGGTGACGGCGATGCCCAGCGAGGACTCCGCGATGCCCTCGACCTTGATCTTGGAGAACGTCCCGGCGCGCTCCTCGTCGAGCTGGGCGGCGAACACGCTGCGCTCGGCGAGCACGTGCTCGCGGAAGGCGCGGCGGGTGGACTCGTCGCGGACCAGCACGAAGTCCCAGGGCTGGGACAGCCCGACGCTGGGCGCGCTGTGCGCGGCGGTGAGCACCCGGCGCAGCACCGGCTCGGGGATCTCGGCGCCGGTGAACTCGCGGCGCACGTCGCGGCGGCGGTTGATGACCTCGTAGAGGTCGGCGGCGGGGGCGGTGTCGGTCAACTGGGAGCGTCCGGCGATCGTCATCGCCCTCCATCCTGCCCGGCGCCACCGCGCAGCAGTCCGGGGGCGTCCGCGGTGGCCGGTTTCGCGCGAGATCGGCGGGGGCGGGGTGGCGGTTTCGCGCGAATCACCACCCCGCCCGCGCGTCACTTGCGGCCGTTGGAGGGGTAGGGCAGGAGCGCCATCTCGCGGGCGTTCTTGATCGCCGTGGCGACTTCGCGCTGCTCCTGCACGGTCAGGCCGGTGACCCGGCGGGAGCGGATCTTTCCCCGGTCGGACAGGAACTTGCGCAGCAGCGCGGTGTCCTTCCAGTCGACCTGGACGACCCCTTCGCGCTGGAGCAGGTTGGGCTTGCGGCGGAAGCGCCGGTCGGTGTTCGGCACGGCGTCACCAGCTCGACTTCGTCACGCCCGGCAGCTCGCCGGAGTGCGCCAGCTCGCGCAGCCGCACCCGGGAGACGCCGAACTTGCGGAAGTAGCCGCGGGGCCGCCCGTCGATGGCGTCGCGGTTGCGCACCCGGACCGGGCTCGCGTCGCGCGGCTGCCGCTGCAGCTCCAGCTGGGCCGCGCTGCGCTCCTCGGGGCTGCTGCCCGGGGCGGCGATGATCTTCTTCAGCTCGGCGCGCCGCTCGGCGTGGCGGGCGACGATCGCCCGTCGCTGCTCGTTGCGGGCGATCTTGGACTTCTTGGCCACTGGGCCGTTTCCCTTCTGGACGTGCGGGACGTGGGTGCAGGTGGGTCTCCAATGTGGTCGTGAGCGTTTTGGGGTGCTATGGCGCCACAAAACGCTCACGGGCCTTGGACTGCCGAAACGATCGCCGGACGGAGGCGTCGGTCGGTCAGCGCTCCTCGCGGAACTCCACGTGCTTGCGGGCGACCGGGTCGTACTTGCGCAGGACCACCCGGTCGGGGTTGTTGCGGCGGCTCTTGGTCGTCACGTAGGTGAAGCCGGTCCCCGCGGTGGAGCGCAGCTTGATCACCGGCCGGTTGTCGGTGCTCTTGGCCATCAGAACCGCTCCCCTCGGGCGCGCATCTCGGCGGCGACCGCGTCGATGCCGCGCTTCTCGATCGTCTTCATTCCCTTGGTCGACACCCGCAGCCGGATCCAGCGGCCCTCCGAGGGCAGCCAGTAGCGCTTGCGCTGGACGTTGGGCAGCCAGCGGCGGCGGGTGCGGTGGTTGGAGTGGGAGACCTGGTTGCCGTAGCCGGGCTGCATCCCGGTCACCTGGCAGCGGATGGACATGACCTACCTCTCGATAATGACATTCGTTTTCAAAGCACGATACAGTGTGCCCGACCCAGATGAAAACCGTTGTCGATTGAGGTGGGGATGGAAACCGAGTCGTCCGCGAACCGGCGGATGCCGCTGCTCATGGTGGCCGGGATCCGCGCGGAGCAGGTCGCGTCGACCGCCGAGGCGGTGCGGCGGGACGATCCGGCGGGCACCGTGCTCGTGCACCACGAGCTGCGCGATGTCGCCCGAGGTGTGGTCCGGCGCCTGATCCGCCACGGTGACGCCGAGCGCGTCGAGGTGCTCGAACTCGCGCACGGCTGCGTGTCCTGCACCTTGCGGTTGGACCTGCTCCCGCTGCTGCGCGAGCTGACCGCCGCACCCGACGTGACCAGGATCGTCGTGCAGCTGGATCCGGCCCTGGAGCCGGACACGATCTGCTGGGCGCTCGAGCACGTCGAGGTGGACGGCAGGCCGCTGGTCACCGACGTCCGCGTCGAGGCCGTGCTCACCGCCGTCGACGCGGCGACCTGGCTCGCCGACGCGACCGGCCAGGACGAGCTCGTCGAGCGCGGGATCGGCGGCAGCCCCGACGACGAGCGCACGGTCGCTCAGGTCGCGGTCGGTCAGGTCGAGTTCGCCGATGCGGTCGTGCTGCTGGGCGAGGCCGAGGACCGCTGGACGCAGGTGCGCACCGAGGCGGTCATCGCCCGGCTGACCCCGACCGCGCCGCAACTTCAATTGAAATCGGACGTGCGATTTCAATTGAAATTGCGTCCGGACGTCGATGGCCTGGACGTTTCCGCGCTGCTCGCCCGGATCCCCGGCAACGCGCGGCGCGGGGAGATCGACGGCCCGCACGGCCGGCTGCTGCGCGGCCAGCCGTCGCTGGACACCGACGCCGGGGTGTCGACGGTGCTGTTCGAGGAGCGGCGGCCGTTCCACCCGGAACGCCTGCACGAGGCGATCGACGTGCTGCTGGACGGCGTGGTGCGCACCCGCGGCCGGGTCTGGGTGGCCAGCCAGCCGGACGTGGCGCTGTGGATCGAGTCCGCGGGCGGTGGGCTCGGCATCGCGCACGGCGGCCCGTGGCTGGCCTCGCTGACCTCCGAGCAGTGGGCCGAGATCTCCCCGGAGCGCCAGGTCAGGGCCTCGCTGAGCTGGGACGACTACTACGGCGACCGGACGCAGGAGCTGGTTGTGATCACCCACGAGGCCAACCCGCAGGACATCGTCAGCGCCCTCCACCACGCCCTGCTCACCGATGACGAGCTCGCCGCGGGCGAGCAGGTCTGGGCGACCTACGCCGGCCCGTTCGGCGAATGGCACACCGACCCGTGCGGCGACGACCCGGCGGAGCGGTCCGCCGACGCCGCGAGCGAACGGGGCAACCGGTCATGAGCGCGAGCACCGGCTCGTGGCCCCGACACCGCGAGGAGACATCGTGAAACCAGGCATCCACCCCGAGTACCGGCCGGTCGTGTTCCAGGACCGCACCACCGGGCAGAGCTTCCTGACCCGCTCCACCGCCACCTCCGATGCGCGCATCGAATGGGCGGACGGCAACACCTACCCGCTGATCGTGGTCGACGTGACCGCGTACTCGCACCCCTTCTGGACCGGCAACCAGCGGGTGCTCGACACCCAGGGCCGGGTCGAGAAGTTCCGCCGCCGCTACGGCGGTCGCACCCGCTGATCGCGATTTCGCGAGAAATCGCACCGAGCCCGACGAGGAGAGGAGACCGGGATGGCAGTTCCGAAGCGCAAGATGTCGCGGAGCAACACGCGGCACCGGAGGTCGCAGTGGAAGGCGGCGGCGCCGGATCTGGTGCCGATCGTGGTGGACGGGCAGCGCCGGCTGGTGCCGCGCGCCCTGATCCGGCACTTCCACCAGGGGTGACCCATCGGTCCGGGTCGGTCACCGCGGGTGATCGGCCCGGACCTGGGATGAGATGGTCATCACGGTGTTTCGCGACTAAGGGTGAGGTTCTCAGCTCGTTCTCAGGGCTAGAGGTAAGACTGTTGCCATGCGCATCCTCGTCGTCGACGACGATCGTGCCGTGCGGGAATCCCTGCGCCGGTCCTTGCAGTTCAACGGGTACCAGGTGGAGCTCGCCGCGGACGGTCAACAGGCCCTGGACCAGCTGGCCGCCAGCCGCCCCGACGCCATGGTGCTCGACGTGATGATGCCGCGGCTCGACGGGCTGGAGGTCGCCCGGCGGCTGCGCAGCACCGGCGACGACCTGCCGATCCTGGTGCTCACGGCCCGCGACGCGGTGTCCGACCGGGTCGCCGGGCTCGACGCGGGCGCCGACGACTACCTGCCCAAGCCCTTCGCCCTGGAAGAGCTGCTCGCCCGCCTGCGCGCGCTGCTGCGCCGCGCCAGCCCGCCCGACCTCGGCCAGGACGAGCACCCGGCGGCGCTGCGCTTCTCCGACCTGGAGCTCGATCCGGGCACCCGCGAGGTCCGCCGCGGCGAGCGCCCGATCAGCCTCACCCGCACCGAGTTCGCCCTGCTGGAACTGCTGATGGCGCACCCGAAGCAGGTGCTGACCCGCAGCCGCCTGCTGGAGGACGTGTGGGGCTACGACTTCCCGACCTCGGGCAACGCCCTGGAGGTCTACATCGGATACCTGCGCCGCAAGACCGAGGCCGAAGGTGAGCCCCGGTTGATCCACACGGTCCGCGGCGTCGGCTACGTGCTCCGCGAGACGCCGCCGTGACCGTCCCCGCTCCACCACCGCCGGATCTCGGCCCGCCTCAGCCCAGCAGGGGCCGGTTCCAGCGCGTCTCGCTGCGCAACCGCGTCACCTGGCTGGCGGCGATCTGCGTGGCGGGAGCCGTCGCGCTGGTGTCGGTCGCCGCGTTCGTGACCGTGCGCGACAGCCTCTACCAGCAGCTGGACGACAGCCTGACCGAGCGCGCGGTGGAGGCCGCCGAGGGGCCGCTGGTGCGCACCGCCGACCTGCAGCAGGTGCCGGTGGCGTTCTTCACCGCGACGAACTTCAAGATCAGCGTGCTCGGCGCCGACGGCACCGAGTTCGGCCCGAAGGACCAGCGGCCGCCGCTGAGCTTCGCGGAACTGGCGGTGGCGCGCGGCGAGGCGCCGCAGTCCCTGCGCACCGACCAGCGGTCCAACAGCCGCGTGGTGGCCGTGCCGACCGGGCAGAACGCCGCGCTCGTGATGTCCACCTCGATGGATCCGACCCAGCGCACGCTCGCCCAGCTCAGCGTGGTGCTGGTGGTGATGGGCGGCGCCGGGATCCTGCTCGCCGCGGCGGCCGGAACCGCCGTGGCACGCGCCGGGTTGCGCCCGGTGCAGCGGCTGACGGCCGCGACGGAGCGAGTGGCGCTGACCGGCGACCTGCGGCCGATCCCGGTCGACGGCGACGACGAGCTCTCCCGCCTGACGACCAGCTTCAACGGCATGCTCAGCGCGCTCGCCGAGTCGCAGGAGCGGCAGCGGCGGCTGGTCGCCGACGCCGGGCACGAGCTGCGCACCCCGCTGACCTCGTTGCGCACCAACCTGGAACTGCTGATGGCCTCGGCCCGGCCGGACGCGCCGAAGCTGGCCGAGGAGGACCGGCGGGAGATGTTCGCCGACGTCCAGGCCCAGGTCACCGAGCTGTCCGCGCTGGTCGGGGACCTGGTGGAGCTGGCGCGGGAGGACACCCCGCAGGCGGTGCACGAGCCGGTGGACCTGGTGGACGTGGTGGAGCGTGCGCTGAGCCGGGCCCGGCGGCGCGCGCCGCGCATCGAGTTCGACGTGCGGCTGCAGCCGTGGGAGATGATGGGCGATGCCACCGCGCTGGAGCGCGCCGTGCTGAACCTGCTGGACAACGCCGCCAAGTGGAGCCCCGACGAGGGCCGGGTGCGGGTGGACCTGGTGCCGGACGTCGCTTCCGGGCAGATCCTCCTGGAGGTCGCCGACAGCGGCCCCGGCATCGCGCCGGTGGACCGGCCGTTCGTCTTCGAGCGCTTCTACCGGTCGTCGGACGCCCGCACGCTGCCGGGCTCCGGGCTCGGCCTGTCGATCGTCAAGCAGGTCGCCGAGCGGCACGGCGGTTCGGTGTGGGCCGGCGAAGCGCCGGAGGGCGGTGCGCTGCTGCGCATGTCGCTGCCGGGGAACATCCCGCAGACCGAACAGCAATGAACAGCACTGCGTCGAAAGTGGTAGGCGTACACCACACTTTCGCGTATCACCCGTTCGGGTAGTGTTGGTTCTTGTTCGCTCATGTACCTGAGGGGGCCGGTGTGCTCGCACGGCAGCGCCAGGAAGTGATCCTCGACGAAGTGCGGCGCACCGGTGCGGTGCAGGTCGCCGACCTGGTGCTGCGGCTGGCGGTGTCGGACATGACCATCCGCCGCGACCTCGACGCGCTGGCCCGCCGCGGCCTGGTGGAGAAGGTCTACGGCGGCGCGACCTCGGTGATCGGCCGCAGCACCGACGAGCCGGGTTTCGAGGCCAAGTCGGTCCGCCAGCTGGCGGAGAAGGAGGCCATCGCCGCGCTCGCCGCCCAGCAGGTCCGGCCGGGAACCGCGATCGGGCTGTCCGCGGGCACCACCACCTGGACGCTGGCCCGCCACCTCGACGACGTCGCCGACCTGACCGCGGTGACCAACTCGGTCCGGGTGGCCGACGCGCTGCAGCGGCGCGGCCGCACCGACCGCACGGTGGTGCTCACCGGCGGGGTGCGGACGCCGTCCGACGCGCTGGTCGGGCCGGTCGCCGTGCAGGCGCTGCGCTCGCTGCACCTGGACATGGTGTTCCTCGGCGTGCACGGGATGGCTCCCCGCGCGGGCTTCACCACGCCGAACCTCAACGAGGGCGAGACGAACCGGGCGCTGGCCGAGGCGGCCGGCCGGCTGGTGGTGGTCGCCGACAGCTCCAAGTGGTCGACCGTCGGGATCTCCACGATCGTCGACTTCGACGAGATCGACCTGCTGATCAGCGACCAGGGCCTGCCCGCCGAAGCCCGGCAGGTGCTGGCCGAGCACGCGGAGCTGCTGCTGGCGGATCAGGAAGGCGTGGAGGAGGAGCGATGAGCGATTTCGTGCCACCCGCAGCACACCTCGGCCGCACCTCAGGGGGCGCGACTCAGCCCCGGGGAAACGCGGAACGCGACCACCACCGCGAATCGCGCAGAGGTGGAAAGGCGCGACGGCTGGCCGACGGCCGGGAGATCATCTACTTCGACGCCGACCCGGCGCAGGTCAGGGAGGCCGTCGACACCCGGGAGCTGCCGCCGCAGGCGCCCGCGTCGGAGATGCGGCGGGACCCGCTGACCGGCGAGTGGGTGGCGATCGCCGCGCACCGGCAGTCGCGGATCTACAAGCCGCCAGCCGAGCTCTGCCCGTTGTGCCCGAGCAGTCCCGGGCGGCCCACCGAGATCCCGGAATCCTCCTACGACGTGGTGGTCTTCGAGAACCAGTTCCCCTCGTTCGCCCAGGGAATCCTCGGCGATGTGTCCACTGTGGATGGCGTTCCGATGGTGCCGTCCGCGCCCGCGACCGGACGGTGCGAGGTCGTCTGCTTCACCTCCGACCACAACTCCTCGTTCAGCGCGCTGACCGCGGCGCAGGCGCGCACCGTCGTCGACGTCTGGGCCGACCGGACCGCTGCGCTGGCCGAAACCCCGGGCGTGGAGCAGGTCTTCTGCTTCGAGAACCGCGGTGAGGAGATCGGTGTCACGCTGCACCACCCGCACGGGCAGATCTACGGCTACCCGTTCGTCACGCCGAAGACCGGCAAGATGCTGCGGGTCGCGGAGGAGTACCTGAACCTGCACGGCCGCCACGTGCAGGGCGACGTGCTCGCAGCGGAGCGCGCTGCGGGACGGCGCGTGGTCGTCGATTCGGAGCACTGGACGGCCTACGTCCCGGCGGCCGCGCGCTGGCCGGTCGAGGTGCACGTCGTGCCGCACCGCAGGGTGCCGGACATCGCGGCCCTCACCGACGCGGAGCGCGACGACTTCGCTGTGACGTACCTGGACGTCCTGCGCCGCCTGGACGGCCTCTACGACAGCCCGCTGCCCTACATCGCGGCCTGGCACCAGGCGCCGGTGCGCGTGGGACGCGAGTTGTCCTGGCTGCGGCTGGAGGTCTTCTCGGTGCGGCGCTCGGCGGACAAGCTGAAGTACCTGGCGGGCTCGGAATCCGGCATGGGCGTCTGGATCAACGACGTGACCCCGGAGCAGATCGCCGACCGCCTCCGCTGAGGCGCCGCGCCTGCGCTGCTCGGGGCGGGTGGTGCGGCGTTTGTCACAGCCAGGACGAGATTTGGTAGGTCCACAGCGCGGTCTCAGGCGGTTCTCAGCCGCGTGGAGCAGAGTGGGGTCATGACCGATCACACCCCGGGTTCCGGCAACCAGCCGGAAGAACCGACGCCGCAGCCGGAAGGCGGTTCGGCGGGCACGCCACCAGCCGGGGTGCCGCCGCAAGCGCCGCAGCCGGACTCCCCGTACGCGAGGCCGCAATCCCAGTCGCAGAGCCCGTACGCGCCGCAGTCCGAGCCCCAGCAGCCCTTCGCCGCGCAGCAGCCGGAGGGGCAGCAGGCGTACGCCGCGCAGCAGGCGGAAGGGCAGCAGTCGTATGCGGCGCAGGGAGCGCAGCCGCACATGACGCAGGAGTTCGCGCACACGCCTTGGCCGTCGGCCGGCGGGCACACCGCCGTGGTGCCGCAGCAGCCGCACAAACGTCGTGGCGGCCTCGTCGCGGGCGTGGCCGCGCTCGCCCTGGTGTGCGGTCTGGTCGGTGGCGGGGTCGGCGGCTACGTGGGCTACCAGGTCGGCGGCGCCCGGGCGCCCGGTGTCACGTCGCTGGACGAATCGCGCCCGGCGCGCAGCGTCAGCACCGCGCCGGCGGGCTCGGTGCAGCAGGTCGCCGACAAGGTGCTGCCCAGCGTCGTCCAGCTGCAGCTGGTCACCGCCCGTGGTGGTGGCGAGGGCTCCGGCATCGTGCTCAGCAGCGACGGCTACATCCTGACCAACAACCACGTGGTCGCGGGCGGCGGTTCGGGCGGTCGGCTCACCGCGCAGTTCCAGGACGGCCGCAGCGCGCGGGCCCAGGTGATCGGCACCGACCCGAAGTCCGACCTCGCGGTGGTCAAGGCCGACATCACCGGCCTCACCCCGGCCGAGCTGGGCCGCAGCGACGACCTGCCGGTCGGTGCTCCGGTGGTGGCCATCGGTTCGCCGTTCGGCCTGTCCGGCACCGTGACCAGCGGAATCATCAGCGCCAAGGACCGCCCGGTGCGCGCGGGCGGCGAGTCCGGCGGTGAGGACACCGTGCTCAACGCGCTGCAGACCGACGCGGCGATCAACCCGGGCAACTCCGGCGGTCCGCTGGTCGACATGGACGGCAACGTGGTCGGCATCAACTCGGCGATCTACAGCCCCGGCAACGGGCAGGGGCAGGCCGGATCGGTCGGTCTCGGGTTCGCGATCCCGGTCGACCAGGCCCGGCGCATCGCCACCGAGCTCAAGGAGAAGGGGACGGCCACCCAGACGACGCTCGGCGTGCTGATCGGCGCAGGCGACCAGCCGGGAGCTCTGGTTCGCAACGTCGTGCCCGGTGGCCCCGCCGAACAGGCCGGTATCCGCAGCGGTGACCTGATCACCAAGGTGGACACCCGGTCGATCCAGGATCCCGATTCGCTGGTGGCAGCGGTCCGCTCACACGCCCCGGGCGACCGCGTCAAGATCACCATCGGCGGGAACGGCGGGGAACGCACCGTGGACGCCACACTCGCCGGGCAGGGGTGACCGGACGCGCGGCCCGGCACCGCCGGGCCGCGTACCCCCGCCGTCGGCCGCCCACCGGGCTGGCCCTGCCCCCTCCGAGCCCCCGGAGCGGTCGACGGCGGGGAGAGCTTGTCCGACGAACTCGTCCTGCGCGGCGGTGCGAGCCGCGTGGGTGGGTTGAACGCCTTCGGCGTTTCCAGGACGAAGACCAGAACCGGGCTCGGCGGCAGACCCCGCTGGAGCTCGGCTTCTTCGTGATGAGGAGGAACATGTCCGACGGAACAGGCGTGGTGCAGCGACGCCGGTTGACCGAACTCACCAGCTCGCTGGATCTGACCGGCCAGCCCCTTGGCACTACGGTTACCGGCATGGAACGCAGCGCGCAGCGTTTGGGACGGGCCTTGGTGGTCGTGGTGGACGACCGCGTCGCACAGGGCGAGCAGGACGACAACATCGGTCCGCTGGTGACCGAGTTGCTGGAGGAAGCCGGCTTCATCGTCGACGGCACCGTCGCGGTGGCCGGTGAAACGGTGGACATCCGCAACGCGCTGAACACCGCGGTCATCGGCGGCGTGGACGTGGTGATCACCGTCGGCGGCACCGGTGTGTCGCCGCGGGACGTCACCCCGGACGCCACCGCTGGTGTCCTGGACCGGCCGATCCCGGGCATCGCGGAGGCCCTGCGGGCGTCCGGCCTGGCGGCGGGCGCGGTCGAGGCGGGCGTCTCGCGAGGCCTGGTCGGCGTCTCCGGCAGCACGCTGGTGGTCAACCTGGCGGGCTCGCGTGCGTCGGTCCGCGACGGCATGGCCACCCTGACGCCCCTGGTGACCCACGTGATCGAACAGCTGTCCGGCCTCGAAACGGCCTGACCCGACAGGAGAAAGCGGTGGCGGCTCCACGCGGAGCCACCACCGCTTTCTTCGCTTTCAGGGGTTCTTCGGTGTTTGGCCCGGTTCGTCCGGGCCCTTGTCCTCGGGGGTTCCGGGCTGGGGGCCCTTGTCGTCGGTGGCTTTCGGCGGCTGGCCGTCGGGGTGCTCGCGCTTGAGAAGGCCCTCGACCTTGCCGCTCACGTTCTCGATCTTGTCGTGGTACTTGCCACCGGTGGCCTTGTCCAGGCTCGACTTGGCGGCATCGAGCCCCTTCGCGGCGCTCGGGCCCGCCTTCTCGGCGAGCTCCTCCGCCTTCCCCTTGGCCTGGTTCGCCAGTGCCTTGGCCTTGTCCAGGAAACCCATCTCTTCGCCTCCCGCGGCTAGACGCCCGGTGAGCCAACGCCTGGCGCCGCTCCCGCGGCTCTGCGGACCTCGCACCTTCAACTGTAGTCGACATCACACCCGAGGTCGGTGGCGTCCCCGCTCGCTCCCCCGAGTGCGGGATGATGGGGGTGCGCCACCTGCGGGCGCGGACCAGGTCGGGAGGGCTGGAGTTGAACGGCGACACAGGTCGGGACGAGCGGGAGCGGCGGCGCAAGCTCGCAGAGATCTTCGGTGACGTCCTGCCCGAAACCACCTCGGACGACCGGCCGGACCGAACACCTGCCGAAGACGACGAGCGCTGGTACCGCGAGAACCGCCCGCCGCACCACGACCCGCGCTGAGCCTGAGCCGCGTCCGGGCGGCAGCACCGCGCTCGCGCCCTTCGTCCTGCGAAGCCGATCCGCAGGACGCAGGACTGCCGGAGGAGCAGCCGGACAGCCGCCGCGCGCGACGGGCCCGGGTGGCTACTTCCGCTGGCCATCGGCGGTGACTTCCGCCTTCTCCGACTCGCTGGCCAGCCCCTTGACCGCGGGCAGGCCCTGCTCGCGGCGCAGCAGGTCGCGGATCTCCTGCAGCAGCTCGACGTCGGTCGGGTCCACGGCGGTCGTCTCGCCCTTCTTGCGCCGTTCGTTGAACGTCTTCATCGGCACCACGAACAGGAAGTAGACGACCGCGGCGGTGATGAGGAAGGTGATCACGGCGTTGATCACCGCGGCGAAGTCGATGATCGAGGCCTCGTTGCCCGCGCGCAGCTGGATGCTCAGCCCGGTGACGTTGCCACCACCGGTGGCGGAGATGATCGGCTTGATGATGCTGGTGGTGAAGGACGTGACCAGCGCGGTGAACGCGCTGCCGACCACCACCGCGACGGCCAGGTCGATCACGTTGCCGCGCATCAGGAAGTCCTTGAAGCCCTTGAACACGCTTGCTGCTCCTCTCAAAAAGCATGGTCATCTCGGCGAGTTCACGTACGGATGACGCCGAATCGATGGGTTATTCGGCGTAGGATGCTACTCAGCGCAGCGTAACGGTCACCGTCCGGTTGAGGGATGCTGCGGCCACCTCGCCCGCGAGCCGCTCCGGTAATCCGACGAAGACGAGTCTTCCCTGGTCGCGGTGGTCAGGCTCGGGCTGGACCGCGATCACCCTGGCGTTCTCGGCGAGCACCGAACTCTCCCCCGACGGAGCGAGGGCTGTGACGATGTCCACCCGTCTGCCGGGTGCCAGGAAGTCGGCCACCTCGGGATCGGCGAGCCGGATCGGCGCCGACACAGTACCCGCGTCGCCGGAAGCCGTGGTCAGGCCGTCGAAGCGCGCGTCGGTCAGCGGTTCGCCGCGGCGGGCCGCAGCGCTGAGAACCCGGCCCAGGGCGTTGGGGGAGGCCTGCACCGCGCCGTCCGGCACCAGCTCGACCGGCATCTCCCGGCGCGTCACGTCCACTTCGGACAGGACGCGGCCGGGCGGCAGGTCGCGAGCGGCGACGAGCACCGGCACGCCCGTTCGAGGCGGCCCGTGGTGCTGCACGGCCAGTACGGCCGCGAGCAGCAGCAGGGCGACTGCGGCGGATCTGCGCAGCAGGAGAACTCCGCGCCGTGCGCGGAAAAGCGCGGCGACGCGGTCGCGCAGGGTCGCGTTGAGGCGGTCTTTCGGCGTCATGGTCGGCTCCGCTTCCTCGGGTGAGATGGAACTCATCCGAAGTTAGGGAGCGCTCGGCCGCGGCGCGAGGGAGTTTCGGGAATCTGTGGACAAACCGGTCCGTTGTGGACAACTCGGATCACTCGAACGAAATTCCGGTGATCACGCTGCGCCCGCAAAACATTCGCCGACCGCGGTGAACAGCGGTCGGCGAATCAGATCGGGTGAACTCAGGAAGCGGCGGCCGTCTTGGTCGACGAGCTGCTCGACGACGAGGTCGAGGAACCGGACGAGGACGACGAGCTGCTCGACGAGGAGTCGCTGGACGAGGACGAGGTGCTGCTCGTGCTCGACGACGAGTTCGACGACCGGTTGTCGGTGCGGTAGAAGCCGGAGCCCTTGAAGACGATGCCCACCGCGTTGAACAGCTTGCGGAGCTTTCCGGTGCACTTCGGGCACTCGGTGAGGGAGTCCTCGCTGAACGACTGCACCTGCTCGAAACGGTGGTCGCACTCGGTGCAGGCGTACTGGTAAGTGGGCACGGCCGTGAACCTCCGGCGTCTAGTCCTGGCACTCGAACTACAGGAGTGCTAACCCGATAATGCTTCAGAACAGGTGTCCAGCGCAAACAGGCCTATGTCACACGGGTAGCGACACGACTCCTCGCCGCGGTGTCAGCACGGAGGTCATCCGCACGTCGTGCGGCTCGCCGGGCAGCTCGGCCACGAACTCCTCGTCCCGGACCACGCCGATCAGCGGCGCTCCCGGCGCGGCCATCGGCAGCGACCGGTCGTAGTGGCCCGCGCCACGCCCCAGCCGCACGCCGCGGCGGTCCACCGCCAACGCGGGGACGAACAGCGCGCCGGCCTCCCCGATGGCCGCGGCGCCGAGCCGCTGACCTGCGGGTTCCAGCAGGCCGAAGGTGGCTTCGCGCAGTGAGTCCGGCCCGGTGTAGTCGGCCCACTCCAGCGGCGAGCGGCGGTTCACCACCACCGGCAGCAGGACTCGCAGCCCGGCCGCGCGCAGCGCCTCCAGCAGCTCGGGCGAGCCGGGCTCGTCGCCGACCGGCACGTAGGCCGCGACGGTCCGCACCGGGTGCTCGGCCAGCCAGGCGAGCACCGCCTCCTGCAGCGCCGCCGCTTCGTCCGAGCGGGTGGTTCGGACCACGTCACGGCGCTGTTCCAGCAGCGTGCTGCGCCACTCGGCCTTCGTCGTAGTGGATTCGTCCAGCGAGCTCACGCTTCCACCTTAGGGGTGGCCGATAGGCTTCCTGGCCATGAGCAGCCCGACGAGCACGCCCATCGCGTTCCGGACCGCCATCGTGCCCGCAGCCGGACTGGGAACCCGGTTCCTGCCGACCACGAAGGCGGTGCCCAAGGAGTTGCTCCCGGTCGTGGACACCCCCGGGATCGAACTGGTCGCCGCCGAAGCGGCCGAAGCGGGCGCACAACGCCTGATCATCGTGACCTCGCCGGACAAGGGCTCGGTCGCCGACTACTTCAAGCCGCAGCCCGAGCTGGAGCAGACCCTCAAGGAGCGCGGCAAGGACGCCCTCCTGGAGAAGGTCCGCCGCGCGCCCGCCCTGCTCACCGCCGAGACCGCGATCCAGGAGCAGGCCCTCGGACTGGGCCACGCCGTGGGTTGCGCGGAGCCGAGCCTGACCGACGCCGACGACGCGGTCGCCGTGCTGCTGCCCGACGACCTGGTGCTGCCCACCGGCGTCCTGCAGCGGATGGCCGAGGTGCGCGCCCGCCACGGCGGCAGCGTGCTGTGCGCCTTCGACGTGCCGCGCGAGCAGATCTCCGCCTACGGCGTGTTCGACGTCACCGACACCGAGGACGACGACGTCAAGCAGGTCCGGGGCATGGTCGAGAAGCCGGCGCCGGAGCAGGCCCCGTCCACCTTCGCCGCGGCCGGGCGCTACCTGCTGGACCGCGCCGTGTTCGACGCGCTGCGGCGCATCGAGCCCGGTGCCGGAGGTGAGCTGCAGCTCACCGATGCCGTAGCGTTGCTGATCTCCGAAGGACACCCGGTGCACGTGGTGGTCCATCGCGGTGGGCGACACGACTTGGGAAATCCTGGCGGTTTCCTCAAAGCTGCGGTGGACTTCGCGCTGAAGGATCCCGAGTACGGGCCGGACCTGCGGGCCTGGCTCGTCGAGCGGATCGCGGAGAACGACGAAGTGTCCTGACCGGCGGTCCGCCCGAACGCTGCGGCCACCTCCGCCGGGACAGGACGTGACGACAGCCACGCCGGGCGGCGGCTCGGTGCGCGGGAAGAGGACGACAGCCATGAGGTCAGTGGACGAGCAACTCGCACGCGTGCTCACGGCGGCTGTCCGGCCCGCGCCGGTCCGGGTGGCGATCTCCGAGGCGCAGGGCCTGCTGTGCGCGGAGGAGGTCGTCGCCGAGCAGGCGCTGCCCGGGTTCGACCAGGCCGCCGTGGACGGCTACGCGGTGCGCAGCGTGGACGTGCAGGCCGCCGCCGACGAGCCGACCGTGCTGCCGGTCGTCGGCGAGATCTCGGTCGGCTCCCGGCAGCCCCGCAGGCTGCAGCCGGGCCAGGCGGTCCGGGTGGACACCGGCGCGCCGCTGCCGACGCTGGCCGACGCCGTGGTCCCGCTGGAGTACACCGACGAGCACCCGGCGAAGGTCACCGTGCGGCGTCCGGTGCCCTCGGCGGCGTTCGTCCGCCGCACCGGGGAGGACGTGCAGACCGGCGACGTGGCGGTGCGCCGCGGCGCACCGATCGGTTCCGCGCAGGTCGGGCTGCTGGCCGCGGTGGGCCGCAACAAGGTGCTGGTGCACCCGCGGCCGCGGGTCTCGGTGATCTCCGTCGGCGAGGAACTCGTGGACGTCGATCGCACGCCCGGCCAGGGCCAGGTCTACGACGTCAACTCCTACGCGCTGTCCGCCGCCGCGCGCGACGCCGGCGCCGAGGTCACGCGCGTCGGCATCATGAGCAGCGATCCGCGCCGGTTGCGGGAGGTCGTGGAGGGGCGGCTGCTGCTGTCGGAGATCGTGGTGGTCGCCGGTGGCGTGGGCGGTGCAGCGGGTGCCGAGGTCCGCGCGGCGCTGGCCGACCTCGGCGAGCTGGACGTGACCAGGGTCGCGATGCAGCCCGGTTCGGTGCAGGGCTTCGGTCGGCTGGGCCCGGACGAGATCCCGACCTTCATGCTGCCCAGCAACCCGGTGAGCGCGCTGGTGGTGTTCGAGGTGCTGGTGCGGCCGCTGATCCGCGCCGCGCTGGGCAAGCCCAACCCGCACCGCCGCACCGTGACGGCGGAACTGCTGTCGCCGATCACCTCCGCCGAAGGCCGCCGGGGTTTCCTGCGCGGCCAGCTGCTGCGCGACCCGAAGAACGGCGCCTACCTGGTGCAACCGCTGGGCACTTCGGGATCGCACCTGCTCGCCTCGCTGGCCGAGGCGAACTGCCTGGTGGTGGTGGACGACGAGGTCACCGAGGTCGGCGCGGGCGACGAGGTCCAGGTCCGCTTCCTGTCGCAACGCGCCTGAGTCACCGATGCAGCCCACCGACGCTGATGGGTTCCCGGTCGGCCGCCACCCCGGCTGGCCGGCCCGGCTCGGGCCGCTGATCACCGCGCGCGGTGCGGTCGCGCTGCGCCCACCGCGCCTGCGCGATGCCGCGGCGTGGAGCCGCATCCGGCTGCACGACCACGCCTACCTGCAGCAATGGGAACCCACGACGGTCGGCGGCTGGCAGGAGCGCAACGCCAGGACGGCCTGGCCCGCGCAGTGGGCCGCGCTGCGCGGCATGGCGCGGCGCGGACAGGCGCTGCCGTTCAGCGTCACCGTGGACGGCGAGTTCGCCGGGCAGCTGACCATCGGCAACATCGTGCGGGGCGCGCTGCGCTCCGGGTGGATCGGCTACTGGATCGCCGAGCGGCTGGCGGGCGGTGGCGTGGCGACGGCGGGTGTCGCGCTGGCCGTCGACCACTGCTTCGGCCCGGTCGGGCTGCACCGGCTGGAAGCCACCGTGCGCCCGGAGAACCAGCCGAGCGTCCGGGTGCTGGAGAAGTCCGGTTTCCGCCGCGAGGGCCTGTTCCAGCGGTACCTGGACGTGGCCGGGGACTGGCGCGATCACTACGTGTACGCGCTGACCGCCGAGGAGGTCCCGGAAGGCGCGGTCGAGCGGCTGCTGCGCGGCGGCGGGGCCAGTAGGCCCTGAAAACCGGGAGATCTTGATCACGCACCGTCACGGCCGCCCCGGGCGAATCCGGCCGAAATTGAGCTGAACGGACCAGCGATCAGCAGCGTTCGGCGGTACGGAAACCGACACGCCGATGTCGATGGTGCCGCTGACTCCGCTGAACGTGGGGTTTTCTGGCCCCGGGGACCTCCCGTGTTCGGCGTGCCTCCAACACGGGAGTTGCAGATGTGACTAGCGTGGCGATCGCAGACTTGTGTGCTGCCGGTGGCCAGGGGGAGGTGGCGAGGCATGCCCAGTTCGTTGATCTTCGCCGCGCTGGCGGCGGCGTGGCTGGTGGTGCTGGTGCCCATGTTCGCCCGCCGCCGCCAGGAAGTGTCCAAGACCACCGACTCCGCGCTGGCCGCGAGGGTGGTCCGACGCGGCAGCGGTCGGCGACCGGCGACGCCCGGGGCCGAGACAACCGACATGGTGGAGGAGTCCGGGATGTCTGACACCGAACTGGACGACGCGGTCGAGGAGCACGACACCGACGACAACTCGTGGCGTCGGGTGCACAGCGACGACGTCCGCGCCGGCCGCCGCTACCGGCCCGGCCGCGGCGGGTTCGACCCGGAGGCCGCGGCGCTGGCGGCGCGCGCCAAGTACGCCCGCCGGCAGCGGATCGTGGTCGCCATGCTGGCCACCGCGGTCGCGACGGCCCTGCTGGCGGGACTGCTGTGGCCGGTCGTGTGGTGGCTGCATGGCATCATCGACCTGGTGGCCGTCGGCTACCTCACGTACCTGCGCCGCCAGGTCCGCATAGAGGAGGACGTCCGCTCCCGCCGCCTCGCCCGCATGAACGGTGAGCGGGACGAGGTCGAGTACGACGACGAGTACGACGAAGACCTCCACGACGAGTACGACGAGGACGCCGCCGACGACGCCGAGCGCCGCGAGTCCCGTCCGGCCGCGCGTGCGGTCCGCGTGGAGATCGACGACGAGGATCCCGTGTTCGACGAGCTGGACGAACGCACCTGGGAGCCGTACCGGCGCGCCGCCGGGGAGTGACCGACCCGCTTAAGAGGGGGGTGCTGCGAGTGCGGTTTTCGGGGTTGCTAGAGTACTGACACAACAAAGCCGAGAGGCAAGTACTCGAGGCAAGGGGCTGTAGCGCAGTTGGTAGCGCGTCTCGTTCGCATCGAGAAGGTCAGGGGTTCGATTCCCCTCAGCTCCACGTTCCACGCAGTGCGAGGCTCATGCTCATGGAGAGCATGAGCCTTTTTGCGTTCCACGTTTTATCGCGGGGGCCGAGCCCCCGCGGGCCCCCACGGTGCGGGGGTGGCGTTTCGTTGGCTCCTTGCGTGGGGGGAGTTTCCGGCCTGCTCAGCGACTAGTCCTTCCAAAGCATCTGGGTGTGTTGGCGGCCCACCGAGACATCCAAGACGTCCGTGGTGCCAAGGCATTCGTGGTTCTTCTCCGGGGTGTTTCGGGTGCGTTCTTCTTGCTGTGTTTCGGGGCTGGAAGCGTCGCTTCTGTGCGGGGTTTCGCGTTGGTGGGCGTAGCCGTGTGCGTGGCTCTGGTCGGGCTTCAGGTGTTCGGTCTGCCGGATTGTGGGTCGGGCGGTGCTGGGGTGGGCAGGTTTTGTACTTTGCAGTCCATAACTGTGGTACGGTCTTGTCCGCGGGTGTTCGGCTGGTTTGCGGGGCTTGTCCTGGCCTTGGCCGCCTGTTGTGGGTTGCTCTGGTTTTGGACTGTCCGGTGTAGAACGTTTGCCCGTTGAGACGAACGATCAGGTTTCACGTACAGGAGTTCTTTGATGTCCTCGACTGCCACTGCCGAGCTCGACGAGCAGCGCATCTCCATCGTTCGCCGGGCTTTCGAGCTCATCGACGCGGGGGATCCCGCGCTGCTCGAGCTCTACACCGACGATGTGGAGCTGTACTTCCCCAAGTTCGGTTTCGGGCGGGGGAAGGAGGACATGGCCGAGTTCGCGCAGCGGCTCTGGGCCGATCTGTCGGCGCTGGAGCACGACATCGACGGCCTGGACATCATGGTGGCCGGTGACAGGATCATCGTCGAAGGGCGTGAGTGGGGCGTCACCTCTGATGGGCGACGCTGGCCGGACCAGCGCGTTTCGACCGGCCGCTTCTGCAACGTCTTCACCTTCCGCGGCACGCTCATCAGCTCCGTCCGCATCTACGTGGACCCGGACTTCACCAGCAGTCACGAGGAGAAGGTCCGGCAGCTGCACCGCGAGGCGAAGTAGTCGGGCTCCGGCCTGGGCGCGACCGGGTCGTCGCGCCCAGGCTCCCGCCAGGTCAGCCGAGCAGTGCTCGCCAGGTGATCGGGCCTGCTTCGCCGTCGACGACCAGGCGGTTGGCGCTCTGGTAGGAGCGCACGGCTTTCGTCGTGGTCGGGCCGAAATCGCCGTCGACCGCGAGGCCCGCGCTGCGCTTGTTCAGCGCGGCCTGCAGGCCTTTGACGTGGTCGCCCTTGCTGCCCTGGCGGAGCGTGTGGACCAGCTTCGGCCACGTCGCCGGGCCGACCTGGCCGTCGGCTTCCAGTCCCTTCGCGGACTGGAAGCGCTTGACCTCGGCCACTGCCGCCGAGCTGTACTTCCCGTCGACGGCCAGGTCGTGGCCGTGCTTGCGCATCAGGTGCTGGAGCACGACGACCGTCGCTCCGGCCGAGCCCGGGTCGATCCGCGGCCAGCCGCCGCCCAGGTCCACGCCGCGCTTGGCCATGAAGGCGACCGGGTCGGTGATGCGGCCGAGCCCTCCCGAGTGCACCTCGAAGTGCAGGTGCGGACCCGTCACGTTGCCCGTCGCGCCCATGTCCGCGATGCGCTGGCCGGACTTGACCTCGGCGTTGAGCGGGACGTGGTAGGCGTTGAGGTGGCCGTAGTAGGTGTACTGGTCGTGGCCGTGCGAGATGACCAGCCCGTTGCCGCTCCGGCCGGGCAGCCCGCCGCCCCAGGCGCGGCGGATCACGGTGCCGTTGGCCGCCGCGTACACGCCGGTGCCCGTCGAGTTCGTGACGTCCTGGCCCGCGTGCGGGCCACCGGGCCTGGACGCTCCGAAGTGGCCGCCTTGCGGGAAGTGACCTAACGCGGGATTGGCCCAGCGGCCGTCCATCAGTGATGCCGCCGACGCCGTCGGCGCTCCCGCGACGAGGCCGATGGCGGGGATGGCGAGCCCGAGGCCCAGCCCGGCGAACAGGGTTCGGCGGGAAAGCCCGCCGAACTCCTCGGCTTCCTCGGCGGAGATCATCTCGGTCGATGGCGCGCAGGAATCACACATTTTTCCCTCCAGGGCTAAATCGGGCGTGATGCGGCGGAAATGCTACAGCCGGGAGTGGTGCCGAGATGCGGCCATTTGCAGGCTAAAGCGCGGGAATCCCGACTTTCACCGGCAGTACACAAAGGAATCACCCAAGAGCTGCACGAAAGAAGCGGCAGCGGCTTCGACGTGGTGTGCCGCGAGCAGGAACGGCAGTGCACAGTGCACCGGTTTGGCTGGAAAGCGCCACAACGCTTCCTGAACCGTCAGGGTGCGAGCGAGATGTGCGTCCGGGACGGTGCTGGAAACCCCGCCGGTCAGTCTTCGACGTCTCTGACCAGGAGGGCTATTTGGACCCGGTTCTCGAGCGCCAGCTTGGTGAAGAGGCTGCTGGTGTGGGCTTTGACCGTGGCGGTGCTGATGTGGAGGCGCTCGGCGATCTGGGGATTGGCCAGGCCGTCCGCGATGGCACGGGCCGTGTCGAGTTCTCGCTCGGTCAGCACGGACAGGCGTTCGCGCGCCGCTCGGCGGGTGGCTCGGCGGGCCTCCGAGGACTGCGGGCCGGTGGCCGCGGCGATCACCCGTGCCAGCGCTTGCTGGGAGCCGTCGGCGATGCCGCGGATCAGCACCTGGTTCTCCTCGGCAGAGAGGTCGCGGCGGCGGTCCAGCACGCCGGCTTGCATGGCGACCAGTGAGATCCGGTGCGCGAGCACGTCGTGCATCTCGCGGGCGATCCAGTTGCGCTCCATGGCCCGGGCCTGCGCTGCTCGCGCGGCCTGCTCCCGTTCCGCGCTCTCCGCCCGCTCGCGCAACGACCGCACTTCGACGCGCCGTGCGCCGATGGCCGCGCCGACGGCCACCGCGGTGCCCGCGGTCAGCGTCGAGAACGCCAGTTGGAGCCACGCCGAGGCGGGCGGCATCTCGACCGGGTAGAGCGCAACCGCCGTTTGCGAGGCGACTGCGTAAGCCACCACGACGACCCCGATCTCCACTGGGCGGCGGCGGGTGGACAGCGAGCACAGCGCCAGCAGCGCGGCACCTGCGCATTCAACGTCCTCCTGAATCAGCGCCCGGCCGCAAGTGCGCTCCACGCTCTTCCGCGATTTCCCAGGCACGAGAAGCCTGTCCACGCGGCTCCGCGAGCACATCGGACCGGCGGCTCGAATCGCATTCGACTCAAGGCGAAGTGGTGGCTCGACTCAGGTCTAGGCGAGAATTCTGACCGTCTCCCTCGCCGCTGCGGCGGTGGCTGCCACCGCGGTGGTGGGAGTGGCGTCGGCGGACGCCTTGGAGTGGGGCCCGTGCCCGGAGGGCATCGCACCCGGTCTCGAATGCTCGACGCTCGAAGTCCCGCTTGACTACCGGGATCCGGGCGGCAGGCAGGTCAAGCTCGCGATCTCCCGGCTGGCCAGTGAGAAGCCTTCGCAGCGCCGCGGCGTCCTGCTCACCAATCCGGGCGGCCCCGGTGTCGCCGGGCTCGACTACCCGGCGCTCCTCGCCGCGAAGGAGCTGCCGATCCCGGGCGTGCCGCAGGCGACGCCAAGGCCTTCCGGTTGATGGCCCGCGGGCTGGAGGAGCGGTTCCCGGACTTCGCGGCGTTCGCGGCCGCGCGGCCCGAGCTCGGCCTGGGGGCCGCGCCGGAGCAGGTGACCGCGAAGTTCTTCGAGCTCGCGGAGCGCTTGACGGCGAAGCCGGTCCAGGGCATCGACGGGACGTTGTTCCGCGGGATGACGTTCGAACTCCTCTACGCCGATGCCAGCATGCCGCTGCTGGCCGAGGCCTGGCGAGCGCTGGAGGAGGACCGGCCGCTGCCGCCGCTGCCGTCGATGGCGGGCCTGGAGAACGCCATGTCCGCGCGCCTGTCGGTGGTCTGCGGTGATTCGCGCTGGCCGGAGGAGGTCGAGCACTACCAGCGGCAGGTCGAGGCCGACCGGGCCGAGCACCCGATGCTGGGTGGCTCCACGGCCAGCATCGGCCCGTGCGCGTTCTGGCCGGAGGAGCGGATCGAGCCGCCGGTGCGCATCGGCGACGAGGGCCCGTCGAACGTGCTGGTGGTGCAGAACGAGCGCGACCCGGGAACGCCGCTGGTCGGCGCGCCCAGGAGCTGCGGCGGGCGTTCGGGCAGCGCGCCACGATGGTGACGGCCGACGAGGGCGGCCACGGCGTCTATCCGTTCGGCGCCAGCACGTGCGCGAAGAACGCGGTGACGGAGTTCCTGACCACCGGGCGGCGCCCGCCGCAAGACCTCGCCTGCCCGGTCGAGTAGTGGCAGGAAAGTACCCAATGATGTCTTTCTGGACACTCGTTCGGGCGCTGGGCGCCGGTCACCGTGGTTCCATGGCTGAAACGACGGAAACGGGCGTGTGGCGGGCCTCGGTTCAGGTCGACGGGCAGGCGGCCAGCTACCTGACCGCCGGGCAGGGCGGTCCGGCGGTGCTGATGCTGCACGGGACGTACTGGAGCCGGGTGTGGCTTCCGGTGCTGAGCCGCCTCGCCGCGGCGGGGTTGCGGCCCTTCGCGGTCGACTTCCCCGGGCTGGGACGCTCGGGAGGCGAGCTCGCGCTGGAATCGGCCGGGGTTCCGGCGCTCGCGGATTGGGTGGTGCGGTTCGCCTCCGCGCTGGGGATCGCTGGGCCGGTCGCGCTGGCGGGGCACGACATCGGTGGCGCGGTCGCCCAGCACCTGCTCGTCCACGACCGGCTGGAGATCTCCCGGTTGGCGCTGGTCAACTCGGTCGCCTACGACTCGTGGCCGGCGCCCCACGTGGGTCGGTACCGGGATCCGGAGGTCGCTGCGGCGGCCGGGGTCGACGAGGTGCTCGCCGCCCGGCGGCGGGCCGCGACGGGCGCGCTGGCCGGTGCGGCCACCGAGCAGCTGGTCGCCGAGTACGTGGAGCCGTGGACCGATCCGCGGGTCTGCCGTTCCTGGCTGGCGATGGCGGGTGCGGCCGACAACCGCTACACCCTCGACCTCGTCCCCGCGCTGCGCCGGTCCACGACGCCGAAGTTGCTGATCTGGGGCGAGGACGACGTGGACGAGAAGGTGGAGTACGCCGAGAGGTTCGCCGCGGAGGTCCCGAACACCGCGCTCGTGCGCATCCCGGATGCGGACCACATCCCGACCGAGAACGACCCCGCCCGGGTAGCAGGCGCGCTCACCGACTTCTTCACGGCCGCGCGTCGAGTGGTGTCCTAAGTGGACTCCGCTGGTCGCGGATCTCTTCTCGTGAAACGGCTCGGCGGTGGTGCGGTCTTCCGTACAGTGGCCTCGATCTGCACCGATGTCGAGGAGCGGCCTTCGCCATGACTGATCCGGCTCGATTGCACGTCAGCCCGGAATTCCCCGCGATGCTCGACCGGATCGACGCGCTCGCCGACCAGCTGGAGTCGGACGCGGACGCCGCCGAAGAGCGGGGCTTCCTGGCCGAGGACACCGCGCGAGCCCTGCTGGGCGCGGGGATCGTCCGGGCCGGGATGCCGGCGAACCTCGGCGGCCACGAGTTCTCCCCGCGCCAGCTGATCGCGACGATCGAGCGGCTCAGCCGCCACGACGCAGCCGCCGGCTGGACGATGATGGCGATGCAGCACGTCACCGGCACTACCGCGGCCTACCTCGGCGACGTCGCGGCGGCGGACCTGTTCGCCAGCGGTGACCAGGCGCTGCTGGCCGGGCACGGCACCCGGCCCGGCCGCGCGGTCCCGGTGGACGGCGGCTTCCTGGTGAGCGGGAGCTGGCAGTTCGCCTCCGGGATGGCGCACGCCACGCACGTCCACAGCGCGATCCAGGTCGAGGGCACCGGCGAACTTCGGGTGCTGGCGATGCCGAAGTCGCAGGTGGAGCTGGTCGACAACTGGGACGTGCTCGGCCTGCGCGCGACGCACAGCATCGACTACCGCTGCACCGACGTGCACGTCCCGGCCACGCACACCTACCTCGCGACGACCACGACACCGGCCAACGGCGGCGCGATGTACCGGGTCGGCCTGGTCAACATGGCGGCGATCGGGCACACCGGCTGGGCTCTCGGCGCCGGACGCCGCCTGCTCGACGAGATGAAGGCGCTCGTCGCGATCAAGTCCGGCACGCACAACGCGGCGGTCGACACGGCGCACTTCCACGCGGAGTTCGCGGTGGCCGAGGCCAAGCTCCGCTCGGCCCGTGCCTGGGCGATGGACGTGTGGCGGGACGTCGAGGAAACCCTGGACGCGGGCGGATCGCTGAGCACCGATCAGGACACGCTGATCAAGCTGTCGCTCAACCACGCGACCCGGACCGCGCAGGAGGTCGGTCAGGTGGTGCACCGCTGGGCGGGCACGACGGCGATCCGCCGCGGCCCGATCGACAGGTTCCTGCGCGACATCGCCACCGGGGCCCAGCACATCACCTCGAACCCGGTGGTCCTGCAGAACTGCGGAAAATGGCTCAGCGGCGCACAATCCCAAGCCCGCTGGGAATTCCTCGACCTGGTTCCGTAGTTCTGTCCACGGTGGACAAGTCGCCGGGCCGGCGTGATCGCAGCGGATGGCGTCCCGATGCGGTGCGGTGCCACGAGGTGATGAAAAGCAGCCCCGGCACCACGTACCGGCGGGCGCCGAACGTCAGCTTCGCGACGTAGTCACCGCCGTCGGCGCGCAACCGCCAGACCCGGGCCCGGTCGCCGAGCTGGCCGCCGCGCCGCTGTTCCACACCCTGCACCGGGCGATCGACGCCGCATGGGAGACGCGGTGAACCGCACGCCCGCCGAGGCGGCACCGCAGGGTTCCAGCGCTTCTCGGTGATCTCCAGTCGGTGCGGCTCAGTGCTCCTGACGATCTTGTAGACCTCGTCCGGCCCTTGGTGGGCACCAGCTGGGTGGCCGCGCGGTGGTCGTCCACGAGGTCCGGAGCGCTCGTCCCGGCGTCGTGCCCGGCATCACCCGAACGTGGTTCTTGGGGTGACTGGAGTGGTTGGTGTGGCTCGCGGGATGGGCCGCGCTCACGCGTGCGCGGGACCTTGACCTGCGGGTTTCCGGTTTCGCGCCCAGGTCGGGGTGGGCAGCCGGGGCCCCAGGCTTTATTTGACTCATTCCAGAAAAGCTGATAGCTATGTGCCATGCCGTCCATCGATGCCGCCGCCCTGCTGAAAGGGGCGTCGTTGCGGGTGACCCGCCCTCGGGTCGCCGTGCTCGCGATGGTTTCGGAGAACCCCCATTCCGATGCCGACACCATCGCGACAGCGGTCCGTCGCGACCTGGGGTCGGTGTCCACCCAGGCGGTGTACGACGTCCTGCGCGCGCTCACCGAGGCGGGCCTGGTCCGCCGCATCGAACCGGCCGGTTCGCCGGCCCGGTTCGAGACGCGCGTCGGCGACAACCACCACCACCTGGTGTGCCGGGACTGCGGTGCCATCGCCGACGTCAGTTGTGCGGTGGGGGAGGCCCCGTGCCTCCACGCCGATGATCCGCACGGATACCTGCTCGACGAGGCCGAGGTGACCTTCTGGGGCGTGTGCCCCGACTGCCGCGGCAGCGGACGAGCGATTGACTGAAGAACCCACCGAGGAGCGAGTTTTGCCCGAGAACAACCAGAAACCGTTGACCACGGTGGCCGGTGCCCCGGTCCCGGACAACCAGAACTCCCTGACCGCCGGCCCGCGCGGCCCGATGCTGCTGCAGGACGTCTGGTTCCTGGAGAAGCTGGCGCACTTCGACCGCGAGGTCATCCCCGAGCGCCGGATGCACGCCAAGGGTTCCGGTGCGTTCGGCACCTTCACGGTGACCAACGACATCACCCAGTACACCAGCGCGAAGATCTTCTCCGAGGTCGGCAAGAAGACCGACCTGTTCGTCCGCTTCTCGACCGTCGCCGGTGAGCGCGGCGCGGCCGACGCCGAGCGCGACATCCGCGGCTTCGCGATCAAGTTCTACACCGAAGAAGGCAACTGGGACATCGTCGGCAACAACACGCCGGTGTTCTTCTTCCGCGACCCGCTGAAGTTCCCGGACCTCAACCACGCGGTGAAGCGCGACCCGCGCACCAACATGCGCAACGCCGAGAACAACTGGGACTTCTGGACCAACCTGCCCGAGGCGCTGCACCAGGTCACCATCGTGATGTCCGACCGCGGCATCCCGGCGTCCTACCGCCACATGCACGGCTTCGGCTCGCACACCTACAGCTTCATCAACGCCGACGGCGAGCGGTACTGGGTCAAGTTCCACCACCGCACCCAGCAGGGCATCAAGAACCTGACCGACGCCGAGGCCGAGGCCCTGGTCGGCAAGGACCGCGAGTCGCACCAGCGCGACCTGTACGAGTCGATCGAGAACGGCGACTTCCCGAAGTGGAAGCTGTACGTGCAGATCATGCCGGAGGCGGACGCGGAGAACTACCGCTTCCACCCCTTCGACCTGACCAAGGTCTGGTCGAAGAAGGACTACCCGCTGATCGAGGTCGGCGAGTGGGAGCTCAACCGCAACCCGAACAACTACCACGCCGACGTCGAGCAGGCCGCCTTCAGCCCGGCGAACGTGGTCCCGGGCATCAGCTTCTCGCCCGACCGCATGCTGCAGGGCCGGCTGTTCTCCTACGGTGACGCGCAGCGCTACCGCCTCGGCGTGAACCACCACCAGATCCCGGTCAACGCGCCGAAGTGCCCGGTGAACTCCTTCCACCGCGATGGCGCCATGCGCATCGACGGCAACCAGGGTTCGACCCCGGGCATCGAGCCGAACTCCTACGGCCGCTGGCAGGAGCAGCCGGCGTACCGCGACCCGGCCCTGGCCGTGGGTGCCGTCGCCGACCGGTTCAACTACCGCGAGGACGACGACAACTACTACGAGCAGCCGGGCAACCTGTTCCGCAGCATGTCGGCGGAGCAGCAGCAGGCGCTGTTCGAGAACACCGCGCGGGCCATCAACGGTGCCTCCCAGGCCACCGTCGAGCGCCACATCGCCAACTGCACCAAGGCCGACCCGGCCTACGGCGAGGGCGTCCGCAAGGCGATCGAGGCCCTGGCCGCGGGCGAGCTCTGAGCTCGACCCGGGGTCTGAAGACCTCGTAGTGGGGCGGCGGTCGCGTGCGGCCGCCGCCCCGACTCCTTTCCGAGCGAGATCAGGAAGAACCACCATGAGCGAGGGACTGACCCCGGAGCAGGCCGAGCGCGTCGTGGCGATCGCCATGGACCTGGCCCGCGAAGGCAGGACGGAGGAGCTGGCGGAGTTCGTCGACCACGGCCTCCCGGTCAACACGACGGACGAAGCCGGCAACACTCCGCTGATGCTCGCGGCCTACCACGGCCACGCCGAAACGGTCCGAGCTCTCCTCGACCGGAATGCCGACCCGGACCTGCGCAACGACCGGGACCAGTCGCCCATCGCCGGAGCCCTCTTCAAGGGCGAAGAAGCGGTGGTGAAGCTCCTCCGCGAAGCGGGAGCGGACCTCGACGCGGGAACCCCCTCGGCCCGAGCGGCAGCGGCGATGTTCGGCCGGGAGAACCTGCTGTCGGACTGACCCGCGGCTCCGGAACCCGTGAGCACTTTCTGGTGTTGTAGCCCCACGAAGTACTCACGGGCCCACGACGTCACCGCAGGCGAGCAACCCTGCCCGGCTCTCTTTCGATTGCCTTTTCGCGTTGCTCCGCTGGCTACTCTGGTCGAGTGGATGCTGCGCCGATCATCGCCCGTGCCGCCGAGTACCTGAATCCCGCTGAGCGGGGTGACCGGTCGTCCGGGAGCGTGGCGGCGGCGATCCTGTCCGAGCAGGGCGATCTCTTCTTCGGCGTCTGCATCGACACGCCCTGCAGCATGGGTTTCTGCGCCGAGCACGCCGCCGCGGCCGCGATGATCACCGCGAGGCAGTCCGAGATCGCGATGGTCGTGGCCGTCACGCGCGACGACTCCGGCGCGCTCCAGGTGCTGCCGCCGTGCGGGCGGTGCCGCGAGTTCATGTACCAGCTCGACGACCGGAACCTGGCCGCCCGAGTCGTCCTGGGGCCGGAAAGGGTCCTGACCCTCGCCGATCTCCTGCCGGAGCGGTGGTCGGCTCCGGCCGCTCGCTGAGCCTTCCGGGCAGTTCCCGTTGACCGCCTTCGGCGGGCGGCCCTCGCGATCACCAGCGAAAGAAAATCTTTCGCCTTTGCGCAGTCTTTGCTGAAGGATGTTGCTTGTTGACGGGACTCTGATGTAATTCTTGTTGACGAGTGATGCGTGACACTGGTCCGGGAGGCCGATGATGACCGCTCAGCACGAGACCGTTCGCGATGTGGCACCGACCGACGTACCCGCTCCCCGGGAGGCCGCGACCGACGCGGTCGAGTCCTTGAAGGCGCAGGTCACCGGCGACCTGATGAACATCGTCGTGGATCTCGACGCGGGGGACGGCTGCCGGCTGCGCGATGCGCGCGACGGCACCGAGTACCTGGACCTCACGATGTTCTTCAGCTCGGCGCCGCTCGGGCACGGCCACCCCGGCCTGCGCACCGCCGAGTTCGAGGCCGCGCTGGTGCGCGTCGGACGGGTGAAGCCGTCGAACCCGGACTTCGCCACCGACGAGCAGGCGCGCTTCGCCGAGACCTTCCGCCGCGTGGTCGGCATCGACGAGCTGCCGCTGCTGTTCTTCATCGACGGCGGCACGCTCGCGGTCGAGAACGCGCTGAAGGTGGCCTTCGACTGGAAGACCAAGCTCAACGCCCGCGAGGGGGTCGCCGTGCGCGGCTCCCGCGTGATGCACCTGGAGAAGGCCTTCCACGGACGCAGCGGTTACACGCTGTCGCTGACCAACACCGATCCGGCGAAGATCCGCGACTACCCGATGTTCGACTGGCCGCGCATCCCCAGCCCGGCGGTCAACCCGGGTGAGCGGTGGGACAGCTCCGGGCTCCTGCCGGAGGAGGAGGCCTCGCTCGACGCCGTGCGCGCCGCGCTGCACCGCTACGGCCGGGAGATCGCCTGCTTCGTGTACGAGCCGATCCAGGGCGAGGGCGGCGACCGGCACCTGCGCCCGCAGTTCCTGCAGGCCGTGCAGGCGCTGTGCCGCGAGCACGACGTGCTCACCGTCGCCGACGAGGTGCAGACCGGCATGCTGACCGGTCAGGCGTGGGCGCACCAGGCGCTCGGGCTGGAGCCGGACCTGGTGGCCTTCGGCAAGCGCCTGCAGGTGTGCGGCGTGATGGGCGGCAGGCGGGTGCTGGAGATCGCCGACAACGCCTTCCGCGAGCCCAGCCGGATCAGCTCCACCTGGGGCGGTTCGCTGACCGACATGGTGCGCGCGACCCGGATCCTGGAGGTCGTCGAGGCCGAGGGCCTCTTTGAGCACAGCCGCCTGATGGGCGAGCTGCTGCTCGGCGAGCTGCGCGACCTGGCGGTGGAGTTCCCGACGCTGATCAAGGCGCCTCGCGGCCGCGGCCTGATGTGCGCGATCACCTTCCACGACCCGGCCAACCGGGACCGCGCCCTGGCGCTGGCCCGGGACAACCACCGAACCCTGTTCCTCCCGTCGGGTCCGGACTCCCTGCGAGCCCGCCCGCCGCTCTCGGCCCGCCCGGAGGAGCTGGTCGACGCGGTCGCGGCCCTCCGCAAGACCCTCGCCGACCTCACCTGATCAGATCACCTGACACCCCTGCCGCAATTTCAATTGAAGTTGGACCTCCAACTTCAATTGAAATTGGGTCCCCAATTTCAATTGAAATTGCGGATCTGTCACCCAGGTGGGTGTTGGAGCCCGGTGGCGCGGGCGGGGGACCGGGCGTCAGATCCAGCCCTCCTGCCAGGCGTGGCGGGCCGCCTCGTGACGGGTCGCCACGCCCAGCTTGGTCATCGCCGAGGAGAGGTAGTTGCGGACCGTGCCCTGGGCCAGGTGGACCTCCGCCGCGATGGTGGCGATCGTCCCGCCTTGCAGGGTGTGCGCGAGCAGCTCCAGCTCGCGCTCGGTGAGCGGGCAGGCGCCGCTGGTCAGCGCGCTCGCCGCGATCTCCGGGTCGATGTAGCGGCCGCCGTCGTGCACGTCGCGCAGGATCGCCGCCAGCCGGGACGCGGGTGTGGTCTTGGGGACGAAGCCGCGGATGCCCGCGGTCAGGGCGCGCTTGAGGACGCCTGGTCGCGCATGGCGGGTGACCAGCACGATCGGCACCTCCGCGGCCACCTGCCGGGCGGCCTGCACGCCGTCGACCTCGGGCATCTCCAGGTCGAACACCGCGATGTCCGGCGCGTGCTCGCGCACCGCGCGCACCGCCTCCGCGCCGTTGCTGCACTGGGCGACCACCGAGAGGTCGGGCTCCAGGTCCAGCAGCGCCGCGAGGGCCCCGCGGATCAGGTCCTCGTCGTCGGCCAGCACCACACGGATCACGATGTCCTCCCCAGCTCGGCGGCTCCGCTCAGCTCGAACCAATCGTCCACCCGGCGCCCTTCGACGTGACCGCCCATGGCGCTGAAGCGCTGGCGCAGCCCCTCGATGCCCGAGCCCGCCGCCCCGTTCGGCGGTTTCACCCGGTCGTTGCGCAGCACGATGCTGGTGCGCGGCCCGTCGGTGACGATGCGCAGCTCGCAGTTCTCCGCGCGGGAATGGCGCAGGACGTTCGTCGTGCCCTCGCGCACCAGCGCACCGAAGAGCGGTTGCAGCGGCGGCGGGACGAGCGTCGCATCACCGTCCACTGTGGTGCGCACTCCGGCGGCTTCCAGGATTTCGCGGGCGTTTTCGAGCTCCGAGGTGAGCTTGGTGTGGCGGTAGCCGTGCACCACCTCGCGGGTGTCCTTCAGCGCCGTCCGCGCGATCTCGGCGATCTCGGCGGCGGATGCGCGGGCCGTCGCGTCGTCGACGCCGATCAGCCGCTCGGTCAGCTCGCCCTTCAGCGCGATCACCTGCAGGTGGTGGCCCTGGATGTCGTGCAGGTCGGCGGCGAAGCGCAGCCGCTCGTTGGCCACCGCCAGCTCGGCGCTGACCGTCCGGGCCCGGTCGAGTTCGAGCACGATGTCCCAGAACCACACCGCCGCCAGCACCAGCGACATCACCACCGACACCAGGACCGCGGTGAAGACACCGGGGAACAGCCCGCGCAGCGGGTTGTCCGGCGAGCTCGCGAACGTGCCGATCACCGCCACCGCCAGCGCGGTGCCGATCGCCAGCGGCCAGCGCCACCGGTACGGCGCGGCCGAGACGTGCACCCCGGCCAGGCCGCTGACCACCATCGACCACAGCGCGCCCGTGCCGTCCTTGTGCATCGTGTAGGCCATCGCGCCCAGCGCGGACGCGAACACCACGGCGTGCACCACCGGCCGGTGCTTGCCGTGCCCGAGACCTTGCATGAGGCTCGTGGCCATCCACGTGCCGTCGATCGCGGACGCCACCGCGACCAGCGCCAGCAGCACGACCTCGGTGGTGCTGTAGTGGCCCTGCGTCGCCCCGGCCACGAGGATCAGCAGCGGCGCCATCACGTAGACCGGCTGCATCGGGACGATCGACCACCACGTGTACCGGCGCAGGCGCCGGATGCGCCGGGGATCGAACTCGGGAGTGCTCACCGGTACAGCATCGGACATCTCCGGCGATCGGCGGCCGGATATGACATGAGTCATCGATTGTGCTGACAGATCGGCGGCGGAGTGCTGACGCCAGCGCACTACCGGCGCCCGGCCCACCCGGCGAGGCTTGAGCCATGACAACACCAGTGATCAGCGTGCAGGGCCTGCGCTGCCGCTACGGCGAGTTCGAAGCGGTCCGCGGGATCGACTTCGACGTGCAGCCCGGCGAGCTGTTCGCCCTGCTCGGCACGAACGGCGCGGGCAAGACGACCACGCTGGAGACCATCGAGGGCCACCGGGAGCCCAGCGGTGGCGTCGTGCGGGTCTTCGGCAAGGACCCGCGGCAGGACCGCTCGATCCGCCGCCGCATCGGCATCATGCTGCAGGAGGGCGGCTTCGCCGGTGACCTGACGGTGCGCGAGACCGCGGAGCTGGGCGGCGCGCTGACCGCACGCCCGTCCGATGTGGACGAATCGCTGGCCGCGGTCGGGCTGGCCGGGCGGCGCGAGGTGCGCGTCCGGCAGCTCTCCGGCGGCGAGCGCCGCCGCCTCGACCTGGCGCTGGCGCTGCTCGGCGAACCGGACCTGCTGTTCCTCGACGAGCCGACCACCGGGATGGACCCGGAATCCCGCCGCGCCACCTGGGACCTGGTGCGCGGACTGCTCGCGCGCGGCACCACCGTCCTGCTCACCACGCACTACCTGGAAGAGGCCGAACGGCTCGCGCACCGGCTGGCGATCATGCACGAGGGCCGGATCGCGGTGTCCGGGCGGCTGGTCGACGTGCTGGCCGCGCACCGGGCGCGGATCAGCTTCGACACCCAGCGCGACGCGGTGCTCCCGCCGCTGGCCGGGACGGCCGAGGTGACCGGCACGCACGTCGAGATCCGCACGCCCGACCTGCAGCGGGACCTGCACGCACTGCTCTCGTGGGCGGACGGCCGGCTGGAGCTCAGCGGCCTGCGCGCGCACCACGCAACGCTGGAGGACGTCTTCCAAGGCGTCCGGGAGGAGGTACTGGTCGCATGACCTCGGCCGTTCTCGCCCTCGGGCGCACCGAGTGGAAGCTGCTCTCGCGCAACAAGGCCGTGCTGCTCAGCGCGACGCTGCTGCCGCTGCTGCTCGGGTACATGCTGGCCGCCAACGTCCCCGCCGATGCCGGACCGGCCGCCTGGTCGATGATCCTGGGCATGCAGGTGCTGGCCGTGCAGGGCTTCACCGTCTACTTCACCACGACCGCGACGCTGGCCAGCCGCCGCGAGGACCGCTACCTCAAGCGGCTGCGCAGCGGCGAGGTGTCGGACGCGGTGATCCTGGGCGGCCTGCTGCTGCCGGTGGTCCTGCTCGGCCTCGTCCAGACGGCCGTGGTGGTGGCCATCGCGACCGCCATCGGCGCTCCGGTGCCCGCCAACCCGCTCCCGCTGGTGCTCGCTGCGCTGCTCGGCAGCGCGATGTCGCTGGTGGCGGGGGCTGCGACCAGCGGGTGGACCGCGAGCTCGGAGCAGGCGCAGATCACCACGATGCCGTGGTTCCTGGTCCTGATCGGCGGCTCGGTGTGGGTGTCGATGAGCGGCGAGATCACGCCGCTGACCTACCTGGTGCCCAGCGGCGGCGTGATGGACCTGACCAGGCTGGCCATGACCGGCGAGAACCTCCTCGGTGCCCTCCCGGCCATCGGTGCCCTGCTGGCCTGGACCGCGGTGCTCGCGGTGCTCTCCCGCATCTGGTTCCGCTGGGAACCGCGCGCCTGACCGGCTGTCATGGTCCTGGCTTGAGAGCTGTTTCCGCTGTTCAGAGCCCGTGAGTGTTTTGTGTTGCTATAACCTCACAAAACACTCACGGGTCTCCACCTGCGGAAATGGAGACGTCAGCCGGGGATCCTCCGGCCTCAGCGCCAGGAGGGGAGCCAGAGCTCGGCCTGCCAGCGCTCGGGCGTGATCGGCTCGCCGTTGAGGATCGGCCACAGCCAGATGAAGTTGGCCACCACCAGGCCCACGTACAACGCCACCGCCAGCAGCCCGGTGCGGCGCCGCTCGAAGTGGTCCCGGCCGGTGCCCAGCACCTCGCCCAGCACCAGCACGATCCCCAGCACCAGGAACGGTGCCAGCGGCGTCGCGTAGAAGTAGTACATCTGCCGGTCCAGGTTGAGGAACCACGGCAGGTAGCCCGCCCCGTACCCGACCAGCACCGCGGCGTAGCGCCAGTCCATCCGGCTCGTCGCCCGCCAGACCGCCCAGCCCGCGACCGGCAGCGCCAGCCACCACATCGCGGGCGTGCCGATCAGCATCGTCGCCTCGACGCAGCTGGAGCGCCCGCAACCCGGCATCCCGGACTCGTAGTAGTAGAGCATCGGGCGCATGCCCATCGGCCACGCCCACGGCTTCGACTCCCACGGGTGCGGCTCCTTCGGCGTCACCAGGTGGGTGTGGAAGTCCAGCACGTTGAACTGGTAGAAGAGCAGCGACCGCAGCGGATCCGGCAGGAAGCCCAAGCCCACGTCGTCGGAGACCAGCACGGCGTGCCGGTCGGTGGCGGTCTCGCTGGCGAACCACAGCGCCCAGGTCCCGAAGTACACCAGCAGCGGGATTGCCACCAGCGACCACAGCGCGGGCGCGGTGTCGCGCAGCAGCGCGGCCCGCCACGGGCGCGGCACCCCGGCCGCCCGCCTGGCCAGCGCATCCCAGATCACGCTGAGCAGGCCGAACGCCATGATGTAGTAGATGCCGTTCCACTTGACGCCGCAGGCCAGCCCGAGCATCAGCCCGGCCCCGAACCGCCACCAGCGGAACCCAAGCCGCGGCCCCCACCGGCTGTCGCCCAGCCTGCCCTCGACGCAGACCTGCCACATCCGGCTGCGCACCTGGTCGCGGTCGGCCAGCAGGCAGGCGAACGCGGCCAGCAGGAACATCGCCTGGAAGATGTCGAGCATGCCGACCCGCGACTGCACGTGGCTGACGCCGTCGCAGATCAGCAGGATCCCGGCGAGCGCGCCGAGCATCGTGGAGCGGGTCATCCGGCGGGCGATGCGCACGATCAGCAGCACCATCAGCGCGCCGCTCAGCGCGGCCGTGATCCGCCAGCCCCACGGGTTGTAGCCCAGCAGCCACTCGCCGATCGCGATCAGCTGCTTGCCCACTGGCGGGTGCGCGACCAGCTCGTAGCCGGGGTTGTCCTCGTAGCCGCCGTTGCGCAGCATCTGCCACGCCTGCGGCACGTAGTGCTTCTCGTCGAAGACCGGCGTGCCCTCGTTGGTCGCGCGCCCGAGGTCCCACAGCCGCACGACGCCGGCGATCAGCGTGATCACCAGGGTGACCAGCCAGCCGCGGAGCCGGTCCGAGGGCATCGTCACGTCCAGCAGCGGGAGGGGATCGCTCTCGCCCGGTTGCCGCGCCGGTGGTGTGCGGCCGACGTGGACGAGGTCGTCTGCGCTGCGGCCACCGGGAGTCGGGACGAGGACGCTCACGACCCCCGATCGTAGGAGACCGGCGGCGTTCCCGGTCCGCCGACGGTGGATCGCGTGGAAAGAGCCACGCGGGAGCGGCGGGGCCGTCGTCATTAGGCTCGCCGTCATGGATTCCGGGACGCTCCTGCTCGCCGCCACTCCGCTCGGCGACGTCCGCGACGCCTCCGCGCGCCTGATCGAGGCCCTCGGCTCGGCCGACGTCGTCGCCGCCGAGGACACCCGGCGGGTGCGCGCGCTGGCCAGCGCGCTCGACGTCGTGCCGACGGGCAAGGTGGTCAGCTACTACGAGGGCGTCGAAACGGCGCGCGCTCCGATGCTGCTCGACGCGCTGCGCGAGGGCCGCACGGTGCTGCTGGTCACCGACGCTGGCATGCCCAGCGTGTCGGATCCCGGATACCGCCTGGTCACGGCGTGCATCGCCGAGCAGCTGCCGGTGACCTGCCTGCCCGGGCCGTCCGCCGTCACCACCGCGCTGGCGGTGTCCGGACTGCCTTCGGACCGCTTCTGCTTCGAGGGCTTCCCGCCGCGCAAGCAGGGGGAGCGGCGCCGCTGGTTCGGCCGGCTGGCGGCGGAGGAACGCACCTGCGTGTTCTTCGAGGCGCCGCACCGGCTCGCCGACGCGCTGGCCGATGCGGCCGAGGTGCTCGGCGGGCAGCGGCGAGCCGCGGTTTGCCGCGAGCTGACCAAGACCTACGAGGAGATCCGCCGCGGCGGCCTCGCGGAGCTGGCGGCCTGGGCCGCCGAGGGCGTGCGCGGGGAGATCACCGTGGTGCTCGGCGGAGCCGAGCCGGAGGTGGCCGACCCGGCGGACCTGGTGGAGCAGGTGGAGCAGCGCGCGGCGGAGGGTGTGCGGCTGAAGGACGCGGTGGCGGAGGTCGCGGAGCTGGCGGGTGTCCGCAAGAAGGAGCTCTACGACGCGGTCCTCGCCGCCCGCCGCTGAGCTGAGACCGCGATTTCAATGGAAATCACGTCTCCGATTTCAATTGAAGTCGTGCGTCTCGTCGGCGTGTCGGGTGCCCGACACGCCGACGGTGCGTCAGGGGTTACGCGATTTCAATTGAAATCAGACGTCTGATTTCAATTGAAATCGCATCCGGTGGTCAGCCCTCGGGGTGGGTCCTAGGTGAGGAGGGCGAGGGCCGGTGCGGCTTTGGCCAGGACTTCGCGCCACTCGTGGTCCGGGTCGGAGTCCGCCGTGATGCCTCCGCCGACGCCCAGGTGGAACACGCCGTCGGCGTGCTCCAGGGTCCGGATGGCCACGTTCAGCTCCAGGCCCGCCACCGGTGACACCATGCCGACCGCTCCGCAGTAGACGTCGCGCGGCTGCGCCTCCAGCTCGGCGATGAGCTCCAGCGCGCGGACCTTCGGCGCACCGGTGACCGACGCGGGCGGGAACGTCGCCGCCAGCAGCGCCGAGTTCGGCAGCTCCGCGGGCACCTCGGCCCGCACGTCCGAGACCAGGTGCCACACGCCCGGGTGCGCCTGCACGTCCAGCAGCCGCGGCACGGTGACCCGGCCGACCTCGGCGACCCGGCCCAGGTCGTTGCGCGCCATGTCCACGATCATCACGTTCTCCGCGACGTCCTTCGCGGACGCCCGGAGCAGCTCGGCGTTGCGGTCGTCCTGCGGGCCCCGGCGCGGCAGCGTGCCCTTGATCGGGCTGGAGTGCACCACGCGCCCGCGCCGGGTGAGGAACAGCTCCGGGGACAGCGACGCGACCGCGCCCCACGATCCGGCCACGTAGGCGGCCCGGGCCGGGCGGAACCGCGCGCTGCCCGCGGCGAACACCTCCAGCGGATCACCCCGGAACGGCACCTCGAACCGGCTGCAGATGTTGGCCTGGAAGATCTCGCCCGCGCCGATCTCCTCGACGCAGCCCAGCACCGCCTTGGCGTGCTCGTCGCGGTCCGGGCACCGCACCGGCCCCGCCGCCCACTCCGCAGGCGGCACCTCGTCGGACGCGACCACCTCGGCGAGCTCCGCGATCAGCTCGGGCGACTGCTCGCCGAGCGCCTCGAACCACCACTGGCCGCTCGCATCGCGCCGCAGCACGTGATCGGCCCAGCCCCACGCGGCGGTGGGCAACCGCCGCGGGTGCGGGTGCCGACCGGGATCGGTGAGGCCGTAGCCGAGATAGCCGATCCAGCCGCCGCCGACCGCTCCACCGGGCTCGGCGTGCACCGGCGCGGTGTCGACCGTCGTGAAGGCGCGCTCGGACGGCGTGGTGTCGATCCGCACCGACGGCGCGAGCACGGCGGAGCCGCCGAACCAGTCGCCGGTCAGCGCAGCGGGCGGCGGCAGTCCGCGCAGGCGCGCGCGCACTGCCAAGCGGCGCAGCACCTGCTCGGCGCTCGCCGTCCCGTCCATCGGCTGGGTGAAAACCGGCACGGCGCCAGTATGGCCTGCGCGCCACGCCGTCCGGCCACCGCTGACAGCATTGCTGGCCTGCGGAAACGTGATCTCCGCGTACGGTGGCGGCATGGTGCGCGTGATGGGTGCGACGAGGCTCACCCGGATCACCGGTGAGGACTCCCGAAACCGCACGGCCAGCCGGTTCGGGATCACCGCCACCGATCTGGGGATCCTGTGGGACGACGGGCGCGGCGGCGTGCTGGTGGCCTTCGGCGACACTTACGGCGAGGGCTGGGGCGGACGTGGCGCCGGGCCCAAGGACGCCGACTGGCGGTTCAACGTCATAGCCCGCTCCACCAGCACCGATCTCGACGCCGGGCTGGACTTCGACTGGGTGCTCCCGCGCGAGGACGGCGCGGCCGGCCAGTTCCTGCCCGCCGACCGCTCCGCGCGCGAGCACACCGTCATCCCGACCTCCGGCATCGCCGTCGGCGGCCGCAACTACCTGCACTACATGTCCGTCCGCCGCTGGGGGATGCCCGGCGTGTGGCACACCAACTACGGAGCGCTGGCCCACTCCGACGACGGCGGCCGCACCTGGACCAAGGCCCCGACCGCGGTGTGGCCGAACAGCGGACAGCGCTGGTGGAACCGGTTCCGCCGCCGCGACGCCGGCGGCCACCCGTTCCAGATGATCG
This sequence comes from Saccharopolyspora antimicrobica, assembly GCF_003635025.1. Taxonomy (GTDB): domain Bacteria; phylum Actinomycetota; class Actinomycetes; order Mycobacteriales; family Pseudonocardiaceae; genus Saccharopolyspora; species Saccharopolyspora antimicrobica. The sequence goes on along the minus strand of NZ_RBXX01000002.1, from coordinate 1,824,905 downwards.
GCTTCGCGGGCGTGATCGACGGCCGCGTGCACCTGCTGGGCACCCCGAGCGGCCGGTTCGGATCCGGGTACCTGGCCCGCGTGCGCGCCGAAGACCTGCTCGAACCGGCCGCCTACGAGTACTGGACCGGCTCGGCCTGGAGCAGCGACGTGCTCGGCGCGGAGCCGGTGCTCAGCGCTCCGGTCGCGGAGCTGTCGGTGCAGTTCAACCGCCACTTCGGCCAGTGGTTCGCGGTGCACCTCGACGAGCACCGCGCGGCGATCGTCCTGCGCACCGCCCCGGAGCTGACCGGCCCGTGGACCGACGGCGAGGTCCTGGTGGCGGGCGCCCAGTACCCAGGGCTCTACGGAGGCTTCCAGCACCCGTGGTCGGTGGACGGCCCGGCGATCCACTTCACCCTCACCCAGTGGATCCCGTACAACGTCGACCTCTTCCGCGCCGACCTCGCCTGACCGCCGGGGCCAGCGGGACGGCACCTCGGCCGGGTTGGTCAGAGAGACAGGTCCCAGATGCGCACGACGCCATCCCGGCCGGCAGTCACGGCGACCGCACGATCCTGCATCCTGGTGACCGCCACAGCTTCGACGCTCGAACTGTCGCCGATCAGCGGCGGCCCGATCTGCCGACCGCTGCCGAGGTCCCAGATCCGCACGGTCCCGTCCTCGCCGCCGGTCACTGCGACGGCGCGGTCGCCGACCTCGGCGACGTCCAGGGCGTTGATGCCGTCCTCATGACCGGTGAGCGGTCCGTGAACCGGATCGTCTCCTTCGTTCCCGGACAGGTCGAACACGTACACCTTTCCGGAATCCGTGCCTGCCACGACCACCGGACGACCGTCGAGCCGGGCCAGCGCGACGGCGAGCGCACGCTGCTCGTCGTCCTCCAGGGAGAACGACGCGACCTGCTCGCCGTTCGCCGCGTCCCACACCTCCACCACGCCTTCCCCGCCCCCGACGACCAGCGAGCGGCCGTCGACGTTCGCGGTGGCCAGACCCCAGATCGAGCCGGTGTCCAGTTCCACGGGGGACTCCTCGTCGGACAGCCCCCACACCCGGACTCCGTCCCAGTGGATCCCGCTGCTCGCCACGAACAGCGGCGATCCATCGCCGTCGACCGTGGCAACGGACGAGACGTAGGGGTCGTCGCAGGTCGCCCCGCGGAGCAACTCGCCGCTGTCCAGGTCCCAGACGGCCGCTCCCTGCTCGTCGCCGCCCGCGGCCACCACCACGCGCCCGTCGGAGACGGCGACGGCAACCGAGTCGACATCGTTCGCGGCATCCGGGTGCTCGGCGGCCTGCGGGGCCTCGGCGAAGGCGTAGGCGAGCGGTCGCTCCCGCCACTCGTCCTGCAACGGGGCCCAGCTCCACAGCGCGTAGAAGCCGGTGCACACGACCAGCGGAGCCCCGTCCACGTCGACCACGGCAAGGCCGTCGATCCGGGGTTCGCCAGGCGCCGTGCTGCTCAGGACCAAACGCTCGTCGGACACCCGCGCAGGCTAGCCCCGCATCACCCGGGTGAACGTCGGTTTCGCGCGAAATTGACCAGGCATCCATCGTGACCTGCGGGTTTGTGGTCGGAGTGGGGTTCGGCCGGGGGAGACCGGCCGGATTCGGCGCGTCACCTTTGTGATCTGTGGCCGTTGTGGTTCGCAAGATCCCCACGACGAGGTGAGGCGGACCATGCGGATCAGAGGTGCCCTGGCCGGATTGGCGGCGTTGCTCGCGGTCACCGCGGTTGCAACCCCAGCGACCGCCGAGCCCGCGAACGTCGAACCCGCGCCACCCGGCGTCAACGACTGGAGCTGCCAGCCCAGCGAGGAGCACCCGACACCCGTGGTGCTGGTGCACGGGCTCGGCGGCTCGGCGCCGACGAACTGGGCGTACCTGGGCCCGGAGCTGGTCGGCGAGGGCTACTGCGTGTACGCGCTGACCTACGGCCGCCCGCCGCTGGTCCCGCCGATCACCGGTGGTTTCGCGCCGATGGAGGAGAGCGCGCCCGAGCTGGCCGCGTTCGTCGACGACGTGCTGGCCGCCACCGGCGCGGCGAAGGTCGACCTGGTCGGCCACTCCGAGGGCACCGTGATGCCGCAGTACTACCTGAAGTTCCTCGGCGGTGCGGACAAGGTGCAGCGCTACGTCGCGATCACCCCGCTCTACGACGGCACCACGCTGCAGAGCACCTCCGAACTGCTCGACCGACTGGCCGAGGAGATCCCGGTCGTCGGTGAGGTCCCGGACGAGCTGTGCGGCTCGTGCCGGCAGCTGTTCAAGGACTCGGAGTTCATGACGAAGCTCAACGCCGACGGCCCGGCGGTGCCCGGCGTCGAGTACACGACGATCATGACCCAGTACGACCAGCTGGTCACCCCGTACACCAGCGGCCACCTGGACGGCGCCACCAACATCGTCCTGCAGGACGTCTGCCCGGCCGACTTCTCCGAGCACATCGCGGTGGCCTTCAACCCCAACGTCGGCCGCCTGGTGCTCAACGCCCTCGACCCGGCCAACGCCCGACCGGTCCGCTGCTGAACCGCCGCCCCGGTGACGGTGGTCACGCGATTTCAATTGAAATCGGACGTCTGATTTCAATTGAAATCGCATCCCTCCGAACCCGGGGGCGTGCCGAGCGACCTCGTGCCCGGCAAACCCGGAACCCGTTCGAGGTCACACGGCTCCGAACCGTAGTCTGGTCGGCATGAGTGCCTCTGTGTTGACCGCTGTGGCTTGGCCCTACGCCAACGGTCCGCGGCACATCGGCCACGTCTCCGGCTTCGGTGTGCCCTCGGACGTCTTCTCGCGCTACCAGCGAATGGCGGGCAACCAGGTGCTCATGGTGTCCGGCACCGACGAGCACGGGACCCCCATCTCGGTGCAGGCCGAGAAGGAGGGCATGACCACCCGGCAGCTCGCCGACAAGTACAACCGGGTCATCGCCGAGGACCTGCAGGGCCTCGGGCTGTCCTACGACCTGTTCACCCGGACCACCACCGGCAACCACTACGCGGTCGTCCAGCAGCTGTTCCTCGCGCTGCACCGCAACGGCTACGTGCTGCCCAAGACCACGACCGGTGCGATCAGCCCGTCCACCGGCCGCACGCTGCCCGACCGCTACATCGAGGGCACCTGCCCGATCTGCGGTTACGACGGTGCGCGCGGCGACCAGTGCGACAACTGCGGCAACCAGCTCGACCCGGCCGACCTGATCAACCCGGTGTCCCGGATCAACGGCGAGAAGCCGCAGTTCGTGGAGACCGAGCACCTGTTCCTGGACCTGCCCGCGTTCACCGAGTCGCTGGGCAAGTGGCTGTCCACCCGCACCGACTGGCGCCCGAACGTGCTCAAGTTCGCGCAGAACCTGGTCGAGGACATGCGACCGCGCGCGATCAGCCGCGACCTGGACTGGGGCGTGCCGATCCCGCTGGACGGCTGGCGCGACCAGCCGATGAAGCGGTTCTACGTGTGGTTCGACGCGGTGATCGGCTACCTGTCGGCCAGCGTCGAGTGGGCCCGCCGGACCGGTGACGCGGACGCCTGGAAGCAGTACTGGACCGACCCGTCGGCCAAGGGCTACTACTTCATGGGCAAGGACAACATCACCTTCCACGCCCAGATCTGGCCGACGCTGCTGATGGGCCACAACGGCCAGGGCGACAAGGGCGGCGAGCCCGGCCCGTTCGGCACCCTGAACCTGCCGGACGAGATCGTCTCCAGCGAGTTCCTCACCATGAGCGGGTCGAAGTTCTCCACCTCCCGCGGCACGGTGATCTACGTGCGGGACTTCCTGCGCGAGTTCGGCCCGGACACCCTGCGCTACTTCATCTCGGTGGCCGGCCCGGAGAACCAGGACACCGACTTCACCTGGGACGAGTTCGTCCGCCGCACCAACTTCGAGCTGGCCAACGAGTGGGGCAACCTGGTCAACCGCTCCATCTCGATGGCCGCGAAGAACAACGGCGCGGTGCCCGCCCCGACCGCGCCCAAGGCCGCGGACGAGGAGCTGAAGGCGTTGTCCCGCAACGCTTTCGGGACCGTCGGCGGACACCTGGAGCGGTCCCGGTTCAAGGCAGCCGCGCAGGAGGCGATGCGCGTGGTGTCGGCGGCGAACAAGTACCTGTCCGACCAGGAGCCGTGGAAGCTCAAGGACGACCCGGACCGGCGCGACGCCGTCCTGCACACCGCGCTGCAGGTCGTCTCGGACGCCAACACGCTGCTCACCCCGTTCCTGCCGCACTCGGCGCAGAAGGTGCACGAGCTGCTGGGCGGCACCGGGGTCTGGTCGGCGCAGCCGGAGATCCGCGAGGTCGCGGACCTGGACGACGAGAGCGTCGAGTACCCGGTGCTGATGGGCGAGTACGCGGCCGAGCAGGCGGCGTGGCGCTCCACCGACATCGAGGTGGGTCGGCCGCTGAACAAGCCGAGCCCGCTGTTCGCCAAGCTGGACCCGAAGCTGGGCGAGACCGGGCCCGAGTGGGCCCCGATCGAGAGCTGACGCCAACGACGAGATGAGGGGCACCTGCGATCGCGGGTGCCCCTCACCCGTGTCGAAACTGGAGGCTGGGATGAGCAAGCGGGACCGGAAGCGGGAGCTGCCGCCGGTGCCGGAGGCGCTGCCCGCGCTCGCGGTCGACGCGCACACCCACCTGGACGCCTGCGGGGCGAAGACGCCCGACGAGGTGCGCGCCGTCGTGGACCGCGCGGAGGCCGCCGGGGTCGGCCGGGTGGTGACGGTCGCCGACGACATCGCCTCGGCGCAGTGGGCGGTCGAGGCGTCCACGTGGGACGACCGGGTGTTCGCCGCGGTCGCGCTGCACCCCACCCGCACCAAGGACTTCACCGACGCCGACCGCGGCGTGCTGGAGGAGCTGGTCGCGCACCCGCGGGTGGTCGCGGTCGGGGAGACCGGGCTCGACTACTACTGGGACTACTCGCCGCCGGAGCCGCAGCAGGAGGCGTTCCGCTGGCACATCGACCTGGCCAAGCGCAGCGGCAAGCCGCTGATGATCCACGACCGCGAGGCGCACCAGGACATCCTGCGGATCCTCGCCGAGGAGGGCGCTCCGGAGAAGGTGGTGTTCCACTGCTTCTCCGGTGACGCCGAGTTCGCCCGCGCCTGCGTGGCCGCCGGGTACGTGCTCTCGTTCGCCGGGACCGCGACCTTCCGCAACGCCAAGGGGCTGCGGGAGGCGGCGCAGCTGGTTCCGCTGGAGCAGATGGTGGTGGAGACCGACGCGCCGTTCCTCACCCCGCACCCGTTCCGGGGCCAGCCGAACGAGCCCTACTGCGTCAATTACACCCTGCGGGATCTTGCGGAACTCCGTGGCATGACGCTGGAAGAACTCGTGGTAGCGACGACGGCCACCGCCGAGCGGCTCTTCGCGCTCGATCAGGTGTAACCCGGGGCCGCCTTCCTTCACCCGCTGTCCTTTGTTATTGGGACGTTCGACCGCGCCCGCTTGCAGTCCGCCGAGCCGTACCTACCGTCCACTTCGGAAGCCGGGTGGAGGGCATCCCCCGAAACTCCGCCGTTGCCAGGCGGAGGCCCTCCCGACCGGAGTTACGGCAGTCAGGATGGCGATGAGGTTCGGCAATTTCGCGAAGACGACCGCCGCGGCGGCCATCGTGCTCTCCGGAGCGGTGTCGGCGGCGGCGGTGTCGCCGGGCACGGCGCAAGCCGCCGGGGTCTGGGACCGGCTGGCGAAGTGCGAGTCGGGCGGGAACTGGTCGATCAACACCGGCAACGGCTACTACGGCGGGCTGCAGTTCAGCCGCGCGACGTGGGCCTCCTACGGCGGTGAGCGGTTCCACCGGTACCCGCACCGCGCGACGCGCGAGCAGCAGATCGCCATCGCCGAGGTGCTGCGCGCGGCCAACGGCGGCTTCGGCGCCTGGCCGGCCTGCGCCCGGAAGCTGGGTCTGCCGAGATAGCAAGCTGAACGACTCACCGGCGGGTGCAGTTCCCACGGTGAGGGGAGGGAGGCCCGGCCCGAGCACGCAGCGCGCTCGGGCCGGGCTCGTGTCCGCGGCCCGCCGGACGGCTGATTCCGCTGCGTTGACACCGGTTGTCAGGGCCGTGTGTTACATCACCTCGACCTGCGGGAAATCTGTTCACGAACCGCTTCGGTACCCCCGAACGGGCCAAATTCGGGCGATATCGCTTACTGATCGTGGTTGGTTGCTCGGCAAACCGGCGTAACGCAGATCACAGGCGCGACCCGGGTGCTTGGCTGCTCCGCTTGATCACGCTAGAGTCTCGGCCTCGTAACCGATGACAACCAGTCATGGGGAACGCCCGTTAGTCTCGCCGGTGTACGTCGGGGAAGCGGGCCGCGGGCAACGACGCCCCGGTCGGCTAGGACGGCAGTTGGCTTGCGGGAGTCGGATACAGACACGAAGCACGAAGGTTGTGCGCCTGCAGGGAACGAGGGAGTTGAGCGATGACATGGTCTCGCCCGACGCATTCCCCGTCCCGCACCAGCGCGACTTCCGCCTTCGGGAGGTAACGACCCTGTGAACGGACGCGGCGAGCCCAGCTATCCCGGTCATCGAACCGAGAACTACTGGGCCGACTCCTTCGACTCTGCGACGGACTGGTTCACCCCGGTCTCGGCGCCCGAGCAGCACACGGCTGTCGGTCTGCTCGACCGGCCCGAGCCGGAGCGCTACCCGGCCGAGGACCACCCGAGCTTCCCGCCGGGTGCCCTGGACATCACCCCGGCGGACATCTACGAGGCGCTCGGCCCGGACGCCGAGGACATGCTCAACACCGCCGAGATCGACGTCGACGAGGTCATCCGGCTGATCAACGCCGAGACCACCGTCCTCCCCCCGCTGGTCATCCCGGACGCGCTGCCGGAGGCCGAGGAGAGCGGCGCTCCGCCGCAGGAGGTCGTCGAGGCGATCACCGTCTGGAAGCGGCGCTTCCTCAAGGGCGCGGTGGCCGGCGTGCTGCTCACCCTCACCGGCACCGGCGGCGCGGCCGCCGCGATGGACAAGTCGGTGACCGTCGAGATCGACGGCCAAGAGCGCACCATCAACACCTACGAGAGCACCGTCGGCGAGGTCCTGGCCGACGAGGGCATCGCCATCGGCCAGCACGACGCGCTCAGCCCGTCGCCGCAGGCCAAGGTCGGCCACGGCGACACCATCACGCTCGACCGCGGTCGCCTGCTGAAGCTCAACGTCGACGGCGAGATCCGCGAGGAGTGGGTCCGCTCGGTCACCGTCGGGCAGGCGCTGCAGCAGCTCGGCGTGCCCACCGACGGCGCGTGGCTCTCCGCCGACCGCGGCATGGCGGTGCCCGCCGACGGCATGGAGCTGGTCATCAAGACCAGCAAGGACATCACCATCATCGACGGCGCCGGTGAGCCGCGGCGGCTGACCACCACCGCCGCCAACATCGACGAGCTGGTCAAGGAGCAGAACCTCCAGCTCGGCGCCGAGGACACCATCACGCCGGGCGGCGACCAGCGACTGGTCAGCGGTGCGGAGATCCGCATCGTCCGCACCAGCAGCACGGTGATCAACGTGACGATGCCGGTCGAGCCGCCGGTGCGCGAGATCGTCGACAACACGATGTTCAAGGGCGAGGAGCGGGTCGAGTTCCCGGGCGTCGCCGGCGAGAAGATCGTGACCACCCGCGTGACCACCCGCAACGGCGAAGAGGTCAACCGCGAGACGGTCGGCGAGAAGATCACCAAGGAAGCCCAGGAGAAGGTCGTGCGCGTCGGTGGCAAGCAGCCGCCGACCAGCGGTGTCTGGGACAAGCTGGCGCAGTGCGAGGCCGGCGGCAACTGGTCGATCAACACCGGCAACGGCTACTACGGCGGCCTGCAGTTCAACAAGTCGACGTGGGACGCCTACGGCGGCGACCAGTACGCCCCGTACCCCCACCAGGCCAGCCGCGAGCAGCAGATCGCGGTCGCGGAGAAGGTCCGCGCGGCCCGCGGCGGCGGCTACGGCGCTTGGCCGGGCTGCTCCTCCAAGCTCGGCCTGAGCTGACTCCCGGACCGTTTGGCAGTCCATGGCCCGTGAGTGCGTTGGGGTGTTGTAGCGCCCCAAAGCACTCACGGGCTTTTGCCATGGCGCACCTGGTCGGGGACTCGGGAGGGGTTGCGGGTACGTTTTTCCCGTGGACGACCAGCAGGCTGCGCTGCTCGGCCCGGCCGACGTGCGCCGGCTGGCCGAGGAGCTCGACATCCGGCCGACGAAGAAGCTCGGGCAGAACTTCGTGCACGACCCGAACACGGTGCGGCGCATCGTGTCCTCGGCGTCGGTCACCGCGGACGACGTCGTCCTGGAGGTCGGGCCCGGCCTGGGCTCGCTGACGCTGGCCCTGCTGCCCGCCGCCGGTGCGGTGACCGCCGTCGAGATCGATCCGGTGCTGGCCGCCCGGCTGCCGCGCACCGCCGCGGAGTTCGCCCCCGGGCTGGCCGATCGGCTCACCGTGCTCGAAGCCGACGCGCTGCGAGTCCGCGCCGAGGACTTCCCGGCGCCGCCGACCGCGCTGGTCGCCAACCTGCCCTACAACGTGGCCGTGCCGGTCGTGCTGCACCTGCTCGCCGAGCTGCCGAGCCTGGAGCACGGGCTGGTCATGGTGCAGGCGGAGGTCGCCGACCGGATGTCCGCGCAGCCCGGCAGCCGCGTCTACGGCGTGCCGAGCGTCAAGGCCGCGTGGTACGCCGACGTGCGGCGCGCGGGTCCGGTGCCGCGCAAGGTGTTCTGGCCGGTGCCCAATGTGGACTCCGGGCTGGTGTCGTTCCGGCGCGTCGAGCCGCCGTCGAGCGCGCCACGCGAGGACGTCTTCCGCGTCGTGGACGCGGCTTTTGCCCAGCGGCGCAAGGCATTGCGCGGTGCGCTGTCCGGCTGGGCGGGCTCCGCCGCACGCGCCGAGGAGCTGCTGCGGGCGGCCGGCGTGGATCCGATGACCCGCGGGGAGCAGCTGCGGGTCGCCGACTTCGCGCGCATCGCGGAGCTCGCCGCCGCGGACCGCTGAACCACCCGTCCGGGCGCTTGCCAATCGCAGCTGATCCACTACCCGGAGTCACCGCGAACACCCAGTGCGGCGGGAAAATTCCCGCTCGTCCGGGTGTGTGATTTGGCGAACGATTTCGGAAAGTGACGACTATCAACTTGCGCTGGAATCCGCCAGTGGGTTCTACTATTCGGGAAATCCATCCCGAGCGGCCGAGAGACCTGGCTCCCAGACGCCGCAGCAACCACCCGACGGGCAGGTGCTAACGCCAGGACCGATGGAGTAGCTGTGGATTCCAACGCGCTGTTAGCCGACTCGACCGCGGGGCAGACCCGGACTTTTTCGGCACGGTCATCGCAAAGCCACATCCGGAGGCTGCTGACGCAGCGTCGCGTCATCGACCACGGGCGGCGGACCACCACCGCCTGTCGTCGCGAGATGTGACCCAGCCCTTCCTCCCTTTCCGAAGTTCCCTGGCCTGCTGCTCCTGCGCGGAGCGCGGCCGTCGCGAGCTGATGTGGAGCCGATCGTGATCACAGTCGAGAACCTGACCAAGTCCTTCCAGCACAACAACGGCACCGTGCGCGCCCTCGACGGCGTGACCATGGAGGTCCCGGCCGGCGCGGTGTGCGGCGTGGTGGGCCCCAGCGGCGCGGGCAAGTCCACGCTGGCGCGCTGCATCGCCCTGCTGGAGAAGCCGGACGCGGGCGCCATCCGGGTCGACGGCACCGACCTGGTCTCCCTCGACGGCAAGGCGCTGCGCGCCGCGCGCCGGCAGATCGGCGTTGTGCCGCAAGGGGATTCGCTGCTGCGGCAGCGCACCGCCGCGGGCAACGTCGCGCTGCCGCTGGAGGCGGCGGGGATGTCCGGCCCGCAGCGGCGCAGCCGCGTCGGCGAGCTGCTGGACCTCGTCGGCCTGACCGACAAGGCCTCGGTCTACCCCGACCAGCTCTCCGGCGGGCAGCGGCAGCGGATCGCGGTCGCGCGAGCGCTGGCCGCCAAGCCCTCGGTGCTGCTGGCCGACGAACCGACTTCCGCGCTGGACCCCAGCACCACCGACTCGGTGCTGACCGTGCTGGACCGCGCCCGCGCCGAACTGGGCGTCACCGTGCTGGTGGTCACCCACGACATGGCCGTGGTGCGCAAGATCGCCGACGACGTCGCGGTGCTGGACGGCGGGCGCGTGGTGGAGCACGGCAAGGTGCTCGACCTGGTCGCCGAGCCCGGCAGCCGGGTCAGCTCGACGCTGCTGCCCGCCACCGACCAGGCCGAGCCGCTGCGCCCGACCGACGGCCGCCACGACGTGGTCGCCGAGGTCGTGCTGGTCGGCTTCGCCGCGGTCGGCGCGCTGCTGCCGGAGGCGGCCAGCCGGTTCGGCATCGACCTGGCGATCCTCGGCGGCGGTCTGACCCGCCTCGGTGACACGCCGGTCGCGAAGTTCAAGGTCGGCCTGAGCGGCGAACGCGCCGAGGCCGCGCTGAAGTGGATGGTCGAACGGGACGCGCACGTGCGACGCGCCCCGGTGTGCGTTGACGGAGTTGCTGCGTGAGTGATGTGACCCCCTGGTCGGAGGTCTTCGCAACCCTCGGTGAAGCAACGCTCGGCACGCTCTACATGGTGTTGGTGTCCACCCTGCTGGCAGTGCTCGGAGGCCTGCCGCTCGGTGTCCTGCTGCACTTGAGCTCGCCGGTCGGGCTGAACCCGAAACCCGTGCTGTACCGGGTGCTCGGCGTCGTGGTCGACGTCGTGCGCTCGGTGCCGTTCGTGGTGCTGCTGGTGGTCCTGGCCTCGTTCACCCGGCTGCTGATCGGCACGTCGATCGGCAGCACCGCGGTGATCGTGCCGCTGACCATCGGCGCGATCCCGTTCTTCGCGCGGTTGACCCAGAACGCGTTGCGCGAGGTCAGCTTCACCGTCGTGGAGGCGGCGATCACCACGGGATCCAGCAGGTTGCGGATCGTGTGGACGGTGCTGCTCGGCGAGGCGCGGGCCGCGCTGGTCGGCGCGGTCGGCGTGACCGCGGTGGCGCTGATCGGCTACGCCGCGATGGCGGGCGCGATCGGCGGCGGTGGCCTGGGCACGACCGCGATCCAGGACGGCTACCAGGGCTACGACGACCGGCTGCTCTACGGCTCGGTCGTGGTCCTCGCGGTCCTCGCCTTCGGGATGCAGCTGATCACCGATCTCACGGCCAAGCTGGTCGACCGCCGCCGCACCGCGGCCGGCTGAACTCGCGGGTCCGGTGCGACCCGATTCTCCTTCGTCCGGGACCTGGTTCCCGTTCTGGCGTCCAGAAAGGACATTTCCTGATGCGTTTGCGCTTCGCTGCCCTGGTAGCCGCCGCCGGTCTGGCGCTGACCGCGTGCGGTGGCGGCTCGTCCGCCGCCGACGACCCCAACGCCCCGATCCGCGTCGGCGTCAGCCCGACCCCGCACGGCGAGATCCTGGAGTACGTCAAGGACAACCTGGCCGAGCAGGCCGGGATCGGCATCGAGATCGTCAAGTTCGACGACTACAACCGGCCCAACGAGGCGGTGGCGCACGGCGAGCTGGAGGCGAACTTCTTCCAGCACGTCCCGTACCTGGATGAGTACCGCAAGCAGCGCGGCGGTGACTTCGAGTGGATCGCGCCGGTGCACCTGGAGCCGCTGGCGGCGTACTCCAAGCAGTTCAAGACGCTGCAGGAGGTTCCCAACGGCGCAACCGTGACGCTGTCCAACGACCCGGCGAACCAGTTCCGCGGCCTGAAGCTGCTGGAGCAGGGCGGGCTGATCAAGCTCAAGCCGGAGGCGGCGGTCGGCACCCGGCTGGCGTCGGCGATCGCGGAGAACCCGAAGAACCTCGAGTTCAAGGACCTCTCGCCGGACCAGCTGCCGCGCTCGGTGGACGACGCCGCCGTCGCGGTGGTCAACGGCAACTACGCGATCAAGGCCAACCTGCAGAACCCGATCGCGGTGGAGAGCCCGGAGAACAACCCGTACGCCAACGGCCTGGTGACCTCGCCGACGCTGGCCAAGGACCCGCGGATCACCAAGCTGGCCGAGCTGCTGCGCTCCCAGCAGGTGAAGGACTTCATCAACCAGAAGTGGGGCGGCGTGGCCGTCATCCCGGCTTCCTGACCCGCAGCACCGACGGAGGGCACCCTCCGGGCCACGGCCCGGGCGGTGCCCTCCCGCCGTTCCGGGCCCGGGCTTGGCTGACCGATCTCGGTCTCGACCTGGACATACATAAGAACAGGCTCCCGCAGTCCAAGCGGCGTCTGAGGTTCCGCTACCCGCACCGCCACGCAAGACGAGTTTCGTCAGACAAGAGCGCAGGGAAGTCGGCGGTGGAGTGGCGTGGGCACGTACGCTCTAAGTGTGCTCTCCGTGGTTCCTACCCCCATCACCGTTCGCGTCCCGGCCAAGGTGAACCTGCACCTCTCGGTCGGCGATGCCAGACCGGACGGCTACCACGAACTCGTCACCGTCTTCCAGGCGCTGTCGATGACCGACGAGGTGACCGTGCTGGTCGCCGAGGAACCCGGCATCGATGTGCACGGCGAGGGGGCGGACTCGGTGCCCACCGGCGCCAGCAACCTGGCGTGGAAGGCGGTGCAGCTGCTCGCCGAGCACAGCGGTCGCGACCCGGAGGAACCCGGCGTGCGGCTGTCGATCAACAAGGGCATCCCGGTCGCCGGGGGCATGGCCGGGGGCAGCGCGGACGCGGCTGCGACGCTGCTGGCGCTCAACCAGCTCTGGCGGCTGGAGCTGGGGCGCGACGAGCTCAGCGAGTTCGGCGCGAAGCTGGGCAGCGACGTCCCGTTCTCCCTGCAGGGCGGCACCGCGCTGGGCACGGGCCGCGGTGAGCGACTGGTCCCGGTGCTGGCCCGGCACACGTTCCACTGGGTGATCGCGCTCGACCGGCGCGGGTTGAGCACGCCCGCCGTCTACACCGAGCTGGACCGGCTGCGGGAGGAATCCCGGCCGAACCGGGTGGGCGAGGTCGAACCGCTGCTGGAGGCGCTGGCCTCCGGAGATCCCCGCCAGCTCGCTCTGCTGCTGGGCAACGACCTGCAGGCCGCCGCGGTGTCGCTGCGCCCGGGCCTGCGCCGCACGCTGCGCGCGGGCGTGCAGGCGGGTGCGCTCGCCGGCATCGTCTCGGGCTCCGGCCCGACCTGCGCCTTCCTGTGCACGGACGCGGACGCGGCGGTGCGCGTGGCCGCGGAGCTCTCCGGCGCCGGCGTCTGCCGCACGGTCCGCGTGGCCCACGGCCCGGTGCCGGGCGCCAAGCTGGTGTCCGAAGAACCGGCCCACCGCCCCACCCCGCCGCAGGTCCACGCCTGAGCGGCCACGTCGGAAATTGACGTTCACCCGGGTGACGGTCGATTTCGTACGAAATCGACGCCCCGCCCGGGCCTTGACGACGCAACGCAGTTGATGGAGTAGACGAGCACTCGATGGTGAACCTGGTCAATCTCGAATCGGTCCACAAGAGCTACGGCGTGCGCCCGCTGCTGGACGGTGTGTCCCTCGGCGTGTCCGCAGGCGAGCGGATCGGGGTCGTCGGGCTCAACGGCGGCGGCAAGACGACGCTGCTGGAGGTGCTCGCCGGCATCGCCGAACCGGACGAGGGCCGGGTGAGCCAGTCGCGCGATCTGCGGATGGCCGTGGTCACGCAGCGCACCGAGCTCCCCGAGGACGCCACCGTGCGCAACGCGGTCCTCGACCCGCACGGCTTCACCGCTGAGCACGAGTGGGCCGCCGACGCGAAGGTGCGGTCGGTGCTCGGCGGGCTCGGCATGACCAGGCTCGGGCTGGACACCCCGGTCAAGGACTTCTCCGGTGGCGAGCGCCGCCGGGTCGCGCTGGCCGCCGCGCTGGTGCGCGACATCGACCTGCTGGTGCTGGACGAGCCGACGAACCACCTCGACGTCGAAGGCGTGCGCTGGCTGGCCGACCACCTGCTGGAGCGCCGGTGCGCGTTGGTGGTCGTCACCCACGACCGCTGGTTCCTGGACACCGTCTGCAACCGGACCTGGGAGGTCGTCGACGGCCGGGTCGAGCAGTACGAGGGCGGCTACGCGGACTGGATCTTCGCCCGCGCCGAGCGCGCCCGCATCGCGCAGGCAGTCGAGGAGAAGCGGCAGAACCTCGCCCGCAAGGAGCTCGCCTGGCTGCAGCGCGGCGCCAAGGCCCGCACCTCCAAGCCGCGCTACCGGGTCGAGGCTGCCGAGGCGCTGATCTCCGACGTGCCGGAACCGCGCGACTCCGCGGAGCTGGTCGCCTTCGCCAAGCGGCGGCTGGGCAAGACCGTGCTGGAGCTGGAGGACGTCGACCTGCGGATCGCCGGCCGCACGCTGCTCGACGGCGTGACCTGGCGGATCGGGCCCGGCGACCGGCTGGGCCTGGTGGGCGTCAACGGCTCCGGGAAGACGACGCTGCTGAAGCTGCTCGCCGGTGAGCGCGAACCGGACGCGGGCAAGCGCATCGAGGGCAAGACGGTGCGGCTGGCGCACCTCACCCAGGAGCTGCACGACCTGCCGGGCGAATGGCGGGTGCGGGAGGCGATCGAGGACGTCGCCGAGCGGGTCACCCTCGGCAAGTACGAGCTGTCCGCCTCGCAGCTGGGCGAGAAGTTCGGCTTCGGCAAGGGCAGGCAGTGGACGCCGGTCGAGGACCTCTCCGGTGGTGAGCGCCGTCGGCTGCAGCTGGCGCGGCTGCTGATGGCCGAGCCGAACGTGCTGGTCCTGGACGAGCCCACCAACGACCTGGACATCGACACCCTGCAGCAGCTGGAGGACCTGCTCGACGGCTGGCCGGGCACGCTGGTGGTCGTCTCGCACGACCGGTACCTGGTGGAGCGTGTGTGCGACAGCGTGCACGCGCTGTTCGGCGACGGCCGCCTGACGCACCTTCCCGGCGGCATCGACGAGTACCTGGCTCGCCGGGAATCGCTGCTGGCGGCGGAGGACAGCGTCGTCGGCAAGCAGGCCACCGATGCGGCGGAGCCGCGCGGGCTCTCGGGCGCGGAGGAGCACGCGGCGCGCAAGGAGCTCGCGCGCTGCGAGCGGCAGCTCGACAAGCTCGCGCAGCGCGAGCAGGCGTTGCACGAGAAGCTCGCGGAGGCCGCGACGGAGCCGGAGCGGCTGGCGAAGCTGAACGCCGAGCTGCTCGGCCTGCACCAGGAGAAGGACGACGTCGAAGCCCGCTGGATGGAACTCGCCGACCAGCTGGGCTGACGGCG
This sequence comes from Saccharopolyspora antimicrobica, assembly GCF_003635025.1. GTDB lineage: Bacteria > Actinomycetota > Actinomycetes > Mycobacteriales > Pseudonocardiaceae > Saccharopolyspora > Saccharopolyspora antimicrobica. Next base: position 1,809,710 of record NZ_RBXX01000002.1, on the reverse strand, counting down.
TCACTCGTGGATCGTGGCCATCCAGTCGTCCGGGGCGCTGATGAACTCCGGCCAGGAGGCGAGATCTGCGAACTCGCCGTGCTCCTGGTCGAACCACGCGAGCTTCTTCGAGCTCGGGTTCCAGACGATCAGGACGTCGGTGAAGTCCTCGGTGGTGCGGGACAGGCGGAGCAGCTTCCGGTCGTCGAGCTCTGCCTCGAACACATCGGTGCAGGAGAAGAAGTCGAGCTCGCCGAAGCCGCTTTCGGGGAGTCGGATCCGGCGGTCGTCGCGCTGCAGGAACGCCACGAGGTCCGCGGGAACCTCGAACCGGCGAAGCAGCTCGACCGCGCGCTGCGGTGAGCGCAGCTCGGCGGGCTCGACCGAGGCCAGGTATTCGGCCATCGCGTCGTCGCCGCGCTCGACCGCGGTGGAGTAGGGCCGCATCCCGCTGCGGTCGGTGATCGACACGTCGGCACCGTGCGCTACGAGGAACCGGAGCCGGTCGAGGTTTCCATACCGCGCGACCGCGTTCACCGGCGTCGGCCCCCACGGGTAGACGCTGTCGGGCTCCGCGTGGTCGATGTCGACGCCTCGTTCGACGAACAGCGCCAGGGCCGATTCCGGGCCGTCCACCACGAGTTGGCGGAAGGCGGGGCCGCCGTGGTCGGCGACCGAATGGCCGAGCTCATCGATCACCGCCACGTTCTCCCAGCGCTGTCCGTGGACGGCTTCGGCGAGCGCGTCGTTGCCCACCTTCGTGGCCGCGTGGACGTCGGCGCCCGCTGCCGCGAGCCTGCGGAGGACCTGCGGACGGGCGTAGCGCGCGGCAGCGGGGAAGACGCCCTTCCCCGGCAGGTTCAGCGACGCTCCACCGCTGATCAGCCATTCGACGATCTCGTTCCTGCCGGCGATCAGCGCGAGGCGGAGCGGGATCTCCGCGATCGACGTGCTGAGCGGGATCTCCGCGTCCGGGTCCCAGCCTTCCGCGCGCAGCGCTTCGAGCCTCGCCAGGTCCCCGTCGTGGATCGCGGCGGCGGGAGCAGGCGCCGTCTTGAAGGCTCCGAGGTGCCCGAACCGGTACATGTGCTGAAGCTACAGCTCGGTACCGCACTGGTTCGTCGGCTGCGGTGGCGGAGATCGCTGAGCTGTAAGCTGCGTCACATGAGTCGGTTCGTGGAAGCACTGGTGGCGTCCGCTCAGCGCAATTCCGGGGACGACGGGCGCGGGTTGACCACGGGCGAGCCCGCGGAGCCCTGGTTCCGCACGTGGGGCCAGGTGCACGCCGATGCGCTGGGGATCGCCGGGGCGCTCGGCGCGGAGCTCAGGCCCGGTGCCGCCGTCGCGGTCCTGGCCGCTGATCCGGCGCTGATCGCGCCCGCCGTGCAGGCCGTGTGGCTCGGCGGTGGCAGCGTGACGATGCTGCACCAGCCGACCCCTCGGACGGATCTCGCGCACTGGGCCGAGGACACCTTGCGGGTGCTGAAGATGATCGGCGCCCGGCTGGTGCTGCTGGGGCCGCCGTTCGAGCAGCTCTCCGGGTTGCTGGACGAGAATTCGATCGCGCACCGGGACCTGGCCGCGCTCGCCGAGTCCGATGCCGCTCCGCTGGCCGGGCCCGTCGAGGTGGGTGAGGACGCCACCGCGCTGCTGCAGCTGACCAGTGGCTCCACCGCTGATCCCAAGGCCGTGCGGATCACCCACGGCAACCTGCACGCGAACCTGCTGGCGATGGTCGAGGCAGCCGAGCTGGACGCCGAGCGCGATGTGGCGGTGTCCTGGCTGCCGCTGTTCCACGACATGGGCATGGTCGGGTGCCTGACGGTGCCGATGGCCATCGGCATGTCGGCGGTCAAGGTCACCCCGGCGGACTTCTTGTCCCGGCCGCTGCTGTGGCCCGAGCTGATCACCAAGTACCGCGGCACCGTGACGGCCGCGCCGAACTTCGCCTACGCGATCGTCGGCCGCCGGATGGCCCGCGCCGACGACGGCGACTTCGACCTCTCCAGCGTGCGCTTCACGCTCAACGGCGCGGAACCGATCGATCCTGCCGCGGTGCGGACCTTCACCGAGGCGGGCGCGCGCTTCGGGCTGAGCTCGACCAGCATGGTGTGCGCCTTCGGGATGGCCGAGGCGACGCTCGCCGTCTCCTTCGCGCCGCTCGGGCGCGGGCTGGACGTCGACGTCGTCGACGGCGACGCGCTGGAGCGGCGGCGGGCGGAGCCGGTGTCGCCGGACACCGCGCGGGCGCGGCAGTTCGCGCTGCTCGGCGGGCCGTTGCCGGGGCTGGAGGTCGACGTCGTGGACGACGACGGGCGGCGGCTGGGGGAGCGGCAGGTCGGGCGGTTGCGCATCCGCGGTGCGGCCGTGACGCCCGGCTACCTGACCGTCGACGGACCGCTGTCCACTCAGGACAGCGCTGGTTGGCTGGACACCGGCGACGACGGCTACCTGGTCGACGGGCAGGTGGTGATCTGCGGTCGGCGCAAGGACGTGATCATCATGGGCGGGCGCAACATCTACCCGATCGACATCGAGCGGGCCGCCGGCGAGGTCGAAGGGGTGCGGGCGGGCAACGCGGCCGCGGTCCGGCTGGAGGCCGGGAGCCGTCGCGAGCGGTTCGCGGTGGTGCTGGAGTCCCGCCTGGCGGGCGACGAAGCGGCGGAGAAGGCGCTGCGCAAGGAGGTCGCGGCCCGCGTGGTCGACGCGGTCGGCGTCCGCCCGTCGGCGGTCGTGGTGCTCGCACCCGGCTCGCTGCCGAAGACCCCGTCCGGCAAGCTCCAACGAGCCGCCACCGCGGCCCTCGTCCCCACCGACTGACTCCACCGCTCGTCCCACCGACCGACCCCACCGCTCGGCCCACCGGCTCCGCGCAGGTCCACCGGCTCCGCGCAGGGCCATGCGATTTCAATGGAAATCGAAGATCGGATTTCAATTGAACTTGCGGATCTTCGGCGTGTCGCCTCCCGACACGCCGATACTGTCCGCAATTTCAATGGAAATCAGACGTCTGATTTCCATTGAAATTGCACCGGACCCGCAGCCGGGTGGGCTCGCGGCCAGCAGCCGGGAGGGTCAGTGGAACTGGTTCTGGGCGGCTTCGAGGCCCTTGGTGGCCACCGCTTCCACCGCGTCCGCGCAGACGTCGATGAAGTACGCCAGTTCCTTGCGCTCGACGGTTCCGAAGTCCTTGAGGACGTAGTCGGCCGGGTCCATCCGGCCGGGCGGGCGGTCGATGCCGAAGCGCACCCGCACGTAGTCGCGGGTGCCGAGGGACTTGCTGATCGAGCGCAGGCCGTTGTGGCCGTTCTCGCCGCCGCCGCGCTTGAGCCGGATCGTGCCGAACGGCAGGTCCAGCTCGTCGTGGATCACGATCAGCGATTCCGGCGGCACCTTGTAGAACTTCACCGCGCCCGCCACCGGGCCGCCGGAGAGGTTCATGAACGAACGCGGCTTCACCAGCACGGCGCGCGCGCCGCCGAGCCGTCCCTCGACGACCTCGGCGCCGGACTTGTGCGCCTTGAACTTCCCGCCGACCCGGTCGGCGAGCTCGTCGGCGACCAGGAAGCCGATGTTGTGCCGGTTGCCGGCGTAGCGCGGGCCCGGGTTGCCGAGTCCGACGATCAGCGAAACCGCATCCGGAGAAGTCACCGTGAGTCTCCTGCTCTACCTGGGTGCGCAGACCATTGTCGCCCACCGATCGGCGAGCTCGGCGAACGCGCAGCGCGCTGCCCCACGAAGTGGGACAGCGCGCGATGCGCCCGACGTCTGGGCTGAGTGCTTGTTGGCGGTTGCGTCGCGTGGGTGGTCGCTTGGCGGAACCTGAGTGATTCCCCGGACTGCGGGCGCCCCTCCGGCCAATGCACGGCGGAGGGGCCGTAAAACCACTCAGAGCCCCGCGGGCGGTCACCCCGCATGCGCACTGCGAGCGGCTGCCGCCGCTCGCACAAGCACGGACGGCTTCGCCGCCAGGCTTATCAGGCCTCGGAGGTCTCGCCCTCGGCCTCACCCGC